>JACREX010000238.1 GCA_016212695.1 Bacteroidia bacterium
AGTAAGGAGCCGATAATATCTCCACGTTTATCTAAGCGTTTGTCAGAAAATATTCCTTGAAAGTTTGGTTTATGGCTTATTTTATTCATCTTTTTTTTGCGACAAAGCTAATAATATTTGTGTCCACACGGTAGCTGCCGGCAGGCAGGTCGGAGCGTCCTGTTTAATTTTAAAAATCTTCATGCGTTTGCCCTGAATCTGGCGGCGGCACTGAATAAATATAACGGTACAGGTGCAACAACGGTAACAGGTATGTATCCGAATTTTACCATTTCTTCAACAGATAATGACAATCAAACCCTTTCAATTATATAGTAATCAACTTTTGTTAACTACTCTTTTTGAAATTTAATTTGACTTCATGGGTTTTATGAGGGTTACAGAAGGGTGATGCGGGTGATGACTGTTTTTTATTTTTTCCCTTCTTCGCCGTGCGAACAGGCGCTTTTAACTTTTGTACCCGGCTTTGTAAATTCATTTTTATAACCTATTTTTTCGAGCGCAGCAGCCAATTTATCTTTATCCTGTTTCGCTGGGTCATACTTTATGGTAACAACTTTTGTTTCCAGGTCGGCAACAACGGATTTCACGCCGTCTACTTTAGCCATTTCCTTTTCAATAGTGGCTTTACCGTTTGCGCAATGGAATTCCGTTTTAATTTTAATTTCTTTGTCATTACCGGCAAATACTTTATTATTCAATGTAAGTAAAAAAGCAACGGACAAAAACGCAATAAATAAAATTCTCAAATTCTTCATAGCTTTAATTTTTTTATGGTTTAACTTTTAGAATAACTTCTGTAAGAAGTGAAATACAAAGATAATGATTTAATTTTAAAACAAATTCAGGGGTCTATTCATCGCCTGTTTCATTAAATATCCGTACTGAAAAAGCTTACCAGCATTAACGTAATATGGTGACGGCACCCGCGTGTTGCTTAAATGCACCTTTAATGTCTTTATATTGAACAAGCCAGGTGTATATATCATTGGGTGCAAATAGTATTTTTCTTTTTACACTTCCATCCCAGGGTTCGCTGTACATGCCTCCGTCAGCCATTGCATGAAGTTTAGTAGTTGTATAAATCACTTCTCCCCACCGGTCGAAAATATATAAAACAAAAGTAGACGGGTTAATGCCATATCCGTAAACGCTGAAATATTCGTTTATATCATTATGATCGGGTGAAAATGCAGATGGCGCATAAAAGGTAAATTCATCTTTTACTTTTAAGTCAGCTATGGCAGTATCCCTGCATCCATATACATTCTGAACAGTGAGTGTAACCCTGTAATCTCCGGGTCTTGAATACAGGTGAACCGGTTTTATGGCGCCCGAACTGTCTCCGTCTCCGAACGACCAGACACTCATGGTCTCTTCTGTGGAATAATTATAAAAACTTACTAAAGGATTTAAAATATTGGGAAGAATGGGATCATAATCAAAACGCGCTTCAGGCTTTGGATGTACGGTTATCATATCGGAGATCAATAAGCTCTGGTTGCAACCGAATGGAGTTGTTACGGTAAGGTTGATGTCAAAAATTCCACTGATTTGATAGAGATGTTCGGGATTAATTGCAAATGAAATTTCATCTTCGTCTCCAAAATTCCAATAAAAATTCTGACATACCGGATTCGTCGTACAATTAAATTTTACTAAAAGTGGTTCGCATCCCATATACGGATTTGCCGTAATTGAAACAGTAGGAACAGGCATCGTATGTATGGTTACCGTATCATACGCTTTGGTACCGCAACTGTCCCGGGCAATCAAAATATAATCCGTTGTGTTGTTCGGATAAACCGTATAGGGTGATTGTATCATCTGCATATTATTATTGAACAGGGAGGTTTCGCCATGACCGCTGCTGGTAACTGCATAAATCTGGGCTGCTGAACCGGCACATAATGAATCGGTGGTTGTAAATAATGAAAGCATTACATTGGGATGAGTAAAAATATTAGTTAATACAGAATCAGAATTGCAGCCATTGGCATCACGGACATAAATATGAAAAGCAGTGTCTGAATTAGTAGAAACGGTTAGAATTGAAAAGCCGGGATTTCCATTCCAGTAGTAAGAATAAGGCAGAACGCCGCCATTCGCCGTAGCGCTTAAAACAGCCTGTGATCCTTTACAAATAACGGTGTCCTGAGAACAGGAAATTAATAATTCGGAAGGTTCATTTACAAGCATTGTATCTGATGTATAACAGTTATTGGTATCAATCACCTGGACATAATATGTCCCTGCAGGAACATTAAGCAGATCTTTCGATGAGGCCGTAGAGTTCCATAAATACGTGAAACCGGGTGTGCCGCCTGAAATTGTCAGATAAATATTTCCTGTAGATTCACCATGGCATAAAACATCCGAAACATCTACGGCAGTGATCATGGGAACCGGAAGTGCAAAAATAGTAAGCGTATCAAAAGCCTCTACATTGCAACTGTCTTTTGCCATTAATATCCAATCGTGAGTTGTATTCGGTGTAACCGTATAAGGGGATGAAACAACCTGGTTCTGAAAATAAAGCAAAGCAGAGCCGTCATACCCGCCGCTTATGGTAGCATAGATTTGTGTGGAATTCCCGATGCAAACCGAATCATTGGGTGTGGATATGGTAAGATTTACAGCAGGGTAAGTATTTATATTTGTAATAACACTATCGGAAGTACAGTTGTCTGCATCTTTGACATAAATATAAAAGGTAGTATCCGAGGGTGGCGAAATGGTTAATATATCAATCCCGGGTGTGCCATTCCAGTAAAATATATACGGAAGTTGTCCTCCTGAAGCAAACGCATTGATTGTTACTGAAGAGTTTTTGCAAATGATGGTATCCGGAGAACAGGTGATAAACATTCCGGGAGGTTCATGAATGACCATGGTATCTGAAGTAAAACAGGAATTGGCATCAATTACCTGTACATAATAAGTGCCTGCCGGGACATTTAATAAATCTTCAGTAGATCCGGTCGGATTCCAGTAAAAAGAATAACCGGGAGTGCCTCCGGCAACAGTCAGGTCAATGCTGCCCGAAGGTTGTCCATGACAAAATGCATCTGTAATATTAATAGCTGTGATCATTGGTATAGGAAGAGCATAAATGGTTATTGTATCCCAGGCCTTCACATTGCAACTGTCTTTAGCCATGAATATCCAGTCTTGTGTCGCAACCGGGGTAATAGTATAGGGAGACGAAATAACCTGGTTTTGGTAATAAAGCGTATTTAAATTATTATAACCGCCGCTGATTACCGCTGTAATCTGGGTGGAACTTCCGATACAAACCGAATCGTCTGTAGTTGAAACAGAAAGATTCAGGGGAGGGAAGACATGAATGGCAGCAATCACACTGTCGGAAAAACAATTATTTGCATCCTGAACATATATATTAAAAGTTGTGTCAGAAGAAGGAGAAATGGTTAATACATCAAGCCCCAGCGAATCGTTCCAGTAAAAATCATAAGGCTGTACGCCTCCGGTAACATTTGTGTTTATTATTGCCTGAGTATTTTTACAAATGATAGTATCAGGCGAACATGTAATAACTAAAAGAGAGGGTTCATCAATGATAATAGAATCAAGATAGGAGCAGTTATTGGAATCTGTCACCTGTATATAATATATTCCGGCAGGGACACTTGTTAAATCCTCGGTTGAAGCAGTAGTGCTCCAGATAAAAGAATAAGCAGGGAGTCCGCCCGCGACAGTCAGGTCTGCTCCGCCGTTCATTCCACCATAGCATGAAACATCAGTAATATCAATAGTTACTATAAGTTGCGGGGGCTGTGTCAAAACAGTGTCATTGGTAGTTATACAATTATGGGCGTCCGTAACCGTTACGGAATAACTGCCTGCGCCTACATTATAAAGGTCAATGTTTGTGGAGTTATTGCTCCACAGATATTCGTAGGGCGCTACACCCCCGGTAACTATCAGGTTAATAAAACCTACAGTATCCCCGTAACACTGGACACTGTACCCGTTAAACTCTGTTGTGAAAGTAATAGTTGAAGTAAATAATGCAGGTTCGGTAATTATCATGGTTCCTGAGGCAGTACATGAATTGGCATCCGTTACCGTAAGGCTGTAAGCGCCCTGGGAAAGATTTACCAAGTCTTCAGTTGACGCTGAATTTGACCATGAAAAAGTATAAGGAGGAGTACCGCCGGAAACAAAATTATTTATAGAACCGTCATGTTGACCATAACAGGAAATACTGTTAACGCTTGAATAAATAACTAAGTCATTGGGCTGTGAAATTGTGAAATTCTGGCTGGAACTACAGCCATTGGCATCTACTATAGTTACAGAATAATTCCCGGCGTTTACAAAAATAATATCTTCAGTCACCTGGCCATTCGACCATCCATACAGATATGGTGTAGTACCCCCGGAAACAGTAATATCAACTATACCGGTAGTGAGTCCATAACAGGAAATATTTTGAACACTGCCTGCAATGCTTAACTGCGCAGGTTCATTTATAGTTATTGTTGCCGAAGTGGTACAATTATTATGATCAGTAACAGTTACCTGATATGTTCCAGGATTCAGATTGGTTATTGTCTGAGACGACTGTCCGCCTGACCAGGAATATGAATACGGGGGTGTTCCGTTTATCCCGCTCACAGATGCCGATCCGTTTGACAGGCCATAACAACTCACATCATTTATATTAGAAATGGTGACACCCAAAGGTAAAGGCATATTGATTATCGCAGAGTCTATGTGCTGGCATAAATTCTGATCTGTAATAGTAACGATATAAAGCCCCTGGGTTAAACCGCTGATGCTTGCGGAAACCTGGCTATTCGACCACAGAAAGGTATAAGGTGGATTTCCTCCTGATGGCATAACAACTGCATATCCATCGGCAAAACCAAAACATGAAATATCCTGAGAACTCGTTGTGGAAAAAATAGCAGTGGGTTCTGTTATTGTAACCATATCTGAACCTACACATCCTAAAGAATCGGTTACAACCACTATATAGGTTCCTGCCGACAGGCCGGTTGCAACAGGCGTTGTCTGGTTTAATGCATCGCTCCAAAGAAAAGTATGCGGAGGAACTCCGGCAGTTGTGATTAATGCTGTGGCGCTTCCATCGCTTCCTCCGTGGCATGAAACCATTACAGAATCTGAAATAGCAACATATGGAGGGCCTTCGTTGTCAACAGAAATGCCAAATATTTCGCTGCATGAAGATGCATCGGTTACCGTAACAGTATAAAACCCGGCGCCTAAGCCGGTTGCTGTCTGTGTTGTCTGTGATGCCGAATCGCTCCATTGATATAAATATCCCGGCACGCCACCAGACGGATTAACAGTTGCCGATCCCAAATTAGCCTGGCATGGAGTTATCGTCGCGGTTATAGTCGCTATCAATGGTAAAGGTTCTGATATGGTTACGGAAAGGATATCGAAACATCCGACAGCATCGGTTACGGTTACAAAATAGGTTCCTCCTGAAAGGCCGGTATCATTAGCATTATGAGCGCCGTCAGACCAATCATATGTAAACGGGGCGGTGCCTGCTCCTGCTAATGCTGTTGCAGAACCATTATTATCTCCAAAGCAGGTAACGTCTGCAGAATCTATGAGAGATGCCTGGAATACGAAAATAGTAACATGAACCGAGTCTGTGTCTCCCGGACAATTGCTATTTTCTGTTGTTATCAGCGAAAGATCAAATCCTCCGTCAGATATTTCTTGTGCGGTTGGTGTATAATCAATATTCAGGGAAGTATTCGAAGGGCTGATTATTCCGTTCCCTCCAACCCATATCCCTCCTGATGCGCCATTTACCGACCCGCTGATATGAACCGGGAGGTTGTTGGTGCATATTGTCTGATCAGGACCGGCATTGGCAATAATAGGCAAAATATAATAAGAAACAGTTACATTATCAGAATTTGGCGGGCAACCTGAAGCATCATGGATTGTAACAGAATAGTTGCCAACTCCGACAGTAATGGTTTGAGAGGTATCTCCGGTGCTCCATTGAAACGAATACGGGGGATAGCCTCCGTTACCATGGGCTGTGAGGCTAGCCTCGTTATCACCGTAACAGATGGTGGGGTTTTGAGGAGCAATATTAACAGTAAGCGAAGGATTAAAATATACGCGTACCGTATCGCATACCTCCATGGCATAACACGATCCGATGGGCATACCGCATACCTCGTAATCCACATAAGCAGGAAGCCCTGCCTGTCCCGTGACGGATGCAGAGGCGCATCCTGTTGAACAGCTGAGCAAATAATTATATGCACCCGGCGCTCCCGGATATACTGAATTATATTGCAGAGAAGGGACATCAAATCCTGCGGTTTGTATCACATCCGTGCATCCATCATTTACAATGATATCTCCGGAAACAGAAGGAGCCTGTATAGATGTAATGGAATACGTATTTTCATTCCCGCCGGGTTTGCAGAAAATAATTATATGCGGGCCGGGATCATCAAGACATACAGGAACACCGGCCGGGTAAGTGGTGGGATCACAATCTGTCTGTGCCGGATTCATCAGTTGCCACTCAAGGTTTTGTGGCAAAGCTCCGTCAATCACATTGAACGTGATGCCCTGTGCGGCGGGATCAAGAGTAACAATAAATTTCACGCAACTGTTCGGCGGATGATTGTAACCGCAACAGGAACCGTCTCTCATAATGCCCGGTTGAATCCAGATACTGTCAGGGTTTCCGGAAAGGTTTACATTATAAATGGGAACCGTTGCATCGCAGGGACCATATTGCGAATAACTAAAATCAGTAGTGATAAATAAGAATAAAATTATCCCTGTAGAAAAAGCTACAAATTTATTCCAATAAAGTATATTATTTTTTTTTAAAATAGTCCAAAATTATCAATAATAAGACGCAAATACTCTGTTTAGGTTGTTTTGTACCAACTTAAAAAGATGTATCTATTTTCAAAATTTTATTAAGTCATAATATAATAATAGAGCCTATAACATAGACTTTATACATAGTATAAAACTTTAAAAAAATGGAATACAAATTTAGTAAAAAATCTAATAATAAGATTCAACAGGGGGTATAAATATTATCTGTAATTCGAGTCAGAATCTTATCCTGAGTCCGCCGTTTAGCCCGACGCTCCATCCGGTAGTATTATAATCATGTATATCTTGTCCTAATGCATCCACCCCGTTCCCGAAATCTTTAATACCGATATAAGCCCTCACTCCCAGGTTCAATGCAAAATGTTCGCCAAGGTTCAGCCTTCCGCCTCCGCCAAAAGCAATACCCCAGGTTGTCTTATCAAATTTATCTGTAACGTCAGCGCTGTTGAGCGAATCGCTTAATGATTTGAATTCCGCTTTTAAAAGAACATTTAACACAGGCCCTGCTTCCGCATAAACCCATTTTCCAACCTGAAGCATCACAGGGACATCAAATGTCTTAATTTCAGTTATGGATTGGTATCCGCCTAAAACATCGCCCTGGTATTTTTGATTGAGAGAATTATATACCAATTCTACCTGAAGCGCAATCCTGTCGGTAAATGTTATGCCTCCGTAAAGGCTATAATTGCTGCCTGTGGAAAAAATGGATCGCATCGAATCTGCATTATTCGTGATATGCTTGTTGGTAAGTTTTGTGATGCCGATACCGTATTTTGCCCCAATATACGGGCTCTGTCCATAAGAATAAATTGTTATTCCTATGAGGAACAATACAATTTTCACAGATTTCATAACTAAAATTTTAATGTTTTACAAAAATAATACAAATTTAATACCATTATACCAGTATCACAGAAAATATTGGATTCATGCGGACTCGTTTTCAAATAAGCGAAAACCAAAATGAAAATTTCAGATTAATTTTGCATTTCAATAAAGCATTGCTATTTTTATAGTGAAATTTTTTAACTATGATCAACCTAAGACTATACGTTGCATGTTTTCTGCTTCTGCTGTTTATTCCTTTACTTTCTTTCTGCAAAGATATTTCCAAAACCGACAGTCTTGAAACCCTTTTGAAAAATGCAAAGGATAACGCTGCTAAAATACCTGTTCTTTTGCAGCTTGCTGAAGAATATGCTGCATCAAACAAAAATAAAAGCATTGACTTATCAAATGAAGCATGGAACTTGTCAAAGAAAATAAATGATAAAAAAAATGAAGCATGCGCGCTGAACCAGATATCTAAATCCTATTTGAATTCCGATCCCGATAAAAGTTTTGATTTCTCAAAACAGGCTTTCGGGATTGCAAAAAAATCCAATAACCGGAAAGAACAGGCGGAGGCATTAAAAAACATGGGCGGTTTTTATTTTAAAAAAAATAAGTATGATGCTGCGATTGATCATTACAAAAAAGCATTAACCCTTAAAGAGAGCCTTAAGGATTATAAGGGCTGCGGCGATCTGCTGTATAATATCGGTTATATGTATTACAGGATGGGGATTAACCATGAAGCCATCAGTTATTATATCAAAGCGCTCGATATCTATGTAAAAATTGATGAAAAGAAAGAAGTGGCCGGGATGCAGGTAAAAATCGGAAATATCTACTTTAATAAAGGGGATTATGAAACGGCTGTGAACTATTATAAAAGTTCTTTGAAAATTTCTGAAGATTTGAAAGACACCCTGCGTTTGGGTAACTCCTACCAGATGATCGGCGCTGTTTTTCACGAATGGGGAAGATACCCGGATGCCATAAAAAATTATAATACGTCGTTAAAGTACTTTGAGAAACTCAGGCATAAACAGGGTATTGCAAACAATTACATCAATATTGGCCTGGTATATCAGAGCATGAATAAAAGTATAGAATTAACCAAAACCCCGAATAAAGAAAAAGAAAAAGACAAGATATGGAAATACAATAACGACAAGGCGCTGGAGTATTTCAGCAATGCAAATAAGTTAATGAAAGAACTGAAAGACGACCGCGGGATAATGAACACATTGAACAGTATCGGCCAGGCTTACCATGATGCCGCCGAATATAAAAAAGCGATAGCCTATTATGATACGGCTCTGACCAGCGCAAGAGAGGCGGCAGATAAAGAATATATCCAGGATTTATCGAAACGTATCGGTTATTCCTATTTCAAACTTAAAAAATATGAAATGGCGGAGAAATATTACCGTGAAGCGTTAAGTAAAGCCGAAGAATTAGACAGTAAAACAAATATCTCGGAAATCTATTACAAACTCGGGCTTTTATATACTGAAAAGGGTAATTATGAAAATGCCATTAAGAACCTTAACCAAAGCCTTGACATCTTAAAAAAAGTAAAGCAAAAAGAAATTATCCGCGACGTGTATCTTGCTTTTTCCGATGCTTATGAAAAAACGGGCAATAACAAAGTGGCATTGGAATATTATAAACGGTATGTTGATCTGAAAGATTCCATGCTCAATGAACAAACCCTGGACCTCATCACAAATGTTGAAACCAAGTATCAAACAGAAAAGAAAGAGCAGGCCATTGTTCTGTTAAATAAAGACAAGGCGCTGCAGGATACGCAGATCAGGCAGCAACGGCTTATTCTCTGGGTGTTTGTTGCCGGGTTCGTAATCATCATTGTTTTTTCTGTTCTTCTTTACCGGCAATTCAACGAAAAGAAAAAGGCAAACGAGATATTGAAAGAGCAACAGGAAGAAATCTTAACAAAAAATGAAGAACTTCAGCAACAAAAAGAAGAGATACAGGCACAGGCCGAATTACTGGAAGAAACCAATAAGGAACTCGAAAAACTTTCTGTTGTGGCAAGCAAAACCGATAATGCGGTTATCATAGCAGATCAGGATGGCGTGATCGAATGGATCAACGACGGATTTATCCGTCTGTTCGGATATACGCTTGACGAATTTAAAGCCGTAAAAAGCGATAAACTGATGGAAGTAAGTTCTAATTTGAATTTTAAAGAAGACCTGCAAAAAAGCATCAGGGAACAAAAATCGGTTATGTATACTTCCCATGCTTATACAAAGAACGGAGATGAAATCTGGTTACAGACCACCCTCACCCCGATATTTGATCATGCAGGAGCCCTGATTAAAATTATCGCTATTGATTCTGATATCACCAAAATAAAACTCGCAGAGCAGGAAGTGGAAAAGCAACGGGATATCGCCCTTAAACAGCGCGATCTTATTACAGAACAGAAAAATGAGATTACGGACAGTATCAATTATGCCAAACAAATCCAGTCTGCCGTGCTGCCCACAGTTGAATCCATAGCCCACGGGATCGAAGATTTCTTTATTCTCTTTAAACCCCGCGATATTGTGAGCGGCGATTTTTACTGGGCTACGGTAAAAGAAAACAAACTCATAGTCGCCGCTGTGGACTGCACAGGCCACGGCGTACCCGGTGCTTTCATGAGCATGCTGGGGATTGCTTTCCTGAACGAAATCGTAAACAAACTATATGAGTCACGGCAGAATGTTGTAAAAGCAAGCGAAATACTCGATCTGCTCAGAGACCGGGTTATCACATCCCTGCATCAGACAGGCAAACTGGGCGAAGCTCAGGATGGAATGGATGTGGCTTTGTGCATCATTGATCATGATAAAAAAGAGTTGCAGTATGCAGGGGCGAATAATCCGCTTTATATAGTAAGCAGTCAGCAGGAAACAGGAGGCAGTGAAATGTCCAAACTGCCGACTGCCGCTGCCAACTTCACACTGAGCAAGGTCGAAGTGTGCCAACTGTTAGAACTCAAACCCGACAAAATGCCGATTGGTATTCATAACCGGATGGGCTCGTTCACCAATCATTATTTTTCATTGCACAAAGGAGATGCCATCTACATTTTTTCTGACGGATATGCGGATCAGTTTGGCGGAGAAAAAGCAATGAAATTCAAGTATAAACAACTGCAGGAATTGCTTCTCAATGTTCAGCATCATACCATGAACATGCAGAAAGAGATACTTGAACAACGGTTTGAAGAATGGAAAGGGGAACTCGATCAAATTGATGATGTGGTAATAATCGGACTAAAAATCTAAATTTTAAAATATCAAAATCATGAATTTAAAAAGTAACGTATTTATTGCAATGACTGTTTTTTTCTTCGTTTTAAACGGATATTTATTCGCACAGAAAAAAGCTGATTTTAAAGATTTATCTACAACCGAAGGAGTAAAACTTTCCTACAAGTGGGCGCCCAATAAAAAATCAAAAACACCGGCGCTTGAATTGTGGCTGAAACTCGAAAACACAAACAATTATTGCACGGATGTTACTTTGAACTTTGCCCTTTTTCTCGACCACAAGCAGAAATCAAAAAGCGATGAAATCAAAAAATGTATAAAACCACACAAAAAAATTAAAGGAAAGAAAAAGGGGATGTCTTACCTGATTGAAGAAGTGACTATGGATGATGTAAACAGCAACAAACTCGAAATTCAGATCACGGAGATGGAAGTACAGAAAGTCGCCAAATGTAAGAAAAAATAGGATCTACCGGATACGGTCCAGAGACCTCACAAGTTTTTCGTCTTTCCGGATACCCCGGTAAGCTAATAAAATAAATCCAATCGCCAGAGGGGGAAGAATCAGAGGCCACGAATATTTTATTTCATTAGTTTGAACTGAAATAATATGAAAAAATATCAGCGCCATCAATCCCAGCGATAACACCAGGCCGAGAAAACACATCTTCACCTGGAGCGGTCTTTTCTTATAGAGAAAAATGGTAACAAGGCAGATCGCAGTAAGTATCATATGCAGCGCCAGCAAAGGGATTGTACTGATCCCAAGGTTTGTAACCGGAGCCACGGATCGTATGCCCGACGTGGTGAATACATAATCCTGGCTGTTAACCCGCAAAGAAGCCAGGGGAGTAAAAAATAAAAGTACAAAAGCCAGCGCTGCCAATAAAAGAAACAGGGTTTGAATTCTCTGGATCATACGGTATGATTTTTCACAAAACTAATAAAGTCCCATTAACTAACAAAAGAATGTATAATTTTGCCGATGCGAAATTTTAAAGCAATCGGCAATCTTTTGAACAGCGGAAATTCCTATATAAACTGGTATAAAGAGAACTCGCATCGTTTAACCTGTGAGGGGCTCTGGTTACGGGGCGACGAACTGAATACGCTCCCGGCAGAAGAATTTGAAAAAAGAAATTTTCGCGTTCTTTTTGTAAGGCTTTCCACCTATCACGACACATCCGGTTCTTTTGCGCACCGTTTGCTTTACCAGGTTGCAAAAAAAATGGAAGGAATTTTTCCCGACCTGGCCTATCTTCCACCCGGCCAAGACCTGAAATACTTTGAAGCTAACGCGATACCGTGGATATTGCCTGTAAAAACCAAACGGCATCCTTTGGATTATGATCTTATAGGCCTGTCAAATTCGATTGTACAGGAAATGATCAACATCCCGGTAATGCTAAAGAAAAGCGGCATTCCCCTGAGTAAAAAAGAACGGATGAACGATTCAAAAATTCCAATTATTATTCTGGGAGGAGCCAATGCAATTAATACTTCATTGTTTTTTAATAACGATTCTGTAATTGACGGAATTTTTATCGGTGAAGACACTTCGTGCATACGGCAACTGATCGCTATTTGCAGAAATGGAAAACAAAACAGGCTACATAAATCTAAAATATTAAAACAACTCGAAGATGTACCGGGATTTTTTCAACCGGATAAAATCTCCGCATATAAAAATCAGGGAAAAATTATAACCCGAAACGTTAATCATAAAATAGAACAACTCACAGACGCTCCTGTATTATATTCGGATGAAGCAGGCAGCGGCATTTTGCAGATCAGCGAAGGCTGCCCTTACTTCTGCAGTTTTTGCAGCGAAAGCTGGAACAGAAAACCGTACATTGAAGAAAACGCAGAAAAATTAATCCGCGAAGCAGGGATTATGAAGGCCTCGATGGGACTTGATAATATAGAACTCTACAGTTTTAATTTCAACATACATTCTGATTTTTACAACTTGCTTTGGGAACTGAGTGATAATTTTTCGAGCATAGGACTCAAAAGCCAGCGCTTCGATACCATTGCCAAATATCCGGAAATTTTAAAATTCTTGCAGGTTGCCGGGAAATCAGGTATCACCTGCGGACTTGAAGGGATATCTCAACGGATGCGGAAATACCTGCATAAAAATTTAGATGACCCGGCGCTTTTTAAAAGCCTCGGATATCTTTTGCGATCGCACTTCAGGGAGCTGAAAATTTTTCTTATTGCCACAGGAAAAGAAAAGGAAGAAGATTATCAAGAATTTAAAAATTTATTAAATTACATCAACACGATCCTGAAAGGAGAGAAACACAGGCCGCGAATTATTTTTTCAGTAACCCCGCTGGTGCGTTTTCCTATGACGCCGCTCGAATTTGATGATGCTTTCACGCCGAGTCATTACAAAAAAGTAATTGATGAAATTTCAAAACAGGTAACAGGGAAGGGGTTTGAAATAAGAAGCGCATCCGATCTGAATGATTATTATATTTCACAAATATTAGTGCGCGCTGCGGATGAGAAAATATTACCCGCATTGATAAAAGCGATTGAAAAAACAGGGTTTGTTTTTTACCGGGATATCCCCGATAAATTTATCAATGAATTCACCCGTCAACTGATCGATTCCGGGTTAAATCCTGAGATGCTGATCAAAGGATCCAGCCCTGAAGAACGTTCTTCAAAGCCATGGAGCATCTTCCATTCCGGCGTTGATGAAAAATATCTTATTGATACATTTAATAAATGCGTTCAATATGACGAATGCGATCCCTGCTTCAGGACGAATACCTGTAACGGCTGCGGCGCCTGCAAAGACGAACGTCAAAAAAAAATAATCACTCAGTCCGGACAAACCAGATCGTTCGGTTTTTCCGAATTGCATCAGAAAATAGTCGCTAAAAAAAATAATACGGTTTCCATTAATTTTCTTTTTGAAACCGGAACATCTGTTCTGGGTGTGCCCAGGAAAATCGCAGGCATTGCCCTTGCCCGCGCCATCATGATGTCGGCAGATGAACTCGCAGCGCATTACTGCGGATATAAAAATTCTTACCTTGATAAAGAGAATAAAGGCGTATGTATCTATGGCGATGATATCCTGACTCTCTTATGGAATAAAAACGGAATTCCTGTATTAAAAGAAAAAACGGATAACCCTGAATTCATTGAAAAAGTAAATTCCATTTTAGGAAACAACTGGGGAAGGCTTCATTCAATAATTAATGAAATTCCGGAGAAGACGATTTTTACGATTCAGTCAAAACTTGATTTCAACCCGCGGGAACACCTCAAGCAATTGCATCTCAAATATACCTTACGAAAAATATCTATCGGAGAATTTAATTATGAATTCACAAAAGAAAGCCTGAAAAAAAATATCATCCTTTCCATGCGCTACAGCCGTAGTGAAACCGGTGACCACAGGGTACGGATAGAAACAGGTTTGAAATTTTCAATAACAGATTTTATAAAAAAAAGTTTTGTTAAATATAAACATCCTGATTCGGTTTTTATCACTGCGAAATTTGTTATATAGATATACTGCAAACGGTTACAAATTTAACTTCTATTCAAGAGACATTGTCAAATTGTTATATTGCTAAATTGTTATAAATCAATCATTAATAGTCTATATGATAATTAAAATAACCATTTAACAATGTCAACAATTTAACCATTTAAAGTATAATTTGTTATTTCGTTTCTACTATTACGGGAGATTTTCTAACATTTCAAACCACTTTGATTTTACCGGCATTTCGCCATGTCCGAAACATGACAATGGTAGTAAAATTATCATAAATAATCTTTATAAAATCTTTATACTTCTACAATTTATCTTAACCTAATCTTTATAAACCCCATTATAACTTTGCGTTGACAAAATATATAACAAAGTGAACACATTGTTACTTCAATTCTATTCAATATTTGCATTGTTAAATTCAAATTTCAAAGCCGAAATTAATTATAAGACATGGTTATCTGCATTCATAATAATTGCAGCAATTGTAATACTTACTATTTACATCGAAAACGTGAAAAAAAAGAAAGACAACAACAGCAATTCTTAAGATGAAGACTACAAATATTTCAAAACTTAGCGTATGGGGTTTAATCATTACTCTTGGAATAGTATATGGGGATATTGGAACATCTCCATTGTATGTCATGAGAGCAATTATTAACAGTTCGGGCGGAGTCCATGAAAATATTATTATTGGTGGTATTTCCTGTATTATTTGGACGTTAACGCTACAAACCACATTAAAATATGTACTGATAACCCTTCGCGCAGATAATAAAGGTGAAGGCGGAATATTTGCATTATACGCTTTAATCAGACGTCATATAAAATGGGCATTCATTCTGGCAATAATCGGAGGTGCAGCGTTGCTTGCTGACGGTATTATTACACCTGCAATTACTGTTGTTTCTGCTGTTGAAGGGCTTCGATTGATTAATGAAAATATACCAGTTCTTCCAATCGTTCTTTTAATAATAATTATTTTATTTTTTTTTCAACAATACGGAACTAATTTTCTTGGACGATCATTTGGT
The DNA here is from genome assembly GCA_016212695.1 of Bacteroidia bacterium. GTDB lineage: Bacteria > Bacteroidota > Bacteroidia > Bacteroidales > GWF2-35-48 > GWF2-35-48. Next base: position 15,552 of record JACREX010000238.1, read on the forward strand.
CCGGTAATGTTTTTTTGGTTTTTAATGCTGGCTATCCTTGGATTTGCACAGGTTATTCAAAATCCGGTGGTACTAAAAGCATTTAACCCATACTATGCCATTGAACTATTAGCTAATCATAAGGGAAGCTTTGTATTACTTGGCGCTGTCTTTCTATGCACGACTGGCGCTGAAGCCTTGTATTCTGACCTTGGACATTGCGGTCTTCAAAATATCAGGATTTCCTGGATATTTGTAAAATTTTCTCTCATTTTGAATTATCTTGGACAAGGAGCCTGGGTGCTTCTTCATCCCAATATTTCGAGCGAAATTAATCCTTTTTACTCAATGATGCCTGAATGGTTTCTGTTTCCCGGTATTTTAATTGCGGCATTTGCCGCTGTAATTGCAAGCCAGGCATTAATATCAGGGTCATATACAATCATTAATGAAGCAATATTATTGAATTTCTGGCCTCGGGTAAAAATAAGCCACCCAACTTTTATTAAAGGACAAATGTATATTCCAAGTGTAAATAAATTATTATTTATTGGTTGTATATTCGTTATACTATACTTTAGGGAATCATCCAATATGGAAGCTGCTTACGGGCTTGCAATTACAATTACAATGATGATGACCACACTGCTGATGAGTTTTTATTTTTATATTAAACGAAAAGCAACTTTTATAATTTTTATTTTTCTTGGTGGTTTTTTATTAATAGAAGGATCATTTTTTATTGCAAATTTATTTAAATTTATACATGGTGGCTGGGTTACACTTTTGATTGCAGCGATATTAATATTCATTATGTATGTCTGGTACAGGGGCAGGACAATAAAAAACAAACTGACTGAATATGTCAATTTTGGTAAATATTTTCCTATGTTACACGAAATGAGAAAAGATCAGAATATACCAAAATATGCAACTAATCTTGTTTATTTTACGAATGCAAAACCAATACTTGATATTGAAAAAAAAGTAATTTATTCAATTTTTAATAAACAACCTAAAAGAGCAGATGTTTACTGGATAATTCATGTTGATGTTGTAGATGAGCCACACTCTATGACCTATAAAGTAAGTCCATTGATCCCGGAAACACTAATCAGGATTGATTTTAGAATTGGATTTAGAATACCTACAAAAATTAATTTATATTTTAGAAAAGCCGTTCAGGGTTTAGTTATAAATAAAGAAGTTGATATTATGTCCCGCTATCCGTCACTTAATAGATTTTTAGTTTCCGGCGATTTTCGTTTTGTATTAACAGACAGAGTACAAGGGTTTGATTTTGAATTTCAACCTTTCGATCAGTTTATTATGGACAGTTATGATATTCTAAAAAAAATTGGCATTCCTGAAGAAAAAGCATATGGGCTTGATACAAGCTGTGTAGTTACAGAAAAAATACCATTAATAATTAATCAGGACATGGATTGTAATTTATCCCGAACAGAAGAATAACAAAAAATAATCCTATTTTTGTCAGGGAATATAACAACTTTCAAATTGTGCATTAATGGACTTAAGACGATTATCAAATTACAATAAAAGGATATAAATATTATGGCGATTTTTTATAAGATTAAAAGTAAACCATATCAATATCTTGTTAGTACCCTTTCAATCATTATCACCTCATTCATTTGTTATCTTATTTCTGATTATGTAGGATATAGGACCATAGCATTAGTATTGCTTTTTGTTGTTTCTCTATCAGCTATTTTGTTTGATATTATTCCGGTTTTAATAGCAGCCGTTTTAAGCGCTATGATTTGGGATTATTTTTTTATTCCTCCTCATTATACCTTTCATGTTGACAATACGGAAGATGCTTTAATGCTTCTTATGTATTTTATTATAGCCTTGGTTAATGGCGTATTGACTGCTAAAATCAGAAAAATTGAGAAATTGTCACAGCAAAAAGAAGAAAAACTGAATTCTGTAAAATTATATGATACTCTGTTCAATTCTATTTCGCACGAATTAAGAACGCCAATTTCTACAATATATGGTTCAACAGACAATCTCTTGAATAATCAGGCTAATTTAAACGATGAAAATAAAATTAAACTTATTACTGAAATTCATAAAGCATCTGAAAGATTAAACAGACTTGTTGGAAATTTACTAAATATATCACGGCTTGAGGCCGGTCATATCAGTATTAAAAAAGCATGGTGCAATGTAAATGAACTCATACATTCTGTAATTAATTCACTTGAACAGGAATTACAGAAACATAAGATTAAAATTGCAATAGATGAACAATTTCCATTGGTAAAATTAGATTATGGATTAATAGAACAGGTAATTGTAAATATCGTTTATAATGCGTCAATTCATACTGTCGAAAATACTATTATTGCTATTGAAGTAAAACTTGACCACAATACTTTAGTAATATTATTTTCAGATAATGGTTCAGGAATTCCTGATGCTGAAATTGATAAAATCTTTGATAAATTCTACAGTATTAAAGGAACTTCCATAAGTGGAACTGGTTTAGGGTTATCAATTGCAAAGGGTTTTATTGAAGCGCATAATGGAAAAATAAAAGCTTTCAACAATGAATTTAAAGGATTATCTTTTGAAATCAAAATACCCTTAACAAGCAATGAAATAATGAATTTAAACGCATTCAAAAATGAGCAATAATTCAATCCTTATCATAGATGATGAAGTGCAAATCCGTAAACTTTTAGAGATTACCTTAACGTCAAATAATTTTAAAACAAGCGAAGCAATCAATGGCAAAAGCGGATTACTACTGGCTGCAAATCATCCTCCTGATTTAATTATTTTAGATTTAGGCTTACCGGATGATGACGGACAACATATTTTAAAAAAATTGAGGGAATGGTATTTCAGTCCTATTATTATTTTATCCGTCAGGAATTCTGAAGAAGATATTATTACAGCGCTTGATAATGGTGCAAATGATTATCTTGTTAAACCTTTCCGTACAGGTGAATTATTAGCAAGAATTCGAACTGCATTACGATTGTCGCAGACATTCAACAATTCATCAGTATTTGAATTTGAAAATATTAAAGTTGACTTAGTAAATCATTTAGTAAAAAAAAATGACGAAGTCATCAAACTTACGATAACCGAATTTTCATTATTAAGCCTTTTGGTAAAAAATGAGGGTAGAGTTTTAACACATAGTTTTATTTTAAAAGAAATATGGGGTATTGGCTATGTTGAGCAAACTCAATACCTGCGTGTATTCATTGCACAATTAAGAAAAAAAATCGAAGACAATCCAAATCAACCCAAATATATAAAAACCGAATCCGGTATTGGTTATAGATTTATTACTTCAAAAAATATTATTCCATAAAATTTAAGCGGAGGTAATCACAACTTTTTACTTATGGTAGTATGCGCAGCATAGTCGTGCGGAGAGCTATAACAACTAATGTGCTGCTTTGTAAATTTTAAAGCATGCTTCCGCCTCTTTTTTTATCATTGAAACGCATATCGCCTTCCTTTTTCCTGAAGATATTATTCCCGATACCCAGAGTTACCGTAATGGGAAAATACCAATGTAAAAGTTGTTTCCTGTTGATGTCCGGATCTTCTGGAACCTCTGTCCTGTAAATGGCTCCAAGGCTCAGCCTCGATGTCCAGAAACCGGCCAGCATAAACCATTCGCAACGGATCCCGTATTGTTTGAAATCCGGGGTAAAGGGCAGGCCAATGTCAAAATACCGCCATCCCTTCTGTCCGTCAGGGTTAATACTTTTTTTCAGGAAGTTCCATGCTTTCTGAATTTTCAGTGTGGGTATGATATAATGGTTGTAGTTTTTATTGTCAAGGTAATCGTCGTTTTTATTTGTGATCCTGTAATTCCCTTTTTTGTAAAGGGTGCCTAAAACCCATGATGTGCCGGAATTTTCAGTCAGATAATATATGAATATCCCAAAACTTTTTGAAACAGGCCCGCGGTACAGCCTTGATGTTTTCTGGTTCCCGTCGTCGCCGCTCCGGCTGTCATAATAAAACCTGAACCGCATGGAAGAAGTTTTTTCATACACGATAATACCCGTGCCAAATTTATATCCGCCGCCGCGTAGTCCAAAATTGTGGCCATACCAGTAATTCCATTTCTCTGTACGCGCAGGCATGGTATATGCATAATACTGCCCGGTTATAACCCACGACGGCGCTGATTTTTTCCCGGCCATTTTCAACACGTCAAAAAACACATCTGCTCCGGCAGAAAAACTCATACCGGGTGTAAACGCAGCTTCCAGCGCCATATAATTGGTAGGCAGCATACCTTTCATCCCGTCTGTTACATCCTCATCAACCTGTGCTTTTACTGGCATTCCGATGGCCATTATTAAAATCACTACAATCCAATAATTTTTTTTCATGATCGCTCTAATTTAATATTATATTCGTTACATTATACTTTATCTTTCCTGTGAAGCATACCATAAAACGGGACATTAAAACAAAGATAGTGTATTTTTTTTTTTATATGAAACACAGGTATCAGAATTATTTTTGTCATGGGATTTAAAAGCCGTGCAAAATACCCGCTGTATCATAAAATATTTTTTAAATGTTTTTTTTAAATAACGATTTTTATATATATTTGTAGTTTATAAACAACACTATGGAAAATCTGAAACGAAAAAGTAATAAAAGGATATTAAATACTCCTTTAACTTTTAACCGGTATTTGCTAAAACAAATTAATTTCAAAAACCGGCTGATCTGTATTACGGGGGCCAGAGGAACCGGAAAAACCACATTGGTCTTGCAGCATCTTAAAATGGCCTATCCGGATACAGATGAAACCCTATATGTGCTTATGGATGATATATTTTTCGTGCATAATACATTAAGCAGTCTGGCTGAAGATTTTATTCAGAGCGGTGGAAAAATTCTGGTATTGGATGAAGTGCATAAATATCCGGGCTGGTCAAGAGAAATAAAAAACATTTATGACTTTTATCCTGAATTAAAAATTATTTATACAGGATCCTCTCTGCTTGAATTATATAAATCAGAAGTTGATTTAAGCCGGAGAACCGTAGTGTATAACCTGCATGAACTTTCACTGAGGGAGTATATTGAATTGTATCATAAAATAAAAATTCCTGCAATTTCTCTTAAAGACATATTGGCTAAACATATTCAGATTTCAAATGATATTTCTCAAAAAATAAAACCTGTTAAATATTTAAAAGAATATTTTCAATATGGGTCTTATCCTTTTATAACAGAGGGGAAGGAAGAGTATCCTGAAAAACTGACAAAAACAATATGGCAGGTTCTGGAAGTTGATCTGCCCGGAATTATTCCTATTGAGTATGGTACAATTATTAAATTAAAAAAAATGTTATACCTGATCGGTTCAAGTGCACCGTTTATTCCCAACATTAAAGAGCTTGCAGAAAAAATCGGGGCAAGCCGGGATCAGACATTGCGGTTTATTTTTACGCTTGAAAAGGCCATGCTTTTATTTTCAACAAGACCAAAATCTTCGGCAACAGGCTACCTGACAAAACCTGAAAAAATATATTTGCATAATTCCAATTTATTGTATTCGCTCAGCGATGAAACGACAGAAATAGGAACCGCCCGCGAAACATTTTTTGCGAACCAGGTTTCTCTGCAGCATAAAATCAATCATTCGGAAAAAGCGGATTTTCTCGTTTCCGGTATGTATACTTTTGAAATCGGAGGGAAAAATAAAAAAACAGGACAAATCAGAAATATTCAAAACTCATTCATCGCTGCAGATAATATTGAAACAGGAAATAAAAATACCATCCCGCTGTGGCTTTTTGGATTTTTGTATTAGGTGGAAAAAACTCGCTCCCAGTTAATGCGCCTGCCTGTCGTGGAGGAAGGTTCAAGGCCTGGGAAAAAATCACCTGATTTAAAAAAATCAGATTTATAAATATCAAAAAGATTTTCACGGTTTTCTAAATTTTTGACAATAAGTAATCCTTGAATTGATACCACAACTTTTGTCAAAAATAATAAAAAATCAGAAACTTTTATCCAACATAATTCATGAATTTAATAATTACAAAGCCCTATGTCATGCATCGACTCTCATTCGACAAGCTCATGACAGGCTGCTCAGCATGACTTTCAATCATTCGTCATAATGAGCCATTCGCCAAGCTCATGGCAGGCCAAGGTCGAATTATAGAATGATTGGTTTTAATAAAATTTTTATGAATTACAAGGTTAAAATCCGCCGCCGTCGTCTATATTAATTTCCGAATCACGCTGAATCTTTTTCTGCCGTTGTTTAATGCCGCCATTTATCTTATAGGTAAAAGTGAGGAAAGCAACCCGGCTTTCGCGTTTTCTTATAAAGTGAGCGGAGAAACCGGCGCCTGAATTGGAAGTTTCAAATTTCTGGGTATTGAATATATCGCTTACCCGTAAAGAGACTGCAGCCTGTTCATTAAATAAATCTTTTTTTAAAGCGATATCCACATTGTAGGTTGCAGTCATAGCGCCCTGCGGAGTAACCATAGGCGCCCGGTAATTTCCGGTGAGCTGGATGTTGAATCCTTTTTTCAATGTCGCATTCGTGCTGAGTTTGGCAGTCCAGCTTATGTTATCATTGGTAAGCGAATTGTCCACGTTGGTGCCGTCAATTTTTGTATAGAAATAACTGAAGTTTGCATTCACGCGCCACCACTTGAAAATTTCGCGGTCGAGTATAAATTCCACGCCATATGAAATCCCCTTGGCCATATTCAACTGTGTCATATTTTTTATGCCTGTGATGGTATCGAGAAATGTATATCGTTTAATGACATCATCTATCTGCCTATAAAAAATTGTGGAGTATACGCTCGTTTTTTTTAGTTCCAGTGCGTGGCCGATTTCATACGAGTTCACATATTCAGGTTTCAGCTTTGGGTTTCCATAGCTGATCATACCGGGACGCGTCCTGTCAACAAAAGGATCCAGCGAATGAGGGTCTGGCCTGTTGATGCGGCGGCTGTAGCTGAGCATAAATTCATTTATTTTCCCAACCTTCCGTGAAATATGCACAGTAGGAAACGGACTGAAATATCCATCCGAATAAGTTATATTCTGCGTTCTTTGTTCAGATTTCCGAAGAGCCTGTTCAAGCCGTAAACCCACCTGTATCTGAAATTTTTTTATTGTATTACCGTAGGTTCCGTATATGGCATGCACCTGTTCTGTATAAATAAAATGATCTTTGGTATTAAAGGTGCTTAACCAGTCGTTAGTCGAATATAACAAAGAATCATAATGATAATCGTCATCCATGTTCCTGATAATTCCCTGGTAACCGGCTTCGAATTTAGATAGCGAATCAATGGGATGATTATAATTCAACTGAACATTTCCCATTTTATAATTATTAAGCGTGGTTTCATTCTGCCGCGTCAATGGGGAAGAATAATCCGGCAACAGGTTCAGGGTATAAGGCTGCGGCGTCATGTCGTTCGATTCATTGCTCAGCGAGTTTGTAAACATAATATCTGCTGTGAAAGCCTGATCTTTTTTGGCATAATTTTTTTTATAATTAAAAGAGACTTCATACGATTTGTCATCTTCAGCTTCAACGCCTTTTTGCGTGTAATACTTATCGAGAACATGCTGTGTGTTAAATTCACTATAGTAAAGATCCTCGGTTCTTTTGCTTTGGTCCATATTAAAAAGGCCAGTAAGCGTCATCGTGATGGTCGGGTTGAAAGCGTAATCAGCGCCGATTTTAAAATTATTGCTCAACCGGGTCCGTGAATTATCTGCATACTGATTTATATATGTCGTCTGATAATTAAAAGTCTGGGAGGCATCGCTTTTTCCGTAGCCGCCGCGCAAATCAGATCGTGCATCATATGAGCCGAAAATATTTAATTTCTCCATGCTGTAGTTCAGGTTCACAGAACCGCTGTATTTTTCCCATGTTCCATAACCCAGCGTAGCCAGCCCGTTCAATCCTTTACTGATTTTCTTTTTAAGTTTTATATTGATGATTCCAGACATCCCGTCGGGGCTGAATTTTGCAGAAGGGTTTGTAATAATTTCAATATTTTCAATAGAGCTTGCCGGAATTTGTTCAAGCTTGGCGCCTGTTAAACTCGATGGCCTTCCATCAATAAGAACCGTTACATTGGTACTGCCCCTTAAACTAACCACTCCATCCGCATCAACGGTTACTGAGGGAATATTCTGCATCACATCTACAGCGGTTCCTCCGGCAGTGGTAATATTTTTTTCAACATTCACCACTTTTTTGTCGAAGTTGTATTCGATCAGTTTTTTTTCGGAAGTAACCGTTACCTCTCCGATTGATTTTGTATCCACATCTAATTTTATGCTTCCTGTATTAACAGTTGACTCTTTAGGAGTAATAAGGAATGAAGGCAGTATCTGAGTTTTAAAGCCAATGAATTTAACTACAATATAAAATTTACCGGCAGCAATATTTTTTAACGTGAATTTTCCTTTACGGTCGGTAATCGTACCGTTAATCATGGTTGAATCTTTGGCTCTGTATAGAACAATATTGGCATACTCAACCGGATGTGTTCCTTCGGCATCCGTCACCGTGCCGTAAACTGTTCCGAAACCTGCATTTTGAGTATTGGGATTTCCCCTGCCTGCATCCTGATCTTTGCCCTGTCCCTTGTGCTCCTGGGCTGTTAATGCGAATGTAAAAATCAATAAAATAGCAATCGGGAATAGTATACTTTTGAAAATCATACGAACCGAATTTTAATTTACAAACTTACAATTTAATAGACAATATTTATTGTGTAAGGTTTAAATGGAAACAATTATTTTGGGATTTTTAAAATTTATATGAATTTAATTTTTTCCGAAAAATATCAGGACTAAAATCCGAATGTGTGGTATTTGTTATTACCCCACGCTTAAGCGTGGGGTTAATGCAAGCCCCCGTGATAATTGGGCTTTAGCCCTAATTTTTATAGGGTTTATACATTCATTGAAAATTGTTTTGTAAATTTGACCATATATTTATAAAAAGCCCAGATCATGTACTTAGAACTGGATTCAAAATTTTTTAACATTATTCTATTTCCCCTGTAACTTTTTTATTAGCGGCTTCGTCATACGATCCGGAAAGACATTTAAATGACACCCGAAGAGTTTAACATATGTGTTGACAGGTTTTCGGACAGGGTATATCGCTTTATCCTTAAAAATATCCATGACAAAGATAAAGCTAAAGATATTATTCAGGACAGTTTTGAAAAAATGTGGATCAACCATGCGGGTATTGAATTTGAAAAATCGAGGGCCTATCTTTTTTCTACTGCCTATCACACCATGATAGACCTGATACGGCGTGAAAAGAAAAAGGCTGATTTTGAAAACATCAACCCGGAACTGTACTCGCACAGCGAGCAGTATTCTGACCTGAATGAAATTCTACACAGGGCTGTGAGCAATCTCCCGGAAGACCAGCGGGCTGTGATCATGCTCAGGGACTACGAAGGGTATTCATATGAAGAAATCGGAGGGATAACCGGATTGAATGAATCTCAGGTTAAAGTGTATATTTACCGGGCCAGAATGTTTTTAAAAGAATATATCGGGAAAATGGAGATGGTTGTATAACTAAGAATCGCATTAAAAAACAGACGATGAAGATCACCAGGGAAAATTATGAAATATTTTTTATAGACTACTTCGACGGAAAACTTAGTCCCGAACAAGTGGCCGAGTTGATGCTTTTCCTTACCTGGAACCCGGAATTGAAACAGGAATTCGATAACTTTGAAAATATAACGCTCACACAGGAAAAAATAATTTATGATAAAAAATCCGAACTAAAAAAAATACCCGGCAAGGCGATTATCATCAACAACGAAAATTTTGACGAAGTATGCATTGCACAGATAGAAAACGACCTTACAAAAGCCGAAGAATCTGAATTTAAAAAATACCTTGCAACCCATCCGGACAGGCAAAAGGATTACGTTCTTTATTTAAAAACCAAACTGGCTCCGGACAATGAAATTGTTTTTGAAAACAAGTCAGCGTTGAAGAGGTTCCGCGTGCAGAAAAACTACAGCCGCTATATCTATGCCGGAATCTCTGCTGCTGCATCTGTACTGATCATTTTATATTTTTATTTTAATTCAGCAGATCATACAACAATTAATAATAAAATAACCGCAACCCACATTAAAAATGATAATGCTGTTACAAATAAAAATATTGAGCATCAGAAAAATTATACCGGCAATAAAATCAATAAAAAGCAAGCGATTAATAAACAAGGAAATTCTAATAAACTAATGGCTCAGAATTTTAAAAAGAAAACTATTCTGAAAAATACTGCAGACACGAAAAAAAATGCCGATATCAAAGAAGAAAACACCGACCCGGTATCTTCGAGAAAAGCGGTATTGCTTGCATATGCCGTTCCGGAACCCAAAGAAAGCAGGATAAAATACAGAACTGCTGAATTTGCGCCGATAACAAACCAGGAAAAGGAAGCGTATCTCACCCTGGGACAAATTGCAAAAATCCAAATCAAAAAAATCTTTACAAAGAAAAAAGAACACGATGAATTAACTCCTAATATCAGTTTTCTGGATGTGGCCGATGCCGCGATCCGCGGGATAAACAAAATGACCGGCGCTAATATGAAATTAAACAAAACCTATAATTCCAAAGGAGAAATTTCCGCTCTCGCTTTCCGTTCCGATAATTTTGAAGTATCAAGGAAAATTAAATAAATTTCTAAGAACACCCTTTTTTAATTTAGGATTAGTGATTTGTGATTTAGAGTTTGTGGTTACTTTGTTTGTAGTTACCCAGTTTGGCGAAACATTTGCTTCGATGATTTTTTTTTAAATGTAGCATATGCTACAGAAATAGCCCGACGTAGCTGAAAGCTACCTCGAACTAAAGATTTTGAATTGATTGTTTGAAGTTTTCTTTCGCTTCGCTAATCAAAAATTTCAAAACTGAACGAAGTGCGTTAATCGATACCTTACCTACCGGCAGGCAGGTTCAATATTCATTATAATCGGATATTAACATCAATACTTCGGTAATTTTTTTTAATGAAGGGCTAAAGCCCTTGGTATTTCTGTGTTTTATCAATTACCCCGACTTTGTTTTCGACAAGCTCAAACACCAGGTCGGGGTAAGTCAAAACGCTCATGAATAGCGGGCTTTAGCCCACGTGAGTAGCGTTGCTACAATGTAGCTCACGCCAAAATGACCCCAAAAATTACCGAACTATTGAACATTAAAAATAAAAAAATTTATTCTCCTGTAACAAATCCATTTCTTTGTTCGTCATACGACTGAAAATCACTTTAAAAACATTGGCCATTTTAAAAAAATAAAACAGAACATTTAAAAAATTACAGCTATGAAAAAATTAATTATAATATCAGTGATGTCCGGGTTAATAGCATTAAACGGGCTTGCGCAGATCAACACCAAAAACGATTATGACCACACCGCCCGGTTTGATGATAACCTGATATGGACTTATAAAGACGGTAAAAAGGGGATGATCGATAAAAGCGGAACCATTATTATTCCCAATGAATATGACGAAATCACCGATTTTAAAGACGGCGCTGCATGGACCTATAAAGACGGGCAAAAGGGCATGATAGACATCTCCGGGAAGGTGATAATCCCGAATATCTACGATGAGATCACAGCATTTAAAAACGGATATGCATGGATTTATGTGGATGGGAAAAAGGGGCGGATATCCAAAGACGGGAAAGTGGTGATTCCGAATATTTACGATGAGATCATTGCTTTTAAAGACAGCATGGCATGGACATATAAAGACGGCCTTAAAGGAATCATAGAACTGACCGGAAATACAGTTATTCCAAATGAATATGATGAAATAATCATTACGAACGACGGTAAAGTTAAAGCATACAAAGGTGATGAATCGTTTACCATAAAAAACATTCATGTACCGGCAATCCATGTACCGGCGATTCATACTCCGGATCTTGATATCCCGGATCTTGATATCCCGAATTTTCATATTCCTGTTTTTGACAACGAAGAATTGGTAGGCAAAGATTCTTCAAGGGTTCTTATAAAAGGGAATGAACTCAGGGTTTCCAGCAAATCAGGAGAGGTGGTGCTGAATAACGACAGCTTGTGGGTAGCGGAGAAAACAGCATCGGGAACAGATACCACACGGATATTATTTAAAAAAGGGAAAATACTTATCATAAAAGATAAGAAACATGTGGGATTACACAGGCCTGATTCCATTGATTATGACTGGGAGGAAGAGTATTATGACGATCATAAATTTCACGGCAACTGGTCTGGTGTTGAAATGGGGATGAATAATTACCTGAATAAAAATTTCGAAATGGATCTTCCGCAGGATGGCAAATTACTTGATCTGAACACAGGACAATCCTGGCAGTTCAATATTAATTTTATGCATAAAAGTTTCGGCATATATTCTGACCGGTTCGGGTTGGTTACAGGACTTGGCATAGCTCTCAATAATTACAGGTTCGATAAACAGGTGGTATTTCTGGCAGATTCTTCGCCCATCCAATTTACTCTTGATACAGTACACGAACTAAAAAAGAACAAGCTTATCCTAACCTATCTGACGCTCCCCATTTTGCTCGAATACCAGATACCGTTCGACCAGGCAAGGATTCATTTTGCAGCAGGGGTTATCGGCAGCGTTAAGATCGGTTCACGAATCAAACAGGTATATGAAAATGATGAGAGGCATGTGGTGCGCGAAGATTTTCATATATCTCCTTTCAAAGTTGAAGCTACGGCAAGAATCGGTTATGGACCCTTCAACCTGTTTGCAAACTACAGTTTGATCCCGCTTTTTGAAAAAAATAAAGGACCGGAATTATATCCCTTCACAGTCGGGTTGGGCTTGACATTTTAATTATAATATACAAGTTGAATTAAAATTAGGAGCAACTTCAGTCACTCTTTGGAAAATACGGGGAGTGACTTTCTTTTAATATGTTCTTGTCATAGATTCAGGAATGCAAATAATAAAATTTGCAACATTCTTATTTGAATCTTTCAGTGTTGCAATATCATCTTGTAGAACTGTAGAGACAGTTAGTATTTTGATGTCCTTATTTTTTTGTTTGATGTGCCAGAGAATGCTTTCAAAATTGTCGGAATGGTAGCTTCCGTTATAATGAATAAACAGTTTCCCCTTGCTCCAGTTTTTCAAAATAAAATGCGCCATAGTGGCATCTTTGGCTGCCTGTGCTTTGGGCAAATTATCCATGCTCATTTTTGACTGAGATCCTTTTCCCATCGGCATACTACCCATGTCGAGCATTTTTTTATAACAGTTCAGGTTTGCATCGTAAGCCATGGGAAGCGGCGCAAAATATTTTTTTGCATCATCGCTTAATTGCTGAAGGCCTTCAAAACCTTTCTCCAAAACCACAGATGCATAACGCCGCGGGATATTGGTTGCAATGAACCTGAGGTTTTTTTCTTTAGCAATTTTCACTAACGGTTTATAATCGGTTTTATAATTGGGCCACAGGCGGGCTTCGTCTTCAAATTTTTTTTCAGCAATGGCGCCCGAAAGATATTCGTCCAAAATAAGCTGGTTGTCTGCTTCAAACATTTCGGCTCCCAGTATCGTGTTTTCTTTTTTCGCCTCATAAAGGTCTTTTGTGATTTCCAGTTCCATCCAGTGAGCAATGGGATTGTCGTGTAACTCTCCGATAAAAACAATATCTGCGGTGGCTAATTCAGCGATCATTTTTGAATACTCCAAAGCGATTCCCTGCCGGTTAAATAATGTGTAAGCAGGCTTATCGCCGATGAAGCCCAAACACAAGACAGTTGCAAGAATGATTAAAAGATTTGATTTCATGTGTACTTTGTTTTTATTTTTTTAAAAACGTGATTGTTTGCAAAATTGCTTAATAAGTTGTAAAATCATTCTTTAATGATTTTTTCCGTAACCGTATCCTTGTTGTTAATTATCCGCAACCAATAAATCCCCTTTGCCAGCCCGCTAATATCTAAAGTTGCCGTGTTGATGAAATTTTTACTGAAATGAACTATGCCCTGAACATCATTTATTTCGAGCAGTGAATGTAAATTATCTGATGAAACAATAAAAAGCCTGTCTTTTACAGGGTTCGGAAAAACAACAATTTTATTTTTCAGCGCACTTTTTTCAATGCCCGTATATGAGGCTGCGGAATAAGCGTAAGAAGCAACGCTGTTTTCATGAATTGCCGAATCAACATTCATTACAACCATAACCACCGTATTATAAATTGTGCCCAAATCATTAGCGATAAAAGCGGCATGATTTAAGCTGTCTAACGGAACGCCGATAATACTATCAATATGGTTATTTGCATTATTTTTTAAAATAAAATCAAGCCTGAATTTAGAACCGGGCTGGCCGGTAAAATCAATTACTATAGGATTAGGAACAGAAGAAATAAACCGGATATAATCCGAACCATATGGAGTAACGGTAGCATTTTTTAAACCATTGGGTAATGGGGTATAGGTTGCAGACATGTGACAGCCGGAAAACCTGTAATGAGTATATGAATATTTCCCTCCTGCATAAACCGAGTCGTCGGCACAATTTGCAATAACCCATTGCTCGAATGCATCATCAAATGATTCGGCATAACCTAACCCGTTTAATGCGCTGTCAACGCCGCTAATCCCGTTAAGCTGGTTGCCGATCAATGCAGAAATATAATTCCATTTGCCAAAGCGCTCAAACATGAACAACGTAAATAATTTCACCTGGTTATAGTCTGAGAAGTATATCAGGGGTATATCGGGATTACCTGAAAAAAAAGCTCCATTATCCAATAGGTTGTGCCGGTAAATATTCTCCATAAGATAAATAGCCGCGAAAGTCGAGAACCCCTCGTCAACCCATGCATCTTCCCAATATTTTACGGGATTTATAATGGGATCCGGCGAATGATCTTGCTGCCAGTGTAACAAATGCCCGAACTCATGCGCTACCGTTCCTACAAAATCATAAATAAAATATTCAGCGGCTACATATATTATTTCTCTCTGGCTGCTATGCCTGTTCCACCGGGCATAAACCATAGAATCGGGCATCTGTTGACCCGGATCAAAATATCCCGACCAGTTCGATTCACTGATCACTAAAATAAAAACATCCGAATCATTATCAAAAACATCCGGGACAGGACCGTAATGCGAAGTGAGCGAATCGTAAAAATGACAATCAAACATATGCACCAGAGAATCAATATCAGATTGCAACGGTTGGGTTGCCGCATCTTCAACAAAAACATAACAATGGGTTCCCGCCTTTTTGCAAACGGCATTTACCACCCGCTGAGGCGAACCCTGCAACGGGGGCCAGTCAATATACGTTACCGACCAGAATTGTAATGTATCGCCTTCATTATATTGCGGGAAGCAGGGGTTTTGCCCTCCAACAAATGCGATAATAACAATTACAATAAGTTTTATGTGTTTCAAGTTTTATGTTTTTTCTACGGTTGCCAATATATTTTTATCATCACGCATAAGTCGTATTACACTTGCTCGCTATTTACTTAATGCAAATATACACTTTTACAGAATATCTGTCCAAAAAAACGAGACGATTTATACTGCAAACGGTTTAAAATTTAACCTTTTGCTGAAATAATATTGCTAAATTGTCATACTTGCCTACCAGCAGGCAGGTTGTTAAATTGTTATAAATCAAATATTAACGATATATAAATGAATAAAAAAAGTAATTTAACAATGTTAACAATTTAACCATTTTTAGTATAGTTTTTTATCACTCTGCATAAAGGGGATTTGCATAACAATAGTCGCAGCCCGAAAAACATTTTGCAGGCGGCCATCCGCCCAGGTCGGTGGATTGTGTGCAGCCGCATAGTTTTCTTCTGCGAAGTTGCTTAACGCTGACAGGTATCTTCTGATCGTGCAGGCGCTGCAAAAGTTCTCCGTCAATACATTTTGATTCTTTAAAACCCGCTACGCAACACGCGTGAATATTTATATTGAATTTTTCTTCTAATTGCTTCAGCCATGATGCTGTTTTATTTCGTTCATCAGAATCAGGAGGATTTATTTTGCAACCTGTTTTTTCGAACCTGCGGTCAACTTTTTTATGTATGCCTTTTTCAAGGAAACTGAAACTGAAATCTTTTATTCCCAATTTAGCAGCCGCAGAAAGTATTTCCGGAAAGAGTTTGATATTTGAAAACACGAAATTTTTAGAATCCGCAATTTTAATGATAGGATCAACCCGGAGCCTTATCCTTTCAGGCTTTTCAACCAGCGTGATAATATCCGGCAATACTTGCAAAGATTCCCGGTACTTTGGCGCGAATGGCTCTAAGATCAGGGGCGCGCCATTGCTTTTATAACCCGCTTTTAACTGCCCCATCCCGGAAATAGTAAGCTGAATATACAATTGAACCTGCTTCTTTTTTAATTGTATCAGATAATCGTGAAGAGGCTCTTTTATCAATGCCTTAGGATATTTTGTCCAAAGAACCAGCGTGTGGATTTTTAATCCATTGTGAATTCTTTTTTCAGTTTCCTCAATGATTTTATACGGATAAAATTCTGGCATATCAGTCATCCGTGACGCGCTGAGTACAATATAGCCGGAGTTTCCTGCAGAATTCATTATTATTGCAACCGCATTGCTGATTATTAAAAAACGTGTTATGTATATTTTACAAAAATAATGTAGCTTTGTGAATCGTTTCATTAATAAACAATAATTTTTTTAACACTGGAAAAATCATTTATCGTTCCTTGTAAGCGGGATGAATAATATATTTGGAAATATTGCGCTGTTCTGTATTTTAGTTTTTGTTCCTGCCGGTATTCACTGCCAGACTGTATTCAATCTTAAATTAGGATATATCGGTTTTCATCCCGGGAAAAATCTGAATTCTGCGCTGTATGAAAACAAACTCGTTGAAGACGGCGCTGTTGTAGTTGAGCCATCCGTGTGGATAGGATTCGAATACTTTTTAAGAGACGACCACACTTCCGTGGAATTTTACCAGGGTTTTTTATCGGATGCGGCGGCCCGTTCTGCAGGTTTTTCATTTATTGGTTTTAAACGGCGATTCTTTCAGTATTACCGGAATTCTTTCTATGCAGAGATTGGCACTACCATCAGCTTCAGGGAAAACTGGAGCCCGCTGGCAGGCTATGTTGAGCAGACCAACTATGAAGGCTCGGGCAAATGGCAGACAAAATGGATATGGGTAAGCGGAGGATTGAGTTATTATTTTTATATATCCAAAAAACACGACCTGTCTATAACCCTGTGGTATGGGCACTATGACCAGACGCTGACCTTCATGCTCGGTTACAGGTTCTGGTTCAGTACCATATTCAAACATCCCAAGCCCTGCAAATGCCCCTTTGATAAATACGATAAAAAATATAAACACAAACATTAGACTTTTGACGTATACTAAAAACAGGATTATATTTGTAATCAGTTATCGGTTCCGCCTGCGGCGGACGGTATTCGGTAGTTTTTACCGATTACCGATTACCGATTACCGATTACTGATTACTGATTACCTATAAAATTTAACCTATTCAAAGTACAATAATCATGACAGTAACCCGGACTTTTGACCTTTTAGAAAGACTTAAAACAAATTTTCCCAGCAAAGATGCTCTTGCCGGAAAATACGACGGTACCTGGATAAAATTTGGCACAGACCAATATATCGAAAATGTAAATAATGTTAGTTACGGCCTTCTCGAATCAGGCGTTCGCAAGGGTGATAAAATTGCAACTATATTCTCAAATAACAGGCCTGAATGGAATTTCTTAGATTTCGGAATATCCCAGATCGGAGCGGTTCATGTTCCGGTTTATCCCACTATAAGCGATGACGACCAAAAATTTATCCTGGAACATTCTGACGCTGTCTATGTTTTTGTATCCGATAAAAATATATTTAATAAAATCAAACCCTTTGCCGGCGGAATAACTGCTATTAAAAAAATCTATTCCATATCGAAAACAGAAGGCGCAGATTGCTGGACAGATATCATAGAGTTGGGCAGGGCAAATGCATCGAAACACAAAGACGAACTTGAAAAAATAAAATCTGCCATCTCGTCTCACGACCTTCTCACGATTATTTATACATCCGGAACAACCGGTACTCCCAAAGGCGTGATGCTCACCCACAACAACCTCGTTACGAATTTTATTGAAACTTCCTATATCCAGCCCTTGGAATACGGGCATAAAATATTAAGTTTTCTGCCCTTGTGCCATGTGTACGAACGCATGATGACGTATCATTTTCAATACAAGGGGATCAGTATTTATTATGCGGAAAATCCGGGTGCGATTATGGATAATATCAAGGAAATCAAACCGGATGGTTTTAATACCGTACCCCTCCTGCTTGAACGGATTTATTTAAAAATCGTTGACATCGGAAAAGACCTTACGGGCATAAAGAAAAAAATATTTTTCTGGGCGCTCGACCTGGGATTTCAGTATGAATTGAAAGGCCGCAGCCAATGGTATGAGTTAAAAAGGAAGATTGCCGATACGCTTGTATTCAGCAAATGGAGAAAAGCGATCGGAGGGAATGTCAAGATTATTGTATGCGGCGGATCGTCTTTGCAGCCGCGGCTTTCGCGTATATTCTGGGCTGCCGGAATACCAATATTAGAAGGTTATGGCCTCACGGAAACATCTCCTGTAATTGCCGTGAGCCATTATGATCCGGACCTCATAAAATTTGGCGCCGTAGGACCTGTATTAAAGGGCGTGCAGGTGAAACTCGATGAAGACGGAGAGATACTCTGCAAGGGCCCGAATGTTATGCCGGGATATTATAAAGATCCCGAATATACCCAAAAGGTGGTTGATAAAGAAGGATGGTTCCATACGGGAGATATCGGCGCCTTTGAAGATAAAAAATTTTTGAAAATCACAGACCGGAAAAAAGAAATATTCAAGCTTTCGAGCGGGAAATACATTGCACCCCAGGTGATCGAAAACAAATTCAAAGCATCAACCTTTATTAACAATATCATGGTGGCGGGCGAAAATAAAAAGTTTGCCGGCGCAATCATCTCGCCGAATTTTACCAGTCTTCATTCCTGGGCATTAAAACATAAAATACATTTCCGCGATAATAAAGCGCTTGTTCAAAACCCGGAGGTTATTGCCCGCATCCAGGAAGAAGTTAATGAAATCAATGAGACATTGGGACACTGGGAACATATCAAACGCTTCAGGTTAGTATATGAAGAATGGTCGCCCCTTACAGGGGAATTATCGCCTACGCTTAAACTAAAAAGAAAAGCGCTTTACGCAAAATATGATTATTTGCTGAAAGAAATCTACGGAAACCCAGAGTGATTAATCTTACACAAAAAATGAGACAAGTTTCTTTGTAATCGGTAATCGGTATTCAGTAACCGGTGGTCACTCTGTCCGAATACTGATTACCGAATACTGATTACTGCTTACTATTATCTTTTTCCGTTTTCGGAATATATTTGCCGCAAACCAAATGTTGCATTCATTAACAATTAAATCGGCATGGAGAAGCATATAACCGACCTGATCTTCGGAAAGATTTGCGAAGAACCGGACAAATTGAAACACGAACCCTCGTTTATAAAAACCAATGCGCACAACCCGGATGATAAAATCTATCTGAAAACCCAAACGGGCGTATATACTGCAAGAATAGGAAATTTAACCTGCTGTTCTGCAACAGGAGTTTTTACAAATATTCATCAAAGCGATGCAGCGCCGGTT
This sequence comes from Bacteroidia bacterium, assembly GCA_016212695.1. Lineage (GTDB taxonomy): Bacteria > Bacteroidota > Bacteroidia > Bacteroidales > GWF2-35-48 > GWF2-35-48. The sequence goes on from JACREX010000238.1 coordinate 35,338, forward strand.
GCTACCGAAGAACTTTTTTCTGATATTGAAATCATGCTCCGGCCCTATAATTTTGTAAAATGCCGGCATTCCTGCATTATTAATATTGATTACATTAAAGAAATCATCGGGGAACAGGAAAAAGAAATTATCCTGCTGGATGGCACGGTTCTACTCTGTTCAGATGAATATCTTGAAGACATTTACAGAGCGCTGCGGACAGGTTTTATCAGTATTACTGCTTCTGAAAATTGATATATGCCTTTTATTTTCTGTGATTATCCTTCTGTTTTTTTATCTTTGCAAATAGAACATTAGCAGGCAGGCGTCAGCGTATCACAAATTGTAATTTTCATGGCAGGTAAATTAATCATATTCTCAGCCCCTTCGGGTGCAGGAAAGACCACCATTGTAAGGCATATTCTGAAAGAAAATTTTAATCTGGAATTCTCCATTTCGGCCTGCAGCCGGCCCAAACGGCCTAATGAAAAAGACGGAATTGATTATTATTTTATCCCGGCCGACGAGTTTAAACGCAGGATAAAAAACAACGAATTTATTGAATGGGAAGAAGTATATGAGGGCAGTTTTTACGGCACGCTGAAAAGTGAAATCCAACGCATCGCCGGAAAGGGTCATAACGTATTGTTTGATGTGGATGTTATCGGAGGCATTAATATCAAAAGGATGTATGCCGAAAAAGCGATCTCGGTTTTTGTGATGCCGCCTTCTATCGAAGCGCTGAAACAGCGTCTTGTAAACCGCCACACGGATGATGCCGAAAGCCTCAACACGCGCATCGCAAAAGCTGAAAAAGAAATAACGTATGCTTCACAATTTGATAAAATTATAGTGAACGATACGCTTGAAACGGCAGTTAATGAAGCGAAAGAGATAGTTCGGCAATTTCTAAACATCCCGTAAAGCGACAGAATAAAAAATGAAAACCGGACTTTTTTTTGGTTCCTTTAATCCCATTCATATCGGCCACCTTGCCATTGCAAATTATATGCTTGAGTTCACCGATCTGGACAAGATTTGGTTCGTGATAAGTCCCCACAATCCGATGAAAGATAAATCCACATTACTGGCTGATCATCACCGGTACGAACTTGTGAACCGGGCTATCGGCGATAACAGCAAAATGAAGGCGTCAAATATTGAATTCAAACTTCCGAAACCATCCTACACGGTACACACATTAGCCTACCTGAAAGAAAAATATCCTGAGACAGATTTTGTTCTGATTATCGGAACGGACAGTATGAATTCATTCCATAAATGGAAAAATTATGAGGCAATACTGCAGGAACACGAAGTGTATGTTTATCCGAGACTCGGCACTGAAGAAAATCCCAAAGCGGATATAAAAAAATTCAAACGTATCAATGCGCCTGTCATTGAGATTTCATCAAGTTTTATCAGAGAAGCGATAAAAGCCGGCAAAGACGTAAGGTACTTCCTTCCCGAGAAGGCTTTTAAGTATCTGGATGAGATGAATTTTTATAAAAATTTAAATTTCAAACATTAATAAAAACTACCTGTGGCAACCACTGAATCCAAAAAATTTCTACCTTTATTTTTTAAACCAATTATAATATTATGAAATACTCATTCTTATTCCTTTGTTTTATTTCGGTAAGCGGAATTTTAACAGCACAGAATTATTTCCGTAGCGGAATATTTCTTCATCATTCCACAGGAAATTATATCTGGGGGCCTAATCCCGATGGCAATTCTACAACAACCATTCCGGAGCAGATGCATTTGTATAATACACAACACAGTTTCTTTGGAAACGATTCTATCACCATGAATGAGGAGTGGTGGTCTCCGGACGATAATGAATGGTCTACACAGCATGAATTTTTTGAAGGCAATACTGCCTATACGGATATTAATGAATACTTAGCCGGCAACAAAATCGTGGTTGTCAAATCCTGTTTCCCTTCGTCTGCCCTTGAGGCATGGGGAGATTATTCCGATACATTGAATCCGACTTATAAGAGTGTATATAACTACAAATGGCATTGGCGGCACATCCTGCATGTAATGAAAAATCACCCGGAAAATTTCTTTGCTATTTGGACCAATGCTCCGCTTGAAGTATCCTCTACCACTATATCGGAAGCGGCTCTTTCAAAATCGTTCTGCAAATGGGCAAAGGATACACTGGCTGATGGCATGGATCCTGAATTCGGCGCATTTCCGGCCAATGTATATGTGTTTGATTTTTTCAGCAAGTTAACCGGTTCAAACGGTATGATGCTGAATCAATACAGGACTGCAGAATACGACAGCCATCCGAACGGAACTGCCACAGACCTGGTTGCGCCGCAATTCGTTCATGAAATTTTTGATGCGGCTATTGATTATGAAACCCTTGTTTCCGAAACAAAAAACAACATTTTTAATACTGCGGTTTTTGATATTTATCCGAACCCGGCAGAAGAATATATTACAATTAAACATGGAGCATCTGCCACTTTTAATAAAAATGTTTCTGTACAACTTTACGATATTTATGGAAAAATTATTCTATACAGAAGGGAAAGTACAGAAACGTTTCATATTGATATCCGCGGATTGGCTCCGGGTGTTTATATTGTAAAAATATCCTGCGGAAACACTGTTGAAGTAAAACGATTTGTTAGAAAGTAATCTGCTTTTTAAAATTTATTTCGTTTCAAAAGCATAAACTATACTCGCCCCGAAATTATTTGAAACAGGATATACTGTTTTTTTTTCAGTCTCTCAGGCAACGTACCGAGCGGCCGGTGTTTTTTGCATATTTATCGTGGGTAACCGCCGCATCATTAAAATTCAGGGCGCGGTACCATACATCATAAATACCATACTCGGTAATAGTCCAGAAATAAGCAATATTTTTAAAATCGAGGATGGTGTTGGCAGCCCGCTGGCCTGCTCCAAGCGCGGTAAAATTACTACTGTTGTCGGCTCCTGTATTGGGTGAATTCCAATGTGTCAAACCCGTTTCTTTTAATTTCCCTCCGGCTACAGTATCTCCCCCGAGATAGTTGACCAATCCCTGCCATTCACTGTCTGAAGGCAAATGCCAGCCTGCCGGGCAAATGCCCTGCACATTCCCCGTTGGCACAGGATTCCATGAAGCAATATTTGACGCTCCGTTCAGATACTGAACCATTTCTGCCCACTGATACAATCCGCCGTAAATATTACAATTATTTGTGTCGTTATTATAACAATATTTTTCAACAACCGGATTATTCATTTGTGTGATATTTGTATTGACCTTGTCGCCATAATTCAGATTTTGTCCCATCCAGCACTGGATTCCGAGTTGAAGTGAATTATAATATCTTCCATCCCGGTAATCGGTGAACAGAGTGCCGCATAAAAAAAATATAATTTTAACAGTGTCTTCAGAACTGGGACATGGCGGATTTGCAATAGTCCAGACAAGGCGATAAGAATTTCCATATATTCCAGTAAAAGAACTGCCTGGGTTTGCCGGTTGAGCAACAGTTCCGCCCGAACCGCTTACAATACTCCAACTGCCCGATCCGACTAATGGATTATTTGCAGTCAGCGTTGTGGATGTTCCGTTTACAGCAGGCTGGTCAGCGCCTGCATCGGCAGTTGAAGGATTTTCATTAAAAGTAATATTTACATCATCCGACGATACTGGGCATGGAATATTTATAATGGTCCAACGAAGTGTATACGCGTTTCCCTGAAGGCCATAAAAAGTTGTATTATTCTGTGAAGAATCGCTGAAAGAACCTCCGGTTCCGCTCACTACAGACCAGATTCCGGATCCTACTGTCGGAATGTTTGCATTCAGCACAAAGGATGTATCGCCGCAGGTTTCAGCGCCTGTATGATCCGCACCCGCTGCAGCAACAGTCGGATTTTGCTGAAAAATTATTATAACCTGATCAGACGATGAAGGACATGAATCATTTTGAACTGTCCATTGTAAAATGAGTGTATCACCGGCACTACCTGTTATAGCAGTATTTGAAACAAGAGGGTTGCTAATAGTCCCTGTACCGCTAAGGACGCTCCAATGTCCGGTACCTATTAACGGAACAGTTGCCGCTAACGTTGCTGAAGTAAGACCGCATAAACCGGATCCTATCTGATCAGGCCCGGCCTCCGCAACTGAAGGATTACGCCGGAATCTAACGATCATATCATCTGTTTTTGGCGGACAATTACCGTTTGTTGTAGTCCATCTTAAAACATATATGCTTCCGGCAATGCCCGAAAAAACAGCATTAACAGATAAAGTATCATTAAATGAACCGCCGCTACCGCTTACAATTGACCAGGCTCCTGTTCCAACTGTCGGTGATGTTGCATTCAGGGTTGTAGCAGTAAGTCCGCACATGCCGGTGTCTGCCTGATCCTGCCCGGCAACAGATGCAGATGGTTCAAATTGGAATGTTATAATTACTGTATCCACTGAAACCGGACACGGACTGTTTTCAACACTCCATAACAGCGTATATGCGCCACATTCTAATCCATTGAATTCTGTAGTTGCTGAATCTGCATACTGAAAAGAACCACCAGCGCCATTCAAAAGCGACCAATGTCCCTGTCCTGTTGAAACATTTTGTGCATGGATGGTTGTATGATTATTATTTGTGATAAATTGATCCAAGCCGGCATCGGCAGTTGACGGCGGCTGAACAACGAGAATATGAAAAATATCTGAAAATATAGACGGGCAACTTCCATTGGTAACTTTTGCCCTGAAATATTTTGAGACTGTTGCTGTCTGAACCAGCACGATTGAATCTGCATCTGTAATTGGCGTCCAGTTTACAGAATCCGACGATTGCTCCCACTGAATAGCGCCCTGATAATATCCCGCAAGGGTAATATCAAAAGTATCGCCTGCACATTTTAGATTCTGGGCATGGCCGATCACGATAAAAATTGTCAGAAGGTATAGTGTCGCATAAATTTTTTTCATAGTTATTTCAGTGATCAACTGTTCATGGCCGCCATGAGATCTTCTGTCATTTCCAGATTGTGATACACATTCTGCACGTCATCATCCTCTTCAAAATCATCTATTATGGCCAATACTTTTTTAGCTGCATCCACATCCAATTTTTTATAATCATTGGGTATCCTTCTGAGCTCGGCATTTTCTGCTTCAATCTTAAGCTGCTCAAGTTTTTTCTGCATGGCGCCGAAATCTACCATTTTAGTAGTAACAACGATTACCTCGTCATCAATTTCAATATCGTCAGCTCCGGCATCAATTAATTCAAGTTCGAGTTCCTCCAGGTTAAGGGTTCCTTTCTGAATCGTGAAAACACCTTTCCTCTCAAAAATAAAACTAAGGCATCCGTTCGTTCCCATGTTGCCGCCTTTCTTTGAAAACACGGATTTGATGTTGCTGACGGTCCGGTTATTATTATCCGTGAGACATTCTATAAAAATAGCCACTCCATGGGGGCCATAGCCCTCAAAGGTTGTTTCCTGCAGGTTAGCGCCTTCACTGGATGCCTTGTTTATAGCGCGCATCAGGGTATCTTTCGACATGTTTGCACCTTTAGCATTCTGAATCGCAAGCCTAAGCCTTGCATTGCCGGTTTCATCAGCTCCGCCTTCCCTTACGGCAACCTGAATTTCTTTAACTATGCGCGAAAATATCTTTGATCTTTTTGCATCGAGCGCACCTTTTTTTCTTTTAATGGAACTCCATTTACTGTGACCAGACATAATAATTTATGATTTATGATTTACGATTTACGATTTTATTTTCGTGTGCTGAGCCGAACATTGAGCCTGCGCCGCATTGAGTTCGTCGAAATGTCGAAATGTGTCGAAGCATACGATTTACGATTAATTTGGTACAAACTTTTTGTAAAAGTATAAAATGTTGATGAATAGAAAAACAAAGAAGAAAATTATTTTGGGAATAGCTTTCAGCAGATTTTTTAACTTTGCAGTGAAACAAAAAACTAATACCAACTTTAAACTTTAAACGTGAAACTCTATATAGAAACCTACGGATGCCAGATGAATGTGTCGGACAGCGAAGTGGCGGTATCCATCTTGAAAGAGAACGGATTTACACATACAGGAGATATCCACGAAGCAGACATTATATTAGTGAACACCTGCTCTGTGCGTGAAAATGCCGAAACACGCGTTTGGGGAAGACTTGATGTTTTCCGTCAGATACGGAAAAAAAAACCGGAAATTATTATCGGCATTATCGGATGTATGGCCGAACGGCTGAAAGCAAAACTTCTGGAAGAAGGACGTGTTGATCTGGTTGTGGGGCCAGATGCATACCGCGATTTGCCAAGGCTTATTAAACAGGCGGAATCCGGAAAGGCAGCCATCAATGTGCAGCTATCGTGCGATGAAATGTATGAAGATATCAGCCCGGCGAGGTACGGCAGCAACGGCGTTTCTGCTTTTGTATCCATTATGCGGGGCTGCGACAATATGTGCGCATTTTGTGTTGTGCCGTTTACAAGAGGCCGGGAGCGCAGCCGTGACCCTGAAACTATTCTTCAGGAAATATTTGAGCTAAAAGAAAAACGATTCAGGGAGGTAACGCTTATCGGCCAGAATGTAGATAAATACAACTGGAAAAACAGCGACGCTTCCGTTATAAATTTTGCATCATTGCTCGAAAGGGTGGCAACTGCCAATCCGGAATTGAGAGCGCGCTTTTCCACCTCTTATCCGCAAGACATGACCGACGAGGTACTTCATATAATGGCAAAATACCAAAACATCTGTAAAAGCATTCACCTCCCGATGCAGTCGGGAAGCACACGGATCCTTGAATTGATGAGGCGAGGTTATACCAGCGAGTGGTATATGGGCCGGATTACAGCCATAAAAAAAATACTGCCCGGCTGCGCCATATCTACCGATATCATTACCGGTTTTTGCGGTGAAACTGAAGAAGATCACAAGGACACTCTCTCGCTGATGACATGGGCAAAATTCGATTTCGCTTTTATGTTCAAATATTCCGAACGGCCAAATACATTTGCTCAACGAAATTACAAAGACGATGTTCCGGAAAATATAAAAGCACAACGGCTCGCCGAGATCATCGCCCTGCAAAATAAATTATCGGCAGAAAGTAAACAACAAGACCTGAACAAGGTTTTTGAAGTGTTGGTTGAGGGCTTTTCGAAAAAATCAAAAGACTTTTTATCCGGAAGAAATTCGCATAACAAAGTGATTGTTTTTCCCAAAAAAAATTATTCGATCGGAGATTTTGTTCAGGTGCGTGTTATCCGTTCGACATCTGCAACGCTGATTGGCGAGGTTGTAAAAAAATGATCCTGTAAATTCATTTTGCAGATTAGATTTTTTATCTTTGATAAAAATCCAGACTATGAAAATATTTGTAATCGGCGGAACCGGTTTCCTGGGTTCTTATATTGTGCCGAAACTTATTCTGAACAACCATGAGGTTACGATTCTGACCACGAATGAAGCCAAAATTAAAATCATTGAAAACATCGGGGCAAAAGGGATTGTGGGCAATATTCTGAATATTGAAGAATTTTTACCCAAGCTTCCGAAACAGGATATGATCATTTTTATTGCCATGCCTTTCCGTCCGGGAAGGATCGGTGAAAAAAAATTCCGGCAACTGCGACAGCAGACTACCGTCTTTGCTAAAAATGCCATTACCCTTGCAGAAAAATTAGGAAGCATTTTGATTTTTACATTGGGAACCAGTTTTAAAACAAAAGGAGATGAAATTGCCGATGAAACATGGAAGATACACAGGGAAGGACTCACCCTTATCGGAGAGTATGTGGATCCAATCCTTGAAGATACACTTAAGAAAGGAACGCCTCCATTGATCCTGATGCTGCCCGGACAAATTTACGGGCCGGGCGGTTTGTTTATGATGATGGTTGATATGATGAAAAAAGGAAAATTCAGGGTGATTGGCAATGGCCTGAACCGTATTCCCCGCATCCACGCAGAAGACTGCGCAAATGCTTATATAAAAGCTGTGGAAAAATTACCCATAGGCGAAAAATTTATTCTTGCCGACGACTATGCCTGCACTGCCCGTGAATTTTCCGATTGTATGGCAGAATGTTTCGGTAAACCCAAACCGAAAAATATTCCTGCATTTATCATCCGGTGGGTTCTTGGAAAATATATGTCTAAAGTAATTCTGATGGATTGCAGGGTGAGCAATGCCAAAGCAAAAAAAATCATGGGATGGAAATTAAAATACCCTACTTATAAAGAAGGGCTGAAAGCAACCTTTGAAGCTTTGCTAAACGATAAGATTTATCTCACGTAAAATTATTATGAAATAAAAAAGGCTGTCCTTTTGAGAACAGCCTGGGCAGATTATATACCGAAGTACATTTGTTATTTTTTCTTGCTACCGCAACTTTTCTTTTTTGCTGCAGGTTTTGCTTTCTTTACTACTGCCTTTTTAGCAGGTTTTGTTGCTTTCTTTGTTGCCATAATTTTAGTTTTAAAATTAAATAATATGTAAAAATAACTGTAAACTATTCTGTAAAAACAACGGCGCTCCGAATGTTTTCAACAAAGTATTTAACAATCGGAAATTCTGCAAGCATGTAAAACAGGACGTTTTTTAAATTTAACTATAAATTTCTGAAATAATTTTCATTTGATTTAATAATATTATACGTTACATTTGGAAAGAAAAAATCAATAATGCTTTTCAAAGAAGTTATTGGACAATATGCCATCAAGGAGCGCTTGGTTCAAACCGTAAAAGAAGGGAGGATCAGCCATGCGCAGCTTTTTATCGGGCCGAAAGGAACCGGAAAACTTGCCATGGCGCTTGCCTATGCACAGTATATTTCGTGCGAGAACCGGCAGGAAAACGACTCCTGCGGTGTGTGCCCCTCATGCCATAAATTCAACAAGCTCATCCACCCGGATCTTCATTTTGTTTTTCCTGTTGTAAAAAAATCTGATAAAAAACCTGTGAGCGATTCGTATATAGAAACCTGGAGAGAAGTTCTTTTGCAGAACCCGTATATTTCGCCCAATGAATGGTATGAGGCCATAGGCGCTGAGAAAAGCCAGGGACTGATTTATACAGATGAAAGCGAAGAGATCATCCGGAAACTGAATTTTAAAACATTCGAAGGCGAGTATAAAATAATGATCATCTGGCTGGCGGAAAAAATGCACCCGGCCGCTGCCAATAAATTATTAAAGATACTCGAAGAGCCGCCTCCGAATACGATTTTCTTTTTACTGTCCGAAGAACCCGAACTGATGCTTCCCACCATTTTATCAAGGACACAGCTTATCAAACTTCCAAAGATAGACGACAACAGCCTGAGCGAAACGATAAAAGACAGGTTTGATCTTTCTGATGAAGAGATACAGAATATTGTCCGCATTTCAGGCGGCAGTTTTTTAAATGCTTTGAATATTATTCAATCATCCGACGAACAAAAGTTCAATTTTAAAAAATTCCAGGAACTGATGCGGCTCTGCTATGGACAGAAAATTTTCGAATTGCAGGGATGGGTTGACAGCATCGCTACCGTAGGCAGGGAAAAACAAAAAAGTTTCTTAGGTTTTTCATTGCGGATGATCCGCGAAAATTTTTTGATGCATATAGCGAAACCCGAACTTATTTACCTTACAAAAGAAGAATCGGATTTCTCAGAAAAATTCCACCCCTTCATCAATTCTGCTAACGTGCGCCAGATTGCCGAAGAATTGAACAAAGCCCAGTATCACATAGAACGAAACGGCAATGCAAGAATCGTACTGTTAGATATGACACTCAAGTTGGTAAAATTTCTAAAACAAAAGGTATAAGGTATACCTCTTTTCACTATTCCTTCACAAACTTTTTTATACCTATCGTTTTATCATTAAATAATTTCACAAAATATACTCCGCTTGGAAACGGCGAAACATCAATGGTTATCTTCTTTTCGACATATGAAGTATAGACGGATTGCCCGATCATATTGATGATTTCAAATTTAGAATTTCCTGTCACATTGAGCGTAGTCGAAATGTGGGAATTAGAATTTTGAATTTCAATAGTCAGTTCATTTTTTACAGGATTCGGATAAATTTTAAAATCGCCGTTCAATATATTTTCGGGAACACTCACTTCAATAATGCCATTGTCTTCGATGTTAGACAGGCTCTGGCTGAACGGGCCGCCCATGTCTTTGGCATCGCCGCTTGACCAGCAGTCAGAAAGTCTCTTTGCTGAAATCTGATACCTTACCACTCCGCCGCCTGTAGGCGTATCGGTAAACGTATTCAGATCGCCGGGAATCGAATCCAGAGTAATCCATCCGGAAGACGGCTGATAACGGTAAATATAATATGTATAATATTCAAATCCCTGGTAATGGTTCCAGATAAGATTTATGTCTTGTCCCTGTCCGAGGTTTACCGTAAGGTGAATGGTTTTATGAACTGCGCTAAACGGGCTTTCTGTTCCGCAACTGTCAACAGCCGATATTTTGTAGCGCCATGCCCTCTGGTGCGGGTTTGAGAGCGGATCGGTCCATTTGCTCATAATAGCATAAGGGATGGCGGCGACAACATGGTAAACGCCGGCCTGCGTGGTTTCTTTCCAGAACTTGTAATGCGATATACCTGCAGTCTGCTGCTTTTCCCATACAACCATATTTTTTGATGCATTGCCAATTACATCAACAGAAACAATACAAATCGGTTGTAACACCGGTTGTATTTCCGATATGGTTGCGTATGATACCGCATTGCAGCCGCCGCTTGTTACGGTTACGTTGTAATCGCCTGCCTGCACTCCGGTCAAATCCTGATTATGCGTACTGTCTGACCAGTTATACGTGAAATTTGTACCTCCTGAAACGCTGATGTAGATTCCACCGTTTATCCCATTGCAAATGGGATTTACAATCGAATCTATGGTTATAATGGCTGATCCCGATTCGCTGATGGCTGCGGTAGCCGCAGCCGTGCAGGCGTGAGCGTCGGTGATGGTGATCGAATATATTCCCGCACCCAGAGACGTTAAATTTTGTGTTGGCGCGCCGGTACTCCAATTATAAATATAGGGAACTGTGCCGCCTGAAACCGTTGTGGTAATACTACCGTCTGCGTTTCCACACGATGCGTTTATTATTGTAAATGTTATTTCAAGTTGTGCGGGTTGAGCTACATTTATACTCTGCACTGCCTGGCAATTATTCGCATCAGTAACCACAATTTCATAGGGACCTGCCGTAAGGCTGCCTATATTCTGATTCAGCGTATCGCCATTGCTCCATTCCAATTGATAGGGCTGTGTGCCGCCGGTTACTGTAACAGATATTGCCCCGTCGCTTCCTCCGGAACACGAAACAGGCGTAACTTGCACATTAGTAATATTTGCTCCATTGGTAGAACTGATAACTGCCGGAGCAGAATTCTGGCACTGATTTGCATCGGATACATATAATATATATACACCGGCTGCAAGGCTGTCGGCAATATTCACGGTATCGCCCATGCTCCACAGGTATTGATACGGCGATGTGCCGCCGGTAACTGTTGCGGTTGCCGATCCGGTATGCTGGCCACAAGTTGTATTAACTACATTAATTGTAATATCTATGGATGAATATACCGATAGCGTGATATTATCCGAAGCGCTGCAACCATAAGCGTTTGTAACTGTTACTGCAAAATTACCAGATGTGCTAACTGTAATCGAAGAAGAATTTAAACCATTATTCCATTGGTAATAATTGCCTGAACCACCTGCTGTAAGCGTGATGGAAGCATTTGTGCAAATAGCGGTGTCGTTGCCGAGATTGACAACAGGAAGCGGGTTGACAGTAACGGTCACGGAAGATGTCACATTGCTGAAACCATCATTAACCGTGACTGTATAGATAGTGGTAATAGTTGGTGAAACGATCGGATTCTCTATGGTGGAAATGAACCCTGCCGGATTAGATGACCATGAATAATTATAGTTAGTGGATCCCCCCGATGCATTAGCATTCAATTGAACACTTGAACCGGAACAAACCGTATTTGGCGTGGCTGAAGCGTTTGCTGAAAACAGGCAACAGGTAACAATGATGGTTAGCTGGTCAGAACTCTGGCACCCGGTAACTGAATCAGTCACTAATAAAGTAAAGACAGTGGTTTCTATTAAACCTATTGTTGTGGGATCCTCAATAGTGGATACAAACAACGAAGCAGCAGGTGTCCATGAATAGAGAAATGATCCGCTGCCACCGGAAACAGTAGCGTTCAAATTCGTAAATGAACCATACACTATAATTTGATTATATCCGGCATCTACAATTGGCAGCGGGTTCACGGTGAGGTTGGTTATAATAATGCTGTCGCAGCCGAGCGTTGTGTGAAGCGTGTCGGTGTAAGTTCCGCTTGTGGTGTAGGTGTGTGTGCCCACAGTGTAGGATTGGCCTGAACAAATTGCCACAGATTCACTGATTGAATATATTGGGTTTACTATAACATGCAACACAGTATCTAAAACGATTGAGCAAGCGGTGGCGGTGTCGGTGGCCGAAATAGTGATTGTGTTATTTCCAATATTGAATATCGAATATTGAATAACGAATGTCGAAGTATAGCCATTGCCTACCTGCGCACCTCCATACTGATTACCGTTCACCGATAACTGGTAGCTGACACCGGGTTGCGAATTGTTAATAGAAAATTGCGTGTTACTTCCCGAGCAAATCGTGTCATTAGCGGCGATCATTTCCAGTTTTCCCATGAACCCTTTGGCCAGGATATTATCAATTCTTACAGGAGCCCAGTCGTTGCCATAATCGGGGATATCGTAAAAACCGACTCCTATGTAACTGAAATTCCCCATTACAAAATCTGCATTTAACACTTGGTCGAATGCCGAACCCGTGGTTGCATTGGTTATGTAAATATCGGCCTTATGCGCCGACGCGTTGTAATGTATCTCTACCCTGTACCACACGCTGTCGCTGAAAACATTATTAAGCTGATAAGAATGCGAAACATAATCACTGAACATAAATTTGCGGACTGTGCCTGTGGAAGAAATGGTAAAGGCAGGCGTGATGCCGGGTAAAGGATCGGCATAATTCTGCTTATATCCCCTGACGCCGGGATATGTGCCGAAAACCGAATGAACAAAATTCAAATCCATCTTCAG
>JACREX010000239.1 GCA_016212695.1 Bacteroidia bacterium
TGCAATAGCTCCTGCCTTTCCGTATCAGGTAGAATCTTGAAAAGTGCAAATATATGTTCTTTCGTAGTCATCGTATATTTAATATTTGTGCCAAAGGTAAGCAAAAATTATTAATCAACCATCAATTAGATAAGAGCCTTACCAATTTATTTTCTACCTCCGCCCACCAGTAGAAATCGCCGCTCACCACATCCTTGGGTTTGTACAGAATAAACGACCCCGGAAAAATTTTTCTGATAAAATTCAAATCAGGCAGTATGGCCTGCTGTATTTTTAACGCATAATGTATACTGTCTGAGATATTTTTGTTTTTCTTCTCTACTATTTTAAGTAATTCATGGGTCTTCTCCTTTTCTTTATGTACTAATAAACTTATCTCCCAGAGTTTCTTGTTTTTTTCCTGTGTTTTTTTCTTTTCTGCCTCAATCTTTTCTTCCGCTTCTTTTATATGGGTTATATCAGTATCTATAGCAACCAGTTTACTAAGATTGCCGGATGTATTTAATATCGGCGTTAATGTGGTTTGTACCCAGATTTTTTTCCCTGAAAAATCAGTTTTTGCAATTTCATATTGAACCGTTTTTTTTGTCATGCTGCATTCCTCAAATAGTTTTATGATTTTTTCATCATTCAGTTCTCTGATGTTCTGGCCTTCGAGAAGAAGCATTTCGCTTAATGTAACGCCATATAGTTTTTTGAATGCGGCATTTCTGTATTCAATATTCCAATCGCTGCTAAAAATAGTTATGCCATTATCTGTCTTGCGCGCTACCATAGATAGTTTTTCGAGTTCTTTATTTGTCTTTTCGAGATGCTCTGCCTGTGTCTGGATTTCTTCTTTCTGCTGGCTGATCTCCGTATTTTTTTCTTGGAGCAACCGGTTTGTTTTTTTCTTCTGAATATAAGCCCTGAACGCAACCACAGCCAGCGCCAGTACGAAAATCAGCCCTGCAATGAAAGCGTATTTTTGTGACTTTTGCCGCCGGATATCCACATCCTGAATTTTAATTTGCTGCTGTTTTTTTTCAGTCTGGTATTTGGCTTCCATTTCGGAGATATGCTTGTTTTTCTCATTATTAAAAAGGCTGTCTTTTGTTACATTAAATAAATCGTAATATTCAAGGGCTTTTTTATAATCGCCAAGCTTGGCGTAAGCTTCTTTTAAATGCTGGTAACTCGTATTTTCATCAGGCAACGCGCCGATATCTTTGGCAATCTGCAACCCTTTTTTTGCATATTCCACTGCTTTGTGATAATAAATCAATGCATAGGGGAACTTACCCTGCGCCTGCATAGCGTTGGCAATACTGTTATAACAATTGGCTGCGCCATTCAGCGTTTTTGAGAGGGTTTTATTATCTGAACCTTTTGAAAGTTCAAGGTGTATTTTTAATGCTTCATTAAAAAGAATGATGGCAGTGTCGCATTGTCCTTTGTATTTGCGATTGAGCAAGCCTGAGTATTGAAGTGCATTTGCACGGAGCAACCATTTTGATGCATCTTTTTGGTTTAAAGCAGTACGCTCTCCCAAAAATTGTAATAGTAAAATAGATTTATTACAGAAAAACAGGGCGGAGTCAGGGTTGCGGTTTTCGTATTGCCTGCTGATATCGTAATACAGGCTGGCTTTTTCCGTGTCTGTTTTTACATTTTTTATTACCCGCCACAGGCTGTCGAGTGTTTTTTTCTGTGCAAAGGAATTGGAAAAAGAGAGCAGTAAGAATAGAACCTAAATTTCTAATTTAGCTTTTTTTTGAAAAAACAGAGCAGTTCAAGAGGTAAAATTACAGACACTAAAAATTTTCATAAATCAAAAATCTCCGAAGTTCCTTGCGTTGCTTGCAATTAAGGGTATTCGCAGAA
>JACREX010000236.1 GCA_016212695.1 Bacteroidia bacterium
AAGTATCACAAAGATTATTAGAACACAAAAATTATCGCTTAGTGAAACTTTGTGTTTTTGTGCCACTTCAACAAGTTCAGTGAATCGCTTTGTGGCTATTGGTTTTCAGCTATTAATCCAAACCTTAATTCATATTAATTATAAACTAAACTTTTAATGTTAAAAAACAGACCTCCCGATACATTAAATTATATCATCCATTAATTTCAAACCATTAAATCGAGATTTTTATTTAAAATAATACATTTGTTTAATTTTTAAAGAAATCTCAAATAGTAATTAAATTGATTTGTTTAATTTACAAAAAACAGGTTTGAAAAAATGCTTGGCCATAGTATTATTTTTTATTTTTCACTGTCATGTTATTTCAGCACAGGAGCCGAAAAGTTATAAACTTGGAATAATTCAAACCGACAGCATTAAAAATAAACTGCTAAAAAGAAGTTCGTTTAATACCCTTTTCCAGGATACTTTAAGCTTAAGAAAAGAACTGGGAAAAGTCCTTCAGCACTATTATGAAAATGGATTCCTTGCTGCAACTATTGATAGTATTAAAAATGTAAATAATACTACCGTTGCCTTTTTAAAAAGCGGGAAACAGTATAAATGGGCAAGGCTTTCGTTTATTGATATCGACCCGTTTGTTCTTCATAAAACAGGTATTAATCCAAAATCATTCGACAAGGCACCGGTTGAACAAAAAAAATTCAGAAACGCACAAAAAAAAATAATAAATTATTATGAGAATACAGGGTATCCCTTTGCAAGGCTTAAGATCAACTGTGTGGAATTTAATAACGACAGCATAACAGGGCTCTTATCTTTGGAAAAAAATAAATTATACCTCATAGACAGTATTCATATCAAAGGGAATGCAAGAATATCGCCCTTTTATCTTCAAAAATATCTTGCAATAAAACCGAATAATATATATAATGAAAGCATTATCAGCGCTATCGGAAACCGGTTGAAAGAACTCAGTTTTTTAAAGGAAACAAAAAATTACGAAGTAGAATTCACAGACGACAAAGCTAATATATATCTGTATCTTGAGAATAAAAAATCCAACCAGTTTAATGGTATCCTTGGGGTGCTTCCCAATGATAAAACTACCGGGAAAGTCCTGATTACAGGAGAAGTTAATGTTTTACTCTTCAATTCATTTTCCAGAGGAGAATCTGTAAGTTTTGACTGGAAAAAACTTGAAGCAAGCTCACAGGAGTTAAAAGCAAAATTGAATTATCCGTTTATTTTCAAACTTCCCTTAGGAGTTGATATTGATTTTTCACTTCACCAAAAAGATACTGCCTATTTATCGGCAAACACTGTTCTCGGCTTGCAATTTTTAATGCAAAGAGGCAACTATCTTAAAGCATATTTAGAAAATAAAAACTCTTCTTTAATATCTACAAAAGGATTGGAAAATATTACATCCATTCCCCCATATGCCGATATTAATATTATATTATATGGTATCGGATACAATGATGAACATCTTGATTATAAATTTAACCCGAGGAAAGGATATTCCATCAAAATCAATGCATGCGCAGGAGAGAAAAAAATCAGGAAAAACGCAAAGGTGAATCCGGCAGTTTACAATAATATCAAACTCAACTCAACTCAGGCAGAAGGCACTGCAGATATATCATTCTTTATACCTGTTTTTGAAAAAACCGCTGTTATGATTCAAAACAAATCCGGGTATATCTACAATTCTACGCTTTTTGAAAATGAACTCTTTAAGATCGGCGGTCTGAAAACGCTCAGGGGATTTAACGAAAACTCATTCTTAGTATCTTCATATTCTATTATGACCGCAGAATACCGATTATTATTCGAACAAAATTCCTGTTTGTATGTTTTTTTTGACGGAGGGTATTATGAAAAAAATATCATTTCAAAATTTTTATCAGATTTTCCCATAGGGTTTGGGGCCGGAATAGATTTCGAAACAAAAGCCGGGATATTTACAGTTAATTTCGCCTTGGGAAAACAATTTGATAATCCTGTAGAAATTCGATCGGCCAAGATACATTTTGGCTATATAACAAGATTTTGACTATACAAAAATTTAAATATGGATTTTTAACAGTCTCTTGATTAAAACAGTTATACATAAAATTTAATGAATAAAAATATAAATAAAGTTCTGTTGATTGGTTCCGGGGCTTTAAAAATCGGAGAGGCAGGCGAGTTTGATTATTCCGGTTCACAGGCGCTGAAGGCTTTAAAAGAAGAAGGTATTGAAACCATTCTGATTAATCCGAATATTGCCACGGTGCAGACATCCGAAGGAATTTCCGATAAAATATATTTTCTGCCGGTTACTCCTTTCTTTGTTGAACAGGTTATAAAAAAAGAAAATCCGCAGGGAATACTTTTGTCGTTCGGAGGACAAACTGCTTTGAATTGCGGCATCGAACTATTCAAATCTGGCGTTCTGGAGAAATACCATTTGGAGGTTCTGGGTACGCCCATCCAGGCCATCATTGATACAGAAGACCGGGAATTATTTGTAAAAAAATTAGACGAGATAAATGTAAACACTATTAAAAGCCAGGCTGTTACTTCTCTCGAAGACGCAAAAGTTGCGGCTGCTAATCTCGGATATCCCGTTATCATCCGTGCAGCTTATGCGCTGGGCGGACAGGGAAGCGGTTTTTGCAATAATGAAAACGAACTGGCTGCGCTGGCCGTTAAGGCATTTTCTTATTCCGGCCAGTTGCTGATCGAAAAATCCCTGAAAGGCTGGAAAGAGATTGAGTATGAAGTGGTGCGCGATCAGTATGACAACTGTATTACGGTTTGCAACATGGAAAATTTCGATCCGCTGGGAATACATACAGGCGAGAGCATTGTTGTTGCTCCGTCGCAAACATTAACCAATAATGAATACCATAAACTGAGAGAGATCGCTATAAAAATTGTAAGGCACATAGGAATTGTCGGCGAATGCAATGTGCAATATGCGCTCGATCCGGCATCTGAAGATTACAAAGTGATCGAAGTGAATGCGCGGCTCTCGCGTTCCAGCGCGCTTGCATCCAAAGCAACAGGTTATCCGCTCGCATTTGTGGCCGCCAAATTAGGACTTGGTTACGGATTGCATGAATTGAAAAATTCAGTGACAAAAACAACAACCGCCTGTTTTGAACCGGCGCTCGATTATATTGTATGCAAAATACCGCGATGGGATCTCGGTAAATTCAAAGGCGTCTCAAAAGAGATCGGCAGCAGCATGAAAAGCGTGGGCGAAGTGATGGCTATCGGCCGCAGTTTTGAAGAAGCCATACAAAAAGGACTGCGGATGATCGGTCAGGGGATGCACGGTTTTGTGGGAAATAAAGACATTGAATTCGACGATCTTGAGCAGATCGAAAAAGAACTTACAAACCCCACAGACATGAGAATTTTTGTTATTGCTATGGCGCTGCACAAAGGTTTTCCAGTAGAAAAAATTCATGCACTGACAAAAATTGACACATGGTTTTTATATAAATTGAAAAATATTTATGACCTACGGCAAAAAATTTTTTCATACTCTTCCATTGAAGAACTGCCTCTTGATTTGTTGTGCGATGCAAAAAGATCGGGTTATTCCGACTTCCAACTTGCAAAAATAATTCTCGAAAACGAAGAAGATGCCACCAACTATTCGTTGAAAATCCGGGAATACAGAAAAACGAAAAACATTCTTCCGTTTGTAAAGCAGATTGATACTTTGGCTGCTGAATATCCTGCAAAGACCAATTACCTGTACCTTACGTACAATGGTTGCGAACATGATATAAACTTTGAGAACGATGGGAAATCGGTTATTGTTCTTGGTTCCGGAGCTTACAGGATCGGGAGCAGCGTGGAATTCGACTGGTGCTGCGTGAATGCGCTGTATGCGATCAACAAGATGGATTACCGTTCCGTGATGATCAACTTTAATCCGGAAACGGTCAGCACGGATTATGACGTTTGCGACAGGTTGTATTTCGATGAACTCACATACGAACGGGTTCTTGATATTACCGACCTTGAAAATCCGAAAGGCGTGATTGTTTCCACAGGCGGCCAGATCCCGAATAATCTTGCCATGCGGTTGCACCAGGCCGGGGTGAATATTCTCGGCACATCTCCTCTTTCTATTGATAATGCCGAAGACCGTCATAAATTTGCCACTATGCTCGACGCTTTGGGTATAGACCAGCCCAGATGGAAAGAACTCACGGGGATCGATGATATAAATAAATTCGTAAATGAAGTAGGGTTTCCCGTATTAGTGAGGCCTTCGTATGTTTTATCAGGCGCAGCGATGAACGTAGTTTCCAACAAAGATGAACTGGAACATTTTCTGAATCTTGCCGCCAATGTCTCAAAAAAGTATCCCGTGGTTGTCTCTGAGTTTATTGAAAATGCCAAAGAAATCGAGATTGATGCGGTGGCTAAAAACGGTGAAATAATTGTGTATGCCATTTCTGAACATGTTGAATTTGCAGGGGTTCATTCCGGCGATGCGACCATAGTATTTCCACCCCAGAAAATCTATATTGAAACTGCCCGGAGAATAAAAAAAATCGCAAGGGAAATTTCAAAGCAGTTGAATATTTCAGGTCCCTTTAACATACAATTTCTGGCAAAAGACAACGACATAAAGGTGATCGAATGCAACCTGCGTGCATCAAGAAGTTTCCCCTTTGTTTCAAAAGTTTTAAAAGCGAATTTCATTGAAATTGCAACCTGCATCATGCTGGGCGCTGATGTAAAAAAGCCTGACAAATCTCTTTTCGAACTCGATTATATCGGAATAAAAGCCCCGCAGTTTTCGTTCTCGCGCCTGCAGAAAGCAGACCCGGTTCTGGGTGTGGAGATGCATTCAACAGGCGAAGTGGGCTGCATTGGCGAAGATTTTTATGAAACAGTGCTTAAATCTATGTTATCGGTTGGCTATTCCATTCCAAAGAAAAATATTCTTCTCTCCACCGGTCCTTCCCGTTCCAAGATCGAGATGCTGAACAGCGCACGCATACTCATCCAAAAAGGATACAATCTTTATGCGACAAAAGGAACTCAGAAATTCCTTGAAGAAAACGGAGTATGTGCAACCATGCTTCACTGGCCCGATGAAAACATGGAACCCAATTCACGGACTTATATCAAAGAAAAAAAGATAGACATGGTAATAAACATTCCAAAAAATCTTACACAGGGAGAACTTTTTAATGACTACGAAATCCGGCGATGCGCCGTGGATTACAACATTCCGCTGATTACTAACGCCCGCCTTGCCAGCGCTTTTATTTATGCCATTTGTAAAAAAAATATGGATGATATCGCGATTAAAAGCTGGGATGAGTATATTTGATTCATGATTTGTATAATTTTCCCGTTTTTATATAACCAGCCATCCTAATAATTATACGGAACAAACAAAACCTCGTATTCATAATTGATCGTTTTCTTTTCTCCGGCTCCGAGTGTAACTTCCCATTTCACTTCTGTGCTTGGATTTACAGACCCGTATACTTTTTGTTTTTTCAAGACGCCGTTGTTGCTGTTGGTTACAGTGCCATTCATGTTTTTGGTAACTTCTATAGTCACCCCTTTCTGCTGATGGTTTTCAATAATCACTGTACCTTTTAACAATACTTTGCTGTACGTTGTTTTTGCAATTTTTTTAATGTTTTCAACACGGCTTACTTCTTCTTCGGAATTTTTAAGAATAATGTCTATTGCCTTGGAAAGTTTTATCGTGGTTGCCGCGCCGGTTGGAGTATATTTTAACAGATCCTGCGCAAGGAACTGGCTTTTATCTGTAATCACCATGACAGGGGCTGTGGTAAACGGAAAATTTGTGGAATTTTTAATTTCAATTGAATGAAATACATCATACAGGCCTTCGGTATTGTCGCAATACAAGTAGGATGCATAATTTATTTTGTCAGGAATGCTTACTTCGTATTTATCTTTATACCCCAGCGTTGATGCAAAAATCGGATAATTACCCTTGCTGTTTTTGGGCAGGGTTATTTTTCCTAAGTTGTAATAATAAAGGTCATTATTTTTTTCGCCTTCGGTTCCGTAATCCATAGAGAAATACCCTTGTGTTCTGCTGTCAACATACCCGCCTGTAGTCTGTGTTTGCATCATATTAGACATATCATTCCGCATTGCATT
Organism: Bacteroidia bacterium; assembly: GCA_016212695.1. Taxonomy (GTDB): domain Bacteria; phylum Bacteroidota; class Bacteroidia; order Bacteroidales; family GWF2-35-48; genus GWF2-35-48. The sequence continues at coordinate 6,169 of JACREX010000236.1, forward strand.
GTTGTCCCAGCGCCCGGTATATGCAGTGGTTGTGGATACGGAAGGCGTGATATAATTAAAAGTCATAGGGTCGAGCCTTGTGCCGAAATAAAGTTGAGGTGCGCCAACAACGACTTCGGTCTCAACCTCGCTGATGTCTTCGGCATAATTTTCAAGGGTCGCTTTCATTTCAAGACGCGCTTCTTTGTCGTTCACTAACCTCAGGAAATAGGAGGGGATCCAGTTAACGCCCTGCTGCATGTAATATTCATGGAGAGAAATATTATCCGTGCTTTTTTCGGTTCTGATATTCGCCAGCCGTATGATGCTGTCGCTTCTGAATGTCGGATTATTGTCGTCTGCAAACTCCAAACTCGAAATATCTTTTGCTTCCATGAAACTGTATTTGCCGTTATCGAGTTTCATTTTTAATAGATTTGATTCCCTCGTAAAATCAATGATCTTGCCGGGGATCTTATCATTCTTATAATTGGTTATGGTAATCTGTTTGCCGATATTTCCCAGCAATACCTGGCTGAAATTTTTTGCTTTTGCCTGCTTTTTTACCGTATCGTTTTCAAACACGATGCTTTTTATATTATTTTCTTTCGAGGCTCCAAGCCAGTAAGTCCCGAATAATGCTTGTGCCGGTACCGGCAATTGCAGTTTGCCGTCTTTTGTTTTTAATGGTCCTTCTTTACTCACCATGCAGGTTGAGTTTTTGAAAATAGTGAGTTTCCGGATAGGCAAGCCGGTTTGCGCAGAGCAGTTGAAAGTTTGTAAAGTTAGAAAGTTGAAAGTTAAAAAGAGGCATAAAGCATAAAGTTTAAGGCTTAAAGCTATACAGTGATAAGCTTTTAGCTTTCTACTTTTGGCTTTTAGCTTAAATGACTTACGACTAATTTTTGTTTTCATAATTTTTAAATTTTTAGATTTCGCCAAAGATAAATTTTAGCCGGATTAATTCATAAATTTAATAAAAGTATTAATTTTTAAGCAAATTTTTGTAACTACTCAGCAGGATAACAAATTGAATTTCAATAAAATGCTTAACCGCAAAGTTCGCAGAGAAATTACGCAAAGTTCACAAGGAAATGTAAACCAAGTATTTATAACTTTGCGTTCTTTGCGATACCTTTGTG
>JACREX010000237.1 GCA_016212695.1 Bacteroidia bacterium
CTATACATCTCAATAAAATCATGGCAGATAGAATTTTTACAAACTTGAAAATTGATATGAGTTGCAAAAAATATAAGAGGGTTTATCGCGATGCCTTATGGTTTGGTAAAATTGCGTCTTAAAAATTAACGAAGTATTGCTTCATATATTTTATATCTTTATTAAGCAAAATCCTGAAAAACCCGCAGTTGTTTATAACGCAAAATGTATTCGTAATGCCGCTTTGATTTTTTCCATTGTATCTTGAGAAACAGAACCGAGTTTTTTTAACAATCTTTGTTTATCAATGGAACGAACTTGATCACAAACTGCTTTTGAATCAAAATTAAGCCCTGTCTCCGGTGTAACCGGCATTAAAACTTCAAACGGATATACTTTTGTTATATTTGCCGAAGTAATTGGAGCGACCGATACTCTTTTCGCTCCCCTGTTTGCATAATCATTAGAAACTATGACGCCAGGCCGCGTTTTGGACATTTCCGCTCCTATCGTCGGATCTAATGCGACCAGAAAAATGTCTCCCTGTTTAACCGTAATCATTTCCATCCCTCTGCGTCAATTACAGTCCAATCTTCTAAATCTGACCGGAAACAGGATGCCTCAGCATAAACTTTTTCAAGGTCTGAATCATTCTTTATTTCCGGCCAAAAATGTATTACTAATTCCTTATGTTCCGGAATATTGACTTTTTCTTTTGGTCGAAAAACTCCCCTTTCGTAAACTGCTTTGACCTTCATGGTACCCTCCTTTGGTGTTGTTAGGAAATAACATTATCATTTTAAATTTTAAAAATATCGAATAATGAACATTGAATAACGAATGTCGAAGTGTTTAAATACTTCAAAATTCTACGGTTCGATGTTCGATATTCATAATTAATGTAAATGTAAACTTTAATTTTTTACAAGCCCTTTGTTTTTTTTAGATTAATACTTTAAAAATTTACATGTTTACCAGTAAATTATTACTTTTAAAGAGTACAAATTGTATATTTGTTTGGGCAAAAGAATAAACCGATAATAAAATAATATGTATAAAGAATATATTTTTCATATTTGTATAATTATCTTATACCAATTACTCTAAGCCATCCACCACCAGTACCACTAACAGTTATTGATATTACATCTGGTGTGCTTGAACTGAAAGAACCTTGACGTAGTTTTACTACTTCACCAGCTGTAATTCCATAATCCGAGCAATTCCCTGAACAATAATCGTCATAAGAAGTAACATAGTAAAATATCCCTTCAGCAATTTTTCTATTCATTATTTTTGTCTGTGCTATTTCCCATCTACTAATATCACTTGCTGCCCATGTTGAGAGTATTGATGTTCCATTAATGGTAAGGTTACAACCATTACTAAAACCACTATTTGCATAAACATATCCATAAATATCAATTTCTTTGTATTGCCCAAGGTCAATGTTAATTGTTTGCGCTGATATGGAAGTAGTTTCAAAGATAATATCAGATGATGAAGATTTTTCAGCAAATAAAGCATAAGGCACAGACATCATTTGTGTAGTTCCCATATTTAAGTACCCACTGCCTCCATCAATTTCCACTTTTAAAAAATGAGTATGTTTTCCCCATTCAATGGCGCTAAATGAGGATGCACTTCCGGCGCCGGTTGATGTTCCTTGTCCGATAATCAGGTTGTATAAGCCAAACCCATTTGTAGTAGTGCTGTGCGTTTCCTGCCAGCTTATTGTTCCTGAAATACTATCAGCAATAATGGAAAATCGTATGTTTAAAGGATGGTTCAGCAATTCATTTCCGGAAGAATCGCGGGCCACAGCCTGATAGTTTATACCCTGTGGAGTCTGGGCAAATATCCATGCAGAAATTAAGGTCAACAGTGCTAATAAACAAATCTTTTTCATATTTTTTTTGTTTAGTTATAAATTAATAATTCTTTCTATCAATAACAAAATTGTTTATCTATATTAGACTTTATACCGAATAAATTTTTATTTTTTCAGAACAATATTTTCTATTTCAGTTAAAACTGTTGTTATTTCAGGCTCTGAACTTTCTTCAATCGTATTTAATAAGTGCTTGTGGTGAGGAAATGATTTTATATCTTTATGATGTTTGGCATTATCATATCTAAAAATCAAATTGTTATTGGTATCCACATAATGATAATGATATTTGATTTTTTGATTTAGTTCAATGTCTTTCACTTCTGCAAAATCTAAGCGGCTATCATCAGCAAACGTTACTTCTCCTTCAATAAAACCTCGTTCCTCACTATAAGCCTTTTCGTTGAGTTGATAGTTTTCTATGATATGAGAATAATTTTCAATATTGTTTTTTACTTTGTCAAAATATTTAAAAATCATATCAGTTTTTGTAATTTTTGTTTACAACTCAATTGCATTTCATAAATACCCGACCATAGAACAAAATCTTTGTTATCACCCATCTGTCCGTTTTCAAATTGTTTATAAAATTTTGAAGATGACATATTATATTTTAGTTCGTATTTATTTAAATCTATTTGCATATGAGCAATTTCCCGTTTGAGTTTTTTTATATGATATTCAATAAATTTATCAAACATTACTTCCTTACTGCCAAATAATTGAATAAATGTGTCAATACGATTGGCTATATTGGACTGCAATTCAAATGTAACTGTTTGCATAATTTTAAAATTTTATGTGTTTAAAATAACTCATTAATTACTAGATCGAATAGAAGCTATTCCATGATTATATTTTTCAATATACAAAGATAATCTTTTTATCGCAAAATAAATTTTCATTCAAATATTTTCTAATCTTCATTCTCTGTTTTCAAGCGGGGTTTTATCAATTCATTATTTTCATTTTGTCAGTCATTTTATTGTACGGATTTTTACGGCCCATTGTTTCTAACTTGTGGACAAGTATATTTTTAATTTATTTCTATTTCATAAATTATTTGTGTATCGGCTGTAAAGATGAGATATTTTTATGTAAAATCTATCAAGTGGTTAGTTTACACATTGTAAATTCCGTATTCATTTTAATAACAGAATCTTTTTTGTCCCGGGATCTCTGGAACTGAACGCTAACAATCAATCCGAAGGCAATTACAGCATTGACTGGGACACCGCAGACCTTGCCCCGGCATCTATTTCTACAGCCTCAATCATCGGATAAATACGAAAAGCCGCACCAGAATTGCGGTTTTTTGTTTTACTCTTTTACAATAAATTTCCTCACAACTCCGGCCTTTTCAGTATATAGCCTTATAAAATAAATTCCATCGGGCAACCCTGTAATATCATATACCCGGCGATAATTCCCTTTCATACAATTTTCATTACTTTTTAAAACCCCGATTTTCTGCCCGACAGAATTAAATATTTCAACAGAGACTTTACTGTCGGCATCCAGGGTATATTCAAGGTGTACAATATTTTTCGCCGGATTGGGATAAACATTAAATGAAAAAGTATGAGCAGTTTCTGGCTCTTTCACTGTTAAAGGTATATTTGAATGACACGGGAAAAGAATATAATCAATCCATGCGCAATCGCTTCCTATCGGGTCGTAATCCACATAATCTTTTGAATAAGCCCATTTAAAAGTATGCGTACCCTGAAATACAGGGAACCCGGCCCTCGCCCATCCCTTCTCGCCAGACCATGAACCCCTGTAACCGTCGTCAATGTAGAAAGTGAGCCAATCCCAGTACAGTTCTGAAGATACTTTATAATTAAATGAAATACTGTCGTCAGTAAGAACATTTACGCTTATTGAAAGAGAAGTCGCCTGGGTATGCGTTATATGGCCCGATTTTGCGCAGAAGGCGCCTTCGGAGGGTATGCTGTCGTCAACAAACCAGGTGGTGTCGCTTGTATGAACCCATGCATACTTATTGAAATTTCCCGTTTCAAAATCTTCTTCAACAGGACGGATATTTTCCGTAAAAACTTTTTGTGCGTTATAGGTGGCAAAACCGAGATTGTTCACGATGTCGAATGCAGTACAACTTGTTATTCCGGGGCTTGCCGATATATTAAAAACCGCATCCACAGTATCGCCAGGAATAAGGTTATTAATATTAAATGAAGAACTGTTAAGCGATATAAAACCGCTGCTGCAGGAAATATTGCTTAAGGTTGATACCATCGGGCAATGGCCAATATTCATTGACTGTATATGAATATCCACGGTTTCGCCCGGCTCGATGATCCCGTTACCATTGCCGCTCACGGCATCATGAATCGTTGCAGTTCCAATCCTTGGTTTTGGCGCATTGATGATTATATGGAATGAGGAATTCCACGTGTGCGAATTATTATCAAAAACCGTAACATTAAAATCAGCAACATGCTGGTCGGGAACAGTGTCGGATATTGAAACCGCAAAAGCATTGTTTTGCAACGATTCCGTATTTGCAGCTATATTTCCCCACGTACCTGTACTATCTGTAATTGTAATATACGGATCGGATGAAGCGAGTGCGGCATATATGCCATTACCCATATCCGGCCCTACATTTTTAAGAGAAACATTCAGCAATATATTTTCGCCATAATCTGCCGCCTGGTTATTATTTCCTGCTGCATCATTGATGGATGAATTATAATAAATCACATAGGGATCAATAGATGGAGAAGTGATTGTAATATGGCCAATGTAAGGGGTTTTATTGTATGCAGTAACCGTAACAATAATCGTATCAATAACCGATAAAGCAGGAAAATTAATAATTGTAAAACCACTGTTAATATAGCCTGTTCCTAATATTTCTCCGTTAAGAGTAAGTGAAACTAAGGCATTTTCAACAAAGCCGGTTACCTGTATATTGCCTGTGCCGATAACAACCGAAGATACATGAGAGACCAACATTGAATCGGGGACAATGGTTCTCAACACAATGGAAGGATCGCCGAAAACAGTCCAGGTATCTGCCATGTCGGCTCCTGAATTTCCATAATCGTCAATCATTTTCATGCAACCGTTCATGGAGATTCCGCCGAAGGTGTGCTTGACATTTCCGGAAATGCTTTCAACTAACAGGTCAGCCATTTCATCCTGCCCGTCCATGGGTTCGCTCCAGTACTGGCTGATGGTTGACATAAAAGCGCCGATGGCGCCTGTGGGTTTACCATTCACCTGGGCTCTCAGCCATGCTTCGCCAAAACAGGTGGTGTTAACAAAACTTCCGTTTGAACAGGCAACAGACCATATAAAGGGGAGTTTATTAAAATTAACAAGGCTGTCAATCTCCGTATTTGAAAAGCCCGAAGTACCCCATCCATGGTCCCATCCGTGGCCTGTGTAGATTATCACTCCCGCACCGGGATTCAATTGTTCAAGAATCATATGGGCTGTGGGATTGCCGACAGAATCAAGCCCTCCATGATCTCCATCATAATTTTCCGACATGGCCGTATACGTATAATTAAAAAATTTTGTGCGGATATTTCTCACATGCTCATAATCTAATTCATTATCATCTCCCGGCCCCTGCTCTGTGGCAAGGCCGATACCCGAAGTGTACCAACTTCCGGCAAGATCCGGATTTTTTTCGTATTTAAGCGTGCGTTCAACCTGGGTTTCAACATCCGGAACTGCTTCGGCAGAAAATCTTCCTACAAACACTTCGGTGTAATGATCATTGCCGAGAATATACCCGTAATAATTATCAGACGGGCCTATAGCTGCCGGATAAGGAGGAATCTGCGCTGCATCTCCTACAAGCAGAAGGTAAGTCAATCCTTTGGTATTATAATAATTTTCCACATATGCTTTAATATCATTAGCTCCGCTGAAATTCACGGCATCCACTATTTCTACCGGGATACCCTTCTGCTTTTTCCATTGAATATAAGGCTGCATGGCATTTATAAACGGGCCGTAACAAATGATCAGCATATTGCCGTCTTCTTCTACAGGGGTATATTTTGCCTGCTGTACATAATTAATAAAATGATTCTTATAAATATTTTTAAAGTCAGCCGATATTTTTTGGGGATTGTTTTGCCTCTCTAATATGTTAGCTCCGGCAATTCCAGATGATGTTACTTTGACTGTAATATCTCTGTAAACTCTTAATTTTTTCTGAACCGGATTGTATTGAAACGGATAAACTACCACTGTCTGGCCCCGGTAATCTCTCAGGATATAAGGTTCTTTCAGTTCGGCAACTTTTCCCGGATAAAATTCATCTTTTGAATAGATTTCATCAAAACTGAAAGGTATGGATGAGGGATCAACCGTTCTGGATAATGTGCCTTTTGAAGGAGCAATATTAATATTGTTAATTTCATAATAATCCGAATTTATAATTTCTATCTGCATTTTATCCTCATCAGGAATGATGACAGAAGCAGCCAGTTTATCCATTTCCGGACAGCCCTTTTTCAACACCGGCGTTCCCTGATCTGTTTTCACCGTATAAAATTCATCATTGCCTATGCGGACTGTACTTGAAAAATATTTTCCGGGCATGAAACTAATAATGGTTTCGTCATCTGAAGAAGATAACACCTGAATCACTGATTTGCCATTATCATTCTGAGCGATCATCAGAAATGGCAATAATTGAATAATTAGCAGGAGGTATAGATTTTTCATATTCATCACGGATTAAGTAATTAAGCAAATCTACATCAATTTTTTATCAAATCAAAGCCGAATGGGATAATAATAAAACAAATCCGCCTTAATTCTCAGGGCTTGCAACCTGTTAATACTTTTGTTGAAAAACTCTTTTCAAAGCATTGTCAAGATTAATTATCTTTGCAAAATTCTTAATTACGCTATGACGACAGAAGTCTATACAGAAGATAGTATCCTAACCTTAGACTGGCAGGAGCATATCCGCAAAAGGCCGGGAATGTATATAGGGAAATTAGGCGACGGATCCTCGCCGGATGACGGGATCTATGTACTGCTTAAAGAAGTTCTCGATAACTCCGTGGACGAATACATGATGGGTTACGGCAAAAATATTGACATTGCCATTGAAGACGATAATGTGCAGGTGCGCGACTATGGACGCGGTATTCCTCTCGGGAAATTAGTAGAAGCATCTTCGGTGATGAATACAGGCGCCAAGTATGATTCCAAAGTATTTAAAAAAACCGTTGGATTGAATGGTGTTGGTATAAAAGCGGTGAATGCCCTTTCACAAAAATTTTTCATCCAGGCATACCGCGAAGGGGAAATGAAAACTGCCGAGTTTTCTGAAGGAAAAATTGTTAAAGAACGGAAAATAGAAAAAACAAATGAGGAGAACGGAACCCTTGTTACTTTTATTCCGGATATTGAAATTTTCGGCGAATACAGGTATATTTCCGAATATATCGAAAAGATGCTCCGTAACTATGTGTACCTGAATACCGGGCTTAGCCTTAATTATAACGGAACCCGTTTCATTTCAAAAAACGGCCTTTTAGACCTGCTCAATGAAAACATGGGATCGCCCGGATTGTATCCGATCATACAATTAAAAGGCGAAGATATTGAAATTGCTTTTACGCATGGTTCGCATTACGGCGAAGAATATTACACCTTTGTGAACGGGCAGCATACATCGCAGGGCGGCGCGCATCTCACAGCCTTCAAAGAAGGATTAGCAAAAACCATCCGCGAATTTTACAAAAAAGATTTCGATACGTCCGACATACGGACCTCAGTAATAGCTGCCATCAGCATAAAAGTCGAGGACCCGATTTTTGAATCGCAGACCAAAACCAAATTAGGATCAAAAGATATTTCGCCGAACGGACCGACGATTCGCAACTTTATTATTGATTTTATTAAAGAACACTTGGATAATTTCCTGCATAAAAACCCGGAAACCGCTACCATACTCCTCAATAAAATCATTGAATCGGAAAAGGAACGCAAAGCCATTTCGAGCATCCAGAAGCTGGCAAAAGAACGCGCCAAAAAAGCCAACCTGCACAACCGGAAACTACGCGACAGCCGCATACACTATAATTCCGACGATGAAAGACGATATGAAACCACGTTATTCATCACCGAAGGAGACTCGGCCAGCGGCTCCATCACCATCTCGCGCGATGTCAATACGCAGGCGGTATTCAGCCTTAAAGGGAAACCACTGAATTGTTACGGCATGACCAAAAAAGTGGTGTATGAAAACGAAGAATTCAATCTGCTGCAGGCGGCCATGAATATTGAAGAAGACATAGAAAACCTTCGTTACCACAACATTGTTATTGCCACGGATGCGGATGTTGACGGCATGCATATCCGGCTTCTGCTGATAACATTTTTCCTGCAGTTTTTCCCCGACCTGATCCGGAACGGACATTTGTATATCCTGCAAACGCCGCTCTTCAGGGTGCGTAATAAAAATAAAACCATGTACTGCTATTCTGAAAACGAAAAACAAAAAGCAATAAAGCAACTTAACGGAACGGCAGAGATCACAAGGTTCAAAGGCCTTGGAGAAATTTCGCCGGACGAGTTCAAGCATTTCATCGGAAAAAATATCCGGCTCGAGCCGGTTATGCTGAAACGCGAGGAATCGGTATCCGGTATGCTTACGTTTTACATGGGGAAAAATACTCCGGACCGGCAGGACTTTATTATTGCCAACCTGAAAACCGAAGAAGAGGTGTTGTGATTTTGACCGACGATGGACGACAGATGACGGACGATTTTATTTTCGTGTGCTGACTGAAGCCATTGAGCCCTGAGCCTGTCGAAGGGGCGAAATGTCGAAGGGTGAAGTATACGATTTACTATTCCACAATTTTCATTTCATCAATCAGGTGTTTGGCTCCTGCGAATTTTTCAATTATGAATAATGCATACCGGATATCGAGCGAGATATTCCGGCATTGCGACGGATCGTACATGATATCACTCATGGTGCCCTCCCAGTTGCGGTCGAAATTTATCCCTATCAGTTCTCCGTTTCCATTCAATACCGGGCTTCCGGAATTACCGCCGGTAGTATGATTGGAAGTTGTGAATGCAACTTTCATCACGCCGTTTTCTCCATACCGGCCATAGTCTTTTTTCTTATACAGTTCCTTTAATTTTTTCGGCACATTATAATCGTAGATCGTTGAATCATCTTTTTGCATTATGCCGTCGAGGGTTGTATAGAAATTATAATAAACGCCATCCATGGGTTCATAATCGCTCACCTGGCCATAAGCTATACGAAACGTAAAATTAGCATCGGGATAAAAAATTTTATCTTTCTGCATCTCTCTTAATCCGGTCATGTAAGCCCTGTTCAGTAAGTCCAGTTTGTAAGTATAAATTCCGGATTCACCCTGTACTTTCGATAACACATCCATAAAACTTATATAAAATTTATAAGCAGGATCTTTCATGAATTTTTTCAAACGGGAAAGTTTATACGAATCCAGGAATTCATTCAATTTTGTTTCATCGGCCAGCATTGATTTTGAATAAACAAAATCCGCATATTCAGATATATTTCCTTTAAACTTTTTATCAATAAAATCATAAATACCGGGAATAAATTTTATGTCCACATTTTCGCTATACATTTTAACCATTGTGATAAAAATCTTTTTGTCTGTGGGCAGATTGTAATCTTTAAAAAACTTCTTTGAATATGCTTTCAGATTAGTTATTGTACCGGGAATCTCCGCTTCTTCTTTTTTTGTATCAAGTGTAAGAACATCAAGTTCTCTTAAAAGGTCCATAAGATCAATACCAAAAAAAGCTTCGCTTATGTAGTCAACAGCGAGCTTATAGGGAGTAATCTCTTTATAGTTCTTCTCCATTTCAGAAAGAATATTCCCGTATTTCTTTTTAAGTTCATCATTGGAATTTGCCCAGTTCTGAAATTTTTCTTCCAGCATTTTTTTCTTTTTGACGGCATTGATTTTCCGGAGACCCTTGCTTTCGCCCCACAGCTTTTTCCAGTAATTTGCCACCCCTGCGTATTTCGAAGAATACTGAATTCTGATCTTGCCGCTTGTTTCCATGTCAGCGCCCATAATATCAAGAATATTCCGCAGGATATTCACAATATTGGGATCTTCAACCTGCGAGATCATCTCAACTGCTGACGAAGAAAGGTATTCCGTGGTTCTCCCGGGAAACCCGAAAACCATGGTGAAATCTCCTTTTTTAACGCCTTTCAGAGAAATCGGAAAAAATTTCTTCGGTTTATAAGGTACATTGTCCGGAGAATACTCTGCGGGATCATTATTTTTATTTGCATAGATGCGAAATAACGAGAAATCTCCCGTATGCCGGGGCCACATCCAGTTATCCGTGTCGCCGCCGAATTTTCCGATCCCTGAAGGCGGAGCGCCCACCAAGCGGACATCTTTGAACTCTTCGTAAATGAATAAATAATATTCATTTCCGTTATAAAAAGGTCTTATGACCACATTAAAATGTGTTCCCGCCACCGCTTCCTTAGCGATTTTCTCAATATTCACTTTGATCGTAACCTGTCTTGTTTCTTCACCGGTTACTCCATCCAGAACTTTTTGCGTTACATCTTCCATCCTTTCTAAAATTTGAACTGAAAGGCCCGGGTTGGCAATTTCATCTTTCTTCGTCATGGCCCAGAAACCGTCTGTAAGATAATCATGTTCAAGCGAGCTGTGGTTCTGAATCTGCGGGTATCCGCAATGATGATTGGTAAGTATCAAACCATGGCCGGAAACAATCTCGCCGGTGCAACCCCTGCCAAAAATCACAACGGCATCTTTCATGCAGGCCTTGTTGATACTGTAAATATCTTCAGGGGTAAGTTTGAATCCTTTTTTCTTCATGTCTTCGTAATTGTATTTTTCCAGCAAGATCGGAATCCACATACCCTCGTCAGGATGAGCCTGCAATACGCCTGCCGAAACGTATAAAACAATCATCAAAAAAAACCGGTTCATATTTTCAAAAGATTAGTGATTTAGGATTTACGATTTAAAATTTAAAATTTCCTTAAAACTTTATAAACTTTATAAAAAAGGAATTGTGATTGTGTAAAATTATTAAAATTTATGTTAATTTTACTTTATCAATATTATAAAAAAAAGATATAATACAATAAGGTTGTATGGAATGTAAAAGACGAATTTTGAGTTCGATGTTCCCTGAAAAGATGGAAATTTCAGGGAAAAAAGTTCGAACTAATATGATCAATGAGGCTCTTCTTCTGCTTTGCCCAACCAACAAGGTTTTTCTGAAGGATAAAAAAAAGGCTGAAGTTTTTTTTTCGCTTCAGCCTTGGGAGGTTGACCTGTCAGGTCAAACACCTTTGTTTTATTCCATTATAGAATACTTACAATTATATATTCAAAATCCCTTGTAAACAAAGATACATAGAAAATATCATTTAATTTAACTTTTTCTGATTTTATTTGATTATCACAAAAACTGTATGTAAATTTGTATGCAAATACATACAGTTATGAATAAACAAAGAAAGTTGAATTTTTATCCTGAAAAACGTAAAGATACGAAAACAGGACAATTAAAGACAAAGAATGTCCCTATTTATTTATTCTTTTCTTTTGATGGGAAAAGATTTCAATATTATACAGGGCAAAGAATTGATCTATCTAAATGGGATGAAGAAAACCAACAGGTAAAACGAAATAACATTAACAGCGATGGCCGCACAGCTACGGAAATTAACAGCGAATTAAATAAAGTACGGGTATATGTTGAAGAAATACATAAACAATACACGGTAAACAAAAAAAACCTGACTATTGAAAAACTCAAGTATGAACTGAATGATAGATTATACCCCAAAGATGATGCTTCACAGGAGACCTTTTTTGGTTTGTTCCAAAAATTTATTGATACAGAAAAAGTAACATGGAGATTAAACACGGTTAAGCGTGTTACCAACAGCATGAATCATTTAAGAAAATATAAATCCGGTTTGACCTTTGACGACATTGACGAAACTTTTTTTAAAAAGTTTACCGAATATTCAATAAGAACAAACGGGCATAAAAACGCTACAATCCTAAAGCAAATAAAAAATACAAAGCTATTTATGAACTGGGCTACACGCAACGGTTATACAACAAGCACAGCATATAAAGACGCTAAAATTAAGCTGACAGGCGTAAATAAACCGAACAATGTAATATTCCTTACATGGACGGAATTGATGCACTTATATAAATTAAAAATCAGTAAAAAGTATTTGGAGCAAGTCCGGGACGTATTTTGTTTTGGTTGCTTTACCGGGTTAAGGTATTCCGATGTTTATAATTTGAAACGAAGCAATATTAAAAAGGATGTTATTGAAATCACTACTATTAAAACCAGCGATGCGCTTAAAATTGAACTGAATGACTATTCCCGCGCCATATTGAAAAAATACAAAGATTATGACTTTCAAGATAACAAGTGCCTGCCGGTAATAAGCAATCAAAAGATGAACGATTATTTAAAAGAACTTGGACAACTTGCCAAATTAAATGAAAAGGAACCAATAATAACATGGCAGGGAGCCAACAGGATTGAAAAAACCTTTTTTAAATGGGAATTACTTACTACCCATGTAGGCCGGAAAACTTTTGTTTCAAATGCACTATTCTTTAATATACCCGCTGAGGTTATTATGGCATGGACAGGGCACAAAGACCATAAGACAATGGAAAATTACTATAAGATTATAGGTACACAGAAACAACGTGAAATGAGTAAATTTAATATTTAACCATGAAAATTAGCTTTAAAAATATTGATGCTTTATCTGATAGGTATATCAACAAACATATAAACAGAGCCATAGATAAAAAATTTGTTATTGAAGAATTATTCAATAGCACATTGTCAATAAAAAAATGTTGCATGAATGAGCCGAATCCTGATGAATGGATGGTAAGGCTTTATAACAATTATAAACGTGGTGAGAATATTGATGATCTATTTTATAAGCAAAATGATTTAGCAGAAATAATTGATAAAAAAACTATTCAAGAACTTATTAAAGAAAATATCATTGAAGAAATCACAACAACACACCAAATAATACCCGGCTATCTTGTAAAGTATTATTTTAATTTTAAAAACCCTGAAACTAAAGAGATAATACGTGCTATCAGAAATTCGATTTTTTTTCATGAATTATTAAGAAAGATCAACCTGAAATATGAAGAAATTAAAGGCATACATAATTTAAAGGAATTAGGAGAAATAATCGAAGAAAAACTTAATGAGTATATAAAACCTCAACGAAGCAAACAGCAACCGGACGCTGGAACACCTCAACAATTAACCGCCGGAGTAATTGCATTGTATTATTATTTCAAAATTGATGCTAAAGAAATGTCACAATTTGGAACTAAAAAAGGCAGAAAATTAGAGATTAAAGAGCAATTAATGGCGGATAATTTTGATGTCAGTTTTAATAGTGTTAGTAATAAACTTTATGCTGTATATAACGATAAAAACAAAGAAAATCCAATTAATAAAGATAATTTAACGAGAGTCATTGAGATGCTTCCAAAAAATTCAACATCTCGACAATTAGCACAAAATGCACTTTATGATTTATGTTATTCTAATAAATAATCCCTTACAAACTATCTTTTAGAACCTCCCTATTTATAAGGCTTTTTAAAATTGTAAGCCCCTGCAAGCCCCTTCTTCATTTTAAATCGTATATTAATTCGTGGCATAATCAATACTTTAAAATTATGTCAGACGAAACAGTTTTATTCAGTTTACCCCTTGTAAGACTGGAGCCCATTTTTAAGAACTGGGTCAGGGATTGTTTAAATGAAAAAAATAACGCTACTGCCTCAACCACCGAGCAAGAGAAACCGCACATCCTTTATAGTTTGCAAGCACTTGCAGACTTCTTAGGTTGTAGCATCGTAACTGCTCAAAGGCTGAAAAACTCTGGCCGCATACCGTATCGGCAATTCGGTCGGAAGTTAATTTTCAATACTCATGATGTTATGGAAGCCCTGAAAAAGAAAGGGAAGAGTGTATAAGATGGAACGTTCTGAGCTTATTGAAAAACTCGAAGTTTTTCTGGCAGAACTCGAAGCTGAGGCTGCCAAAATAAAAAATGTTGAAAACCCAAATCCCTACATTTTGAAAAAAATAAATAATCGCGGTTTTCTGATCGCTGAAGCACTGAACAGCATAACACAATTGAAATATCCAGAAATATGGAAAACAGTAGAAAAAGAAATCGACACAACAGCGCAAAAGGACAAAGAAATCAGTAATTCTACCATTAAAATCCCTATCCGGCCAAATGGAAATGGGTTTTCATCATTTATAGATTTAACAAAAATTTTAAATTAAAAAGGTATGGTATATCAATGGAAAAATATCTCCTTAAATGAGGAGAAACAGGAGTTAAAGGGCTTTTGCGAAACGCAAAATAAACGAACCCTTTTAATAGAAAGCACACAAACAAAAGAAAATCCAGTTATTGAAAGCACAGAGCTTATAAACTTGTACAAGGATTATAAAACCGATTTTATTATGCAACCATTAATTGTTAAAAACGGAAATAATATTCTTGGTGCAGAGCGTGGTTCTGGAAAAACAAGATTCGGAATATCTCTTGGGATGTGTCTTGTGTATGAAATAAAAATCTTTTTAGGATACAATATAAATAATTTTGGAAATGTATACTACTTGAATTTTGAAATCAGAGAGCCAGAATTTAAGCTCATGCTTGAGCCAATAGAAAATTATTTTTCAGAACTAACAACTAAAAAACACGCATTTAAAGTTATTTCTTTTTTATCCTACCCCAAAACGAACATAACAAACATTTTCGATAATATTAAAGAAGACAAACCTATTTTAATAATAGTTGATAGCTTAAAAGCATTTATAAGCCATGTTCTACCACTAATAAAAGAAAAGGAAATTACAAATACAAACTCTTTAAAACTATATGATTTATTCAATAAATTAAAAGATCATGGCGGTACAAATTTAATCTTGAATCACACTAATAAAGGGACAAAAAAAGAAAAATCAAATTCGGATTTGATGTTTGGAGTTAGCTCGATAACCGATTTTGCAGATCATACCTTTCTCTTAAGAAAGACCAATGATCCCAATAAACGCTTAATTATACCGGACAAATGCAGGTTTTCAAGCGAAGTGGAAAGCTGTACAAATTTAGTAGAAATTCTAAGCGATAACGAGCACCTGTGGTTTAAACTTATTGAAGAAGATGTATATGAGAGCGATTTCTTATATAACGGTAGTTCAAATAAAGAAGAAAAAGAAGCCGAAAAAAACCGGATTATATGCGAATACAAAAAGAATCCTGAAAAAACTCCTTATCAAATTGCCAAAGACTTACTCCCTGATGGAAAAAATTTTGATAGCTACAAAATACTTGTGTATAGAGCAGTTAATAAATATAAAAAACAAAATCCTTTTTAAATTTAAATGGTAACAATAGTAACATTTTAAAACTGTTACTAATGTTACTGATTTTTCATAAATGTTACTGCAATAAAATTTCTATTTCTATTTTACATTACACTACTAACGTTAATAAACGCTGTTAAAATTCTGTATTGTTTGAAAGTTTATTAACAATTTTATAAAGCTGTTAATAAAATAATTATATTATATTACCTAAAGTAAAAATTTAATATTATTTTCGCGTTAGTATTTTATGGGAAAACGGAATGTCAATTAAGCATATAAAAAAATTAATCAATGAAAAGAGATGCCAGCATTGTGGTAGGACTTTTTCAACCATTTCGGCTAATGCACGGTATTGTTCTGATTCGTGCCGTGTATCCGCTTTTCAACGCAGACAGAATGGCCAGGCAGATCGTTTTGAAGAAGAAAAATCTGAAAATACTGAAACCCTAAATAATAATTTTAATAGTAATAACAATTTAAATATGGATGATATGCAAAACGAATTAATCGCAGCCAACAAAGAGATCAACAGTTTACAGACAGATGTAAAGCTCTTGAAAAAGGATTTTGAAATTTTAGAGAACAAACATAAACAGGCAACCCTTGAACTCTTAAAAGAAAAAGAAAAAATCGAAAAAGAGTTGGAAAATACAAAGGGGCAGTTAACTGAATCAATCGCACAAAACAGCAAATTGCAATCCGAAAACGCCAGCCTTACAATGCAGCTAAAAACGCTGAATAATGAATACAGTGTTTTAAAGCAGGACTATTTAATTGTCAAAGAAGAAGCGGCAAAAGCCGATGCAGACGCAAAAGAAAAGATAAAAATTGATGCGGATTTAAAAGCAAAAGCACAGGCCGATGAAGAAACGAAAAGGCTTGCTGATGCAGACGCAAAAGCGAAAGCAGATGCAGATGAGAAAAAGAAAAAAAGTAAAAGCTATCTAAGCATGACGCCATTTGGTTATTTGGATGATTAAAAATATTGAAAATTTGAGTTAAATTTTTGTTTAGGTTACATGTCCTGCGTTGCCTGTTGTTTTCTTGCTACCCTGCCGGAATTTAACAGGTAGCTGCCGGGACTGAAGTATTTTAAATATGTTAGTTGAAAAAAGCGATATTTTATTTAAAGAATACGAAAAGCGGTACAGCCAAAAAAATACAATCATGGCTGGGAATTGCTGCTCTGTTGTTTTTTATTACAATAATAATTTTTGAAAAAAATGAGTTACAATCCAATTAAATATAAAAAATTATTTATGAAACCACAGAAAACTAAAAAGGCGGTAAACCCTGAAAAAATCAAAGTTATCACAAAGCCGGAAATTGACAAAACTGCTGAACAATTGTTAGCTGATTTGGCTAAAAAGGATGCAGAAAGGAAATCCGAAATTGAAGCACTAAAAAAACGTGTCGAAACACTTGAAATTAGTTTTAAATGGTGTCAGGACTTATTAAAAATACAAAGCGAAACAATTGCAAAGATGTTTGAAAGTTTAACCGGGAAAAAAGTGCAAAACTGAATTATCTTGCTTTGCTGGTTCAAAATTAAGGTTACAAAATTTTTGCTCTGAAATGCTGAAAAAAATACTATCAGTTTTGAAATTTAGTAGTTCATGTAATACACTTGAATATATTGAACCATTTAGAAAAAAACAGGGTGTGTTTGTTTGTCAGAGTGAGTTCTCAAAAACAGGACTACGACAGGCAAATTTTTGAATTAACGGAATACTGTAAAAATTACAATTACATTATTTCAAAAACTATTGCAACACAGGTTACAGGCACAAAGACAGCTAAAGACCGCCCGGACTTACAGGAACTTTTCATTGCAGCAAACAAAAAAGAATTTGATAAGGTTTTAGTTTCTGAAATAAGCAGGATAGGGCGAAATGCAAAAGATATAAGAAATACAATAGACTATCTGCATAATAGAAATATTCCTATTGTCTTTAAAAATCTTGGCGGTTTGCAAAGTATTGATGATTCCGGCAAAGAATCATTTGTAACGAATATTATTATTTCAATTTATTCTGAATTAGCACAGGAAGAAAAACGGATTTTATCTGAGCGCATAAAAAGCGGCTTACAAAATGCCTATGCTAAAGGCAAAATAAAAGGCCGACCTACCGGAACAAATAAAACTAAAACAGACCTGTTAAAAACTTATTCAAAATTAGCCGACGACCTGCAAAAAAGTTTTTCTTTAAATCAATGTATAAAGCTCCATAACGTAAGTAAAAACACAGTAATAAAAATTAAACGAGTTTTACCCAAGTAATTAAAAAATAAGAAACAGGAAAACTAATATTACTTAGCTTTCTCCAATTTAATACTATAACTTTCGTTATCAAATTTAAAGGCTGCGCCAGTGCCTATATCAATCCACATTCCGATAACTCCGGGAATCATAAAGCATAAGAACAAACCCCAGTTTCCCCAATACCATCCATTTGTTTTTAGTAAAAACTGTATTTTGCCTTCATTATAGCCTTCTTTTCTTACTGTAATAAGTTTAGTCTTTCTGCTTAATGATAATGTTGTCGGAGTGGTTCCCATCTCAATATTATCAACCAAGACTTTTGCTCCCTGCGGATCGCTGTTAAAAGCGACAATCTGTTTACGACCGCTGACAATAGTTGCACAACTTGTACTTAGTATCAGAGCCGCGCACATTAAAATAATAACAAAATTTAACTTTTTCATAGATTTTTTTTGATGCTTTGCAGTCCCCAATCAAGCTGTTAATATTAGATTTGTGGTAAATAAAAAGCGTGGGGATGAAACTTTACCGCTCTTGAGGTACTGGTATACCTGTAATGCAGGAAAAGTCAAACCCACGCCTGTGGCATGAGCATTAACATTATTCCTTGCATTACGAAAAAAATTACCAGTTTTTCAAGAGCAAGAACAAAGCAACGCTTTTTATGTTTTCTCTTTAATTACAATAGATTTTTGTTAATTCTGGTTACCTCCTTTTTAATTGGTTTTTACTTTAAATTTACCATTCTTCAAAATTTATTTCTATTAAGCTATTTTCTGTCTTTTCTTTATGATATTTTTTAAGAAAATTTGGATAAGCGCTATCTTTTAAATCATCTGCTCCCAGAGCTCCAGACTTGGGATATATATACAAAAAACAAATTTCTTCAGAATCGTTGAAAATTACATATACCAATCTATAACCGCCACTTTTACCGACTTTTAAAAATGAATTTGATAAACGTAATTTAACTATTTTTAAATTATCTTGATGAAATATAACATCAGGCCATTGCCAAATATTTTGAAAAACCTGATCTTTAAAGGCATTTTTAATATCCTCTTTACAGTTAACGTAACCGTGTTTTGGTTTTTTTAAAAGTTCATTCAGAGCATCATTAAATTCAGAAGTGCGACTAAAAAACATTACTTTGATGCTTGAATTTTTGAAATAATGTTTTTCATTTCAGGATTATTGGGTAGCTTAATATACCTTATTTCTATATCATAAAGAATCTCATTAAGATTCCTAACCTCATAAGTAAAGTTTAATGTTGATTCTTTAACACCGGAATAAATATCTGATCTCTTAATTATGGCGATAAATCTTTGGCAGGCGTTAACTAATTTCTGTAAATCTGATTTTATTTCTAATGCTAAATCTTTGGAAGCATTTATTTCAATAATTAATCTCTCATTAAGATTATGTATTATTTCAGTCAAGCCGTCAATTTCTTTTCTCCTTGCCAATAAAAAATCAAGATATTTATTTGCTTTTTCCTCAAAAGTTAAAATTTTTATTTTACTTGAATTTGAAACTTCTTTTGAGGCAATTTTTATTTCTTCTTGTATTGTATTCATTTTATCTTAAATAATATACAAAAATAACGAAAATATATACATAATTTATATACAATTATTATGAGAAATGTCAATAAAGAATTGATTATTTCTCATTAATAAAAGGGCTTTTTAATTGTTTTGTAAAAATATTTATTTAAAAACTAACAAAAGATGTTATAAAGCATATTGTTTGTTACTAAATACATGGAGTATGTTTATTCTTAAAACTGTATGTAATACCGTATGTAATAATAACAAAGCCCCTGAATATCAGGGGCTTTTTGTTGACCTGTCAGGGGTCGAACCTGAACTCTTCTGATCCAGAGTCAGACGTGTTGCCAGTTACACCACAGGTCAATTTTTGTGAATGCAAACTTACTAAAGTTTATTTTTCAACACAAATATTTTTTGACATTTTTATTCGCAATCCGAACCATTACTTATCTTTATTACAGTACCTCTTTATGATATTGTATGAATCTTTCATCCCTAATTCACCGGCCTTGCTCAGATCAATACACCCGGATTTATTGTCTTTTAAATATATATATGTAAGCCCGCTGTTAAAATAAGCCTCCATAAATTCCGGCAATAATTCCACGGCTTTATTATAATCATCAATAGCTCCCCTGTAATCCTTAAGATAACATTTTATATTGGCCCGGTTGAAATAGACAAATGGAAACTGCGGCATCAATGAAACGGTTTTATCATAATCCCCGAGTACATCTTCATAACCGGTTTTGATTTCAGATTTTTCCTGCCTTGCATTGGTAATATTTTTATTCATATCCACTCTTACAATATAACTATCATCAATGGAATTAATAAATTCAAGCATTTTGTAACGCGTATTCGCCCTGTTGAAATAAAAAAATGCAAAGCCCGGATTCAGTTCAATCGCCTTATTGTAATCGTTAATAGAGCTGTGATAATCTTTTTCAATACATTTTAATAATGCTCTTTCAAAATAGTTAAAACTATTACCTGGCTCATCAGAAATCGCTTTATTCATAGTTTCAATAAGAGTTCCTGCTTTCCGTTGAACTAAGCTATCATCCTTATTGGTGAGAGTAAAGGGTATTTTTATTCCCGGTCTGTTATTCAGGTCGTCTGCTTCAACAGAGAAGTAGGGCGCTTTATTTGTAAATACCGAATCCTTGTAAAAAAATGTGATAACAAAATTCGAAGCCGCTTCAATTTCTACATTTTTATCCTGTATCCTTCCGTTAACAATAATCCCGTTGGTGTTTTCAAAATCAGAATCAAATTCTATGATTTTGTTAAGGAGTTTGGTGGTATCCATCAGGCTGTTCAGCGACGAGTCTTTTTTATTCTTATTATATGTATAGATTTTTTCGTTTGCGGTTTTCTCATCTTCGATGGCGCCTTTTACATTGTTGAGTTTCATTCTCACATCAGCCCGGGCTAAGTAGGCCACTGCAAAATCAGGAAAAACATTTATCGCTTTCGTAAAATCCTCAGTCGCTCCTTTATAGTCTTTCAGTTCATATCGTATCAGCCCTCTGTTATAATGCGCAAGAATGTTCTCCGGTTTCAGTTGCGAAACTTTTTCATAATCTTCGATGGCATTATTATAAGCTCCGATATAGGATTCAAGTATGGCGCGGTTATAATAGGTGAGAGCGTTCTGCGGATCCAGTTCCAGAACTTTATTGTAATCCTCGATAGTCCCTGTATAATCAAGTAATTTGTATTTACAAAGCGCTCGGCAATAGAACGACATCACATTCATATTATCGAGTTTTATAGCCTGATTAAAATCTGTGAGTGATCCTTTAAAATCACCGCTTTCATATTTTAACAGCCCTCTTCTGCTGAATGCATCCGCATAATAAGGATTCAGCCTGATTGCTTTGTTCAGGTCGCTCATGGCTCCTGCCGAATCTTTAAGCATCTGCTTAATAATACCACGGTTAAGATAAGCGCCATACATATCGCGTTTCAGTTTTATGGCACGATCATAATCTTCGAGCGCTTTTTTATAATTTTTAAGCATCACCATAGCAATCCCGCGGCTGAAATAAGCCCCGGAATTACTCGAATCCAGCTCTATTGCCTTATTAAAATCTTCTATGGCGCTATTATATTCCGATTGCCGTTCCCTGGCAACCCCGCGGTAATGAAATGCATCTGAAATGAACGGATTGACTTTGATAACCGCGTCATAGTCGTTTTCCGCTCCTTTGTAATCGCCCAGGTTATATTTCGCTATTCCGCGAAACAGCAAGGCTTCATATATTTCAGGTTTTACGACGATAACTGTATTGAACGTCCGTATCGCTTCTGTAAATTCATTTCTCGCAAGTTGCATCCTCCCGGTAAACATATAGCGGTCTACGTTCAGTTGTGAAAATGAAATCAACGGAAAAAGCAAAACCAGTATGGTTGAAAAAAATATTTTTTTTAAATAATCCATTTAATTTTAACCGGCTACAGTGTGTATATCCTCAATTTGCATGTAAAACCTTAAATCTGAAATATCAGACATCGAATTTTTTTATAGTTTTACAAAACTAAAATTTTGGTTTTAATGAGACGGTTATTTACAGGATTTATTTTTATTGTATTTTGTTTTCAGGCTTTTTCCCAGGATCCGGATTCACTGCAGATAAAAAAAATTTTCGACGAGGCGCTTACCAGCAAAGTCGCTTATGAAAATTTAAAATACCTGTGTAAGAACACAGCAGGCAGAATATGCGGCACATCACAATCCTTAGCTGCCGTTGAATATGCAAAAAAAATCATGCAGGCCATGGGGCTCGATACCTTGTATCTGCAGGAAATGATGGTTCCGCATTGGATCAGGGGAGAAAAAGAAACCGGGGGCTGCACTTCCATGCTTACAGGCGCTAAATATATTTTCAATATATGCGCTCTGGGATATTCTGTCGGAACCGGGAAAAACGGCATTACCGCAGAAGTTATTGAAGTAAAAAATTTTGACGAACTTAAAAACCTCGGAGAAAAAAAAGTAAAAGGGAAAATTGTTTTTTTTAACAGGGCCGCCGACCAGACACAGATAAACACCTTCCGGGCATATGGCGGAGCAGCCGACCAGCGTATGTGGGGAGCCATAGAAGCTGCAAAACTGGGCGCCGTTGCTGTGGTCATACGTTCTTTAACGCTTGCCGATGATGAAAATCCGCATACCGGGGTGATGCATTACAAAGACAGTATTGTTAAGATTCCCGCTGTTGCCATTGCTACCAAACATGCTGACCAACTTAGCGATTTGCTCAGAAAAGATGCAAGCCTGAAATTTTATATAAAAACAACCTGTTCGCAGTTGGATGATGTGAAGTCTTACAATGTGATCGGTGAAATCAGGGGATCTGAAAAACAGGATGAAATAATTACTGTCGGCGGCCACTTAGATGCCTGGGATAACGGCGGAGAAGGAGCCCACGACGATGGCTGTGGCTGCATGCAGGCTGTGGATGTGCTGAGAATTTTCAAAGCAACCGGAACGAAGCCGAAAAGAACCATCCGGGCCGTACTATTTATGGACGAAGAAATGGCGCAGCGGGGCGGAAAAAAATATGCCGAAGCAGCCAAAGAGAAAAACGAAAAGCATATCATTGCCATAGAATCGGATGTGGGCTGCCTTTCTCCTCACGGATTTTCAATTGATGCTGCGCCGGAACTTGTCGATAAATTTTTACAATTCACAAAAATCTTTGAACCTTACGGACTCTATGAATTTTTCAAAGGATATGGAGGGGTTGATATTTACCCGTTAAAACAGAATGGCGTTCCGGTTGTGGGACTTGTCGTGGAGAACCAGCGCTATTTCGATTATCATCATTCTCCGAGTGATGTTTTTGAAAATGTAAACCGGAGGGAAATGCAGATGGGAAGCGGAGCGCTGGCAGGCCTGATTTACCTGATAGACAAATATGGATTTTAATTTATAAAAAAAATATTATGAGATTGATTTTAGCAAGCGTATTAAGTCTTTGCCTTGTAGCAGGAGCAAATGCACAGAAGAATAAAAAAGACATCAAAGACCAGTTTGAAATTTTAACCATAGACAGCACTTCGTTCACCTATTATTATTGGTACAAAGCAGAATGGAAGACAGAAAAGAAAAACGAAAAAATAAATATCATGGCCGAGAAGAAAGTTCTTGACTCATTATCTTCATCTGCTATCACAACAACAGAAAAACGCATTGCAATAAAACAGGGCGATACGTATTATAAGATGACCGTTAAACCGCTGGAAAAAATCAGGCTCGACAATGAGGTTGTTAAAACCAAAAAAATGATTTTTAAGCATGAAGGAAGAACTATCACCGGGGCAAAGGAAACCTTTTATTATTCCGATTGCATTGATGGGGCATACATCCGGGAAAAATGTATCCGATGATTTCAAAACTGCATTATATTACACAAGAAACCGAAAGCAAAACCCACTGGCAACTGGCAGAAGAAGCCTGCGCCTGCGGTGTGGACTGGGTGCAACTGCGTGTGAAGGGAATGCCCGAAGACACATGGAAAGATATTGCAGTAAAAACACAGAATATTTGCGTCAAGTACGGTACAAAATTTATCATAAACGACAATGTTTTACTTGCACAGAAAATTCTTGCGGATGGTGTTCATCTTGGAAAAAATAATATGAATCCTGAGGATGCCCGGAAAATATTGGGAGAACATTTCCTGATCGGCGGAACAGCCAATACCTTTGAAGATATTTTAATATTAGCCGATGCCGGTGTGGATTATATCGGACTTGGCCCTTTCCGGTTTACAAAGACCAAAGATCAGTTGAGCCCTGTGCTCGGAATAACAGGATATAAAAAAATATTACAGCAATGCACCGATCACAAGATCAATATCCCGGTTATTGCCATAGGCGGCATTCTCCCGGATGATGTTGCAGAACTTATGAATACAGGGATTTATGGTATAGCCGTCTCTTCGGCCATAAACAACAGCTTGAAAAAGACAGAAACGATTCACAAATTCAGGCATTTAATAGAAATGTAACCTTGTATTTTTAAATCAAAATCTTAATTTTAACCTTGTATTTTAAAATTTAAAGTTGTATTTTTGCCTTGTATTTTTAAACTAAAATGAATGAAACGATTGTTTTACAACGAATTAAAGAACTGGATGGTTTCTGCAAGGCGAAAACCATTAATTGTTCGTGGTGCAAGGCAGGTCGGGAAAACGTTTCTTATTAAAGAGTTTGGTACCAATGAATTCAAAAATTTTATAATTATTGATTTCGAACGCAATCCGGAATTTAAAAAAATTTTTTCCGACAACCATAATCCGACGGATATTATCCGTGAAATAGAAATATTAAAAGATACAAGAATTTCTACAGGGGAAACACTATTATTTTTAGATGAACTTCAGGAATGTCCTGATGCAATATTAAGTATGCGGTATTTTCACGAGGAAATGCTCAAATTACATGTGATAGGAGCAGGTTCGCTGTTGGAATTTGCATTTGGTTCTGTATCAATCCCAGTTGGAAGAATTCAGATGATGCAGATGTACCCGTTAAATTTCTATGAATTTCTTTTAGCAACAGGCAATAGTCGTTTAGCTGATTTATTAACTGAAGGACCTGCAGAACTTTCAGAATCCATACATGAAAAATTTTTAAAATTATTACGTACTTATTTTATTACGGGAGGCATGCCGGAGAGTGTAAAAGTTTATATAGAAACTTCCTCTTTAAAGGCATCAACAGAAGTGTTGTCAGAACTCGTAAACACATACAGGTTCGATTTTTCAAAATATACACCCTCGGTTGATAAAACCTGTCTTGATAATGTGTTTTCTTCATGCGCTACCGGTGTTGGTTCTCAAACAAAATATTCAGGGTTGACAAATGGATTTTCAAATCCAACTATAAAAAAAGCGTATCATTCTTTAGCGCTTGCAAAGGTTATCATTCAGGTAAAATCTGTAAATCCGCCTGTGATTCCATTTGAGACATCGGCTTCAGATAAAATTTTTAAAACATTGATACTTGATATTGGTATTATGAATTATTTATCAGGTATGCCTGTTTTAAAGGAGTATCTGAAAGAAGATATTTCTGCACTGTACAGAGGAGCGCTCGCAGAGCAATTTGCCGGTCAGGAACTGATGGCATCAACTGGCCACTTATACTATTGGGCAAGAAATGAAAAAAGCAGTACTGCTGAGGTAGATTATATAATTCAAAAAGACGGAAAGGTTATTCCGGTTGAGGTAAAAAGTGCAGATAAAGGCAAATTTGTGAGTCTGGGTATGTTTATGGATGCCTACAAATCAAAAGAAGGCTATGTGTTATCAACCCGAAAATATGCTGTTTCTTCCAGGGGAAAAATTAAGTTTATACCATTGTATTATGCAGGTCATTTAATTCATAAAAAATGAGAACAAAATTAAATATTGCAGGGAAAACCTTCAATTCCCGTTTGTTTACAGGAACCGGAAAATTCAGTTCAAACGACCTGATGGAAAAAGCGCTGCTTGCTTCAGGATCGGAACTTGTTACGGTGGCATTAAAACGGGTTGATGTTACCAGTAAAGAAGACGATATTTTAAAACATTTATCACACCCGCAATTTAACCTGATGCCCAATACATCGGGTGTTAGAACGGCAAAAGAAGCTGTCTTTGCCGCGCAACTGGCACGCGAAGCGCTGGAGACGAACTGGATTAAATTAGAGATACATCCTGATCCAAAATATTTAATGCCCGATCCGGTTGAAACCCTGAAAGCAACAGAAGAATTAGTGAAACTCGGATTTATTGTTTTACCTTATATTCATGCAGACCCTGTGATCTGCAAACGCCTCGAAGAATCCGGAGCAGCAGCAGTTATGCCGTTAGGTTCACCGATAGGTTCGAACAAAGGATTGAAAAGCCGCGATTTCTTAGAAATTATTATTGAACAAAGCAAAATTCCGGTTGTTGTGGATGCAGGTATCGGTTCGCCGTCGCATGCTGCTGAAGCCATGGAAATAGGCGCAGACGCAGTTCTGATTAATACCGCCATTGCGGTTTCTGAAAACCCGGTGCAGATGGCCATCGCTTTTAAAATGGCTGTCGAGGCAGGCAGAATGGCTTATGAAGCCAGACTTGCCAAAACAAAAAATTTTGCCGAAGCCAGCAGTCCGCTCACATCTTTTCTGGATGAATAGTAAAAAAGTAGGCAGTATGCAAATATAAAAACTAAAATTATTATGCAACATTTTTTTCGCACTACGTTTTTTAGATTTTAAAACAACACCCCTGATAGAATCAGGGTTTCAGAGGTTCGATGGCGGTTTAGGTGTCAAACTCAAGAATTTCAGGGTATCTCAGGTGTTGAAGCGCTCTGGAAACCGGTGAGCATTTTACGCTTCCGGGTATGATCCATCAA
This sequence comes from Bacteroidia bacterium, assembly GCA_016212695.1. GTDB lineage: Bacteria > Bacteroidota > Bacteroidia > Bacteroidales > GWF2-35-48 > GWF2-35-48. The sequence goes on from JACREX010000237.1 coordinate 26,573, forward strand.
AACGACGAGAGAAATTTCAAAGCCGCCTCTTCCGCCGGAAATAATGTTCAGCATCGAATAGTTGTAATCGTAACTGAAGAATATTGCCGCCTTTTTATATTCGGTTCCGAGGGTAAAGATTATATCCCTGGAAAGCCTTGTCCATAAGCCTGCAAATATTTTAATATCTTTTCTGAAATACATAACATTGCTTCCGAATACAAATTCATTCGCTTTTTTCTGAAGAACGAATAATAATTTCGGCTGCAGGTAAAAATTATTACTCAACCTTTTATCAAGGCCCCAGTGAATAACGAGTTTTCTGCCTAATTGATTTTTAAAGTCGAGGGTATAAAAAGTTTGCTTGGGATGATTGATATGCTGCAGGCTCACTCCGGCATAGGTACCGAATTTTATCGAAGGAGTATAGGTGAACATGGCCCCTGCGGAAAAATCAAAATAAGTAAGCGAAGTTGCGGAATATAATTCCTGGTTGGGTAAAGCGGAATTAAATTTATAACCGTCCCACTGGCTGTCGAAAAGCAGCGCTGAATAATTCACGCTTTTATTGGCAAAACCGGCGCCGGCGCCAAAACTTGCAAATAAAGAATTATCATAATTCAACCCTTTATGATACGAGAGGTAGAGCATGCCGAACGAAGTTTTAAGATTGCCATCGCCTGCCCAATCCTGATACATGGTTGCCCCTACCCCGCCCCAGTCTCGTTTTAAAAAATCAGGAACAATCTTGTATTCAAAAAAACCTGCCTGTGTTATGTATGGAACAGATATGCTGTTCCACTGGCTCCTGTAATTCAAACCCGTTTCGATATTTGACTCCGAATTACCGGTAAATGCCGGGTTGAGCAGTAAAGGCGCATTGTAGAACTGTGAAAAATGGATATCCTGTCCCTGCATCATCAGAGATTGCATTACAAACACCACACATATTTTCAGATAATTTCTCATTACAGTTTCATTCGTCTGTATCAATGCAACAAGGTAATATTTCCTTTTTTTATCACATTTTTTCCATCTGATAACTTTGCCCATAAATAATAAACATAAACTTCCGCTTCCTGCATTTCGCCTTTGTATGTTCCATCCCATCCTGTGTTTTTATCATTTGATTCAAAAACCAACTGTCCGAACCGGTTAAATATCATCAGGGTTGCCTTATCAACACAGTAGCCTCTTATGTAAAGCACATCATTTTTCCCGTCTCCGTTCGGGCTGAAAGCCGTAGGTAATTCCACCGTACATTCTCCACCCGGCAGATGATCCAGTATGTGAATCGTATCGGTTGAAGTGCATCCGTTTTTCGTAACCTGCACCCATATTACCGTAGGGCCGGATGATATTGTTAATGCCTGGTTTGTGCTTCCATCAGACCAGAGATAAGTTGATCCGCTATTTCCTGCATCCAGTGTGAGTGTGCCCAGGGATATTGCAGTGTCAGAGCCAAGATGAAGGACCGGTAATGGTTTAATGGATACAATCATACTATCGCCTACATATCCGCAAATGTTTGAAGCAATAACATGATACAGTCCTGCGGAATCTGTTGTAAAGATTATTCCTGTGTCGCCATTCTGCCAGAGGTATGTATCAAAACCCGGAGTTGCAAAAAGGGTTACGCTTGTTTTCTCACAAATAGCCGTATCATTATTTAAAAATACTTTTACAGGCAGAAACCCTAATTTAATTGAATCGGTAGATAATCCGCAAATATTGGTAACCCTCACAGAATATAAAGTATCGGTTGATGTATTTATCATTTGCGTTGTATCTCCATTCTGCCAGTGATATGAAGAGAACCCAATACCTGCATTCAGCGTGATGCTTGTATCCGCACAAATGATGGTATCTTTTCCAAGATAAACCGAAGGCAGTAAAATTTCTGTTATCTGAATCGTATCCGATGCTTCGCTGCACCTGTTGGAAACACGCACATAATAAGCGCCTGCTGTGTCAACAGTAAATATGGAATCGGAAGAAGCATCCTGCCATAAATAACTGTCGTAAATACTGCCATAAGCTGTTAACTCCAGTGTGGAATTTTCGCAAATAGCCGTGTCTGCACCGATATTAACAGTTGCCTGTGGTATTAAAGATATTACAATCGTATCTCCGGCTGATGAGCAAATATTTATTACATTAACATGAAATGCTCCTGCAGTATCTGTAGTTAAAAATTGAGTAGTATCCCCGTTTTGCCACAGATATGTATCATAACCTATGCCTGCATTCAACGTGATATTTGCACCTTCGCAGATGGCCGTATCAGCGCCTAAGTGAACCACAGGCAAATAAATTTCGCTGATGTGAATCGTATCGGAAGCATAGTTGCAGATATTCGAAACACGCACATAATAAATGCCTGCCGTATCCGCTGTAAAAACCGAATCAGTGGAATTATCCTGCCATAGATAATTATCATAAATACTACCGGCAGCATTCAGGGTAATGTTTGTATTTTCACAAAGAACCGTGTCTGCGCCGAGATTGACTGATGGAAGCGGAATACTATTTACATTAATTGTATCGCCTGCAGATGCGCAACTGTTTGAGACAAGCACATGATATGCGCCTGCTGAATCTGCTATGAAAGTCGTCGCCGTATCTCCGTTTTGCCACAGATAAACATCATAACCACTACCTGCATTCAATATAATACTTGTTCCTTCGCAGATGGCCGTATCAGCGCCCAGATAAACCACCGGCAAATAAATTTCGCTGATGTAAATCGTATCGAAAGACTGATCGCAGATATTTGAAACGCGGACATAATAAATGCCTGCCGTATCTATTGTAAAAACTGAATCTGTACTATTATCCTGCCACAAATAATTATCATAAATACTTCCGGCAGCATTCAGGATAATGCCTGTATTTTCGCAAAGAACTGTGTCTAGTCCGAGATTGACAGAAGGCAGCGGAATTAATGAAATATTAATTGTATCTCTTGCATATGAGCAGATGTTGGTAACAGTAACCGAATAAATTCCGCCATCGGTAATATTCAATGTCTGGTTTATAGAGTTATCCTGCCAGTGATACGAGTAGCCGCTGCCTGCATCCAATATAATATTTGTGCCTTCGCATAATACGGTGTCTGCTCCCAAATGGACAACAGCAAGAAATCTCTGGCTGATATGAATCGTATCCGATGCCTGTCCGCAAAGATTGGATGTTCGGACATAATAGGTTCCTGCCGTGTCTGCAATAAAAGTTTGAAAAGAAGAACTGTCCTGCCAGAGGAAAGAATCCCAGATGCTGCCTCCGGGAATTAATGTGATGGTTGTAGCCTCGCATATAACGGTATCAGCGCCCAGATGCGGAGAAGGAAAAGGAACGCCTGTGACAAGGGCCGTATCAGGTTTTGTCCAGCATCCAACATCATTTTGTACTTTGACGGTTACTATGCCGCTGACAGTAATTGCAGCTATTGAATCGGTGCACCCGGTTGACCAAAGGTATGCGTGATAACCGCCGGTAATTTTCAAATAAATGGTATCTCCGGAACAAATAAGCGTATCGTCTAAAGCTCCAAGTTGCGGCAATGGATTCACAACAACTGTCCTGATAATGGAATCTTTGCAGGTAAAATCATCAGACACTACTAATTTGACATCGTACGTTCCCGCTGAATTGAATATATGCTGCGGTTCAGGAAGCGATGAAGAATACCCATCATCGAAATTCCACAGCCAATGCGATTCACCAAAGGATTGATTGAGAAAATTAATCCCGGTCTGTGCACAGGACACTGTATCGGCAACAAGAAAATTTGCTATCACGAGATTGATAATAACCGAGTCACGTTCAAATTTCGGACATTGATTGGCTGTATCGCCATAAATCAACTGAGGATACAATTTCCCGACATTAGTATATGTGTGATAAACAGAATCTATATTGCCCGGTACTATTGGAGAACCATCTCCAAAATCCCACGAAAATGAATAAACATCAATCATGGTATCTACCTTTAACATCACAGGGCTTCCCTTACAGGCAACATCGCCGGAAATGCTGAATTCCGCATAAGGGCCTTTTACATCAATGTAATTTGATTTTGTAACCGTATCTTTACATCCGAATGACGTGGTTGTTATAAGCCGTACATTATAGGTTCCGGGCCTGGTATAAATATGCTGCGGTCCGGATATCACAGAAGTTGCGCCATCCCCGAAATTCCAGTTCCATTGATTTATATATGAAGAAGCCGTTGAATCTGTAAACTGAACCAAGAGCGGATAACAATCGGCAGCAAGCGTATCAGCATAAAAATTGGCTACAGGAATGGCCTGGATTTTCACATAATTATTTTTTGTAACTATGGAATCACATCCCACAGAATCAGTAACTGTTAGAGATATTGTGAAAAGGCCGGAATCGGCATACAGGTAAACCGGGTTTTTTAATGAAGAAGTATTGCCATCGCCGAAATTCCACAAAAAAGCGAGGCTGTCGCCAACCGTGTTATTAATAAAATGTACGGAATCGTTAAAACACAAGGTTGAATCAAGTACATTAAACTTAGGTATGGTTTGCTTTGCAGAAATATAATTGGTTTTTACAAGTTGTTTTGAGCATCCCAACGTATCGGTTACCTTTAATGATATGGAAAAATTTCCGGGATGGAAATATGAATTTGACGTATCCTGTGAACCTGAATAAACGCTGTTTCCGAGGCTCCAGTTCCACTGCGAAAGCAAGGTATCTGCGATGGTCTGGTCTGAGAAGTTGACATACAGGGGAACACAGCCAACCGGATTATCGGCGGTAAAGGCTGTTTCAGGCTGATATACTTTTATGGTTTTATAAACTGAATCTTTGCAACCATTTATATCCTGAATATATAATTTTACATGAAATGTTCCTTTGTTTTGAAAAACATGAGAGATGCTATCCATGGTTATAGTATCGGAAAGCGAAAACGGCTGGAATACAGAATTATCATCGAAATTCCACCGGTAAACGCCAAACTTGTAATAAAAAAATACGGTTTGATCCTGCGAAGGCGACCCGTCAAACCTCACACGTAATCCCGGGCATCCGATGGTTGTATCCGCATCAAATGCAGCAATGGGATCCCTTACATACACTTTGACAGAATCAAAATACGGACATCCGTTTATATCATTGTAAGACCTTAACCTGACCATGTAATCGCCGCTGGTTGTGTAGGTGTGCGACGGATTTGCAGATACCGAATCGATTGCCCCGTCACCGAAATTCCAGTACCATCGGTTTGCGTCAACGATGTTTCCCGTAAAATGATAAAGCATGGGCTGGTCGCATGTAAATTGAGTTTTCATCCTCGAAACAGGGCCTAAAATATAAACAACGCTGTCTTGTATTAACGTATCATAGCATCCGTTATATCCTACAATAAAACGAAGATCCATATAACCTGTATCCTTAAAATACAATACAGGATTTTTGAAATGAGAATACAATGAATCATTAAAAATCCATGACCATTCATTGTTTTTTGTCGAGTCCTGCGAAAGGTCTGTAAAAAGAACCGGCGATGACGCGCAAACCGTATCATTATTAACTGAAAAATTCACAACGGGTTTTTCGCCTGCAAAGATAGAATCCTTGTATGTGGCATCGCATCCCAGAGCCGTAGTAATTGTAAGCGCAACACTGTAAACGCCGCTGTTCTGAAAAACATGCACAGGATTTTGCAGGTTGGAAATAAAACCATCATCAAAATTCCAGTTCCAGTTAACAATGCTGTCGTAGGGTGATACATACTGGCTTTTATCTGTAAAAAAGACAGTGAGCGGCGCGCATCCTTTTGTATTGTAAATCTGATTATTTATAGTTGTAACATAGTCGGGGTTCGGAAGTATTATTACCACGCTGTCCACAAGAGTGTCTTTGCAGCCATGCAGGCTTGTTACAAACAATGTATCCAGAAATTTACCGGAATTGGAATAAATATTTACCGGGTTTTGCAATGTTGAACTTATATGGTTTCCGAAATGCCAGTTCCATGAAACCGCATTGACGGATTGATCCGTAAATTGTACCGTAGCGGGCACTTCGCATACATACCAGGGATTTCGCGAAAAGTTTGCTATCACACCTTCAACGGTTATGGTATCAATAAAAGTACTGGCGCAGGTATCGCCGGAAACAGAAGAAACCAAACTGACAATGTATGTGCCGGGATTTGAATAGGTGTGATCGGGGCTAATGGCAGCGCTGTGGTTCCCGTCGCCGAAATCCCAGTTGTTAGTATTTCCGCCAACAGAGGTATTATTGAAGTGAAGAGGTATTCCTGCACATACGATATTATTTGCCGTAAACCCGGCAGTTACGCTCACTATCTGAATGTAGTTGTTTTTCACTAAGGTATCTTTACAACCTGAGCCGTCGGTAACTATCAGTTCCACATTATAGGAACCGAAATCAGTATAGGTATGCGCCGGATTAGCAGTCTCGGATGTTGCAGAATCGCCGAAATCCCATTGATATGTAAGTGTTCCGTTACCGGTAGACGTGTTAGAAAAATTTACCTGAAAAGGTACGGAACAATCATGGGTTGCATTGGCGCTGAAAGCCGGGAAAGGGGTTTCAGAAACATGAATATAATTCAGGTATAGTTTTGCATTTCCGCAACCGTTTACGTCAATCACGTGCAGCGATACGGGATATGTTCCGGCTAACGGATAGGTATGGACAGGATTTGTATCATTGTTAGTAATACCGTCTCCAAAATCCCATTCCCAAAAAATTATGGCCCCGTCGGCCTGCTGTGTGCTGTCTTTAAAATCAACCTGCAGCGGCTTGCACCCGGAATTCGGAGAAAGGGTTGTGAAATCGGGCAGCGGATCGTGAAAGACGGTGATAAAATCGTGTTTTATGATCGTGTCAAAATCAACGCCGTCAGAAATAATCAGCGTAACATCATACGCGCCGGGGTCTCCATATGAAGCCTGCGGGTTTTGTGCAGAAGAAAAATTTCCGTTTCCGAAAATCCATTTCCTGAAGACAATGCTTCCGGGAGGCGTTGAAAGGTCTGTGAACTGCACAATCAAGGGACTGCATCCCGATATCCTGTTGGCAGTGAAATCAGCATTAAGTTGAGCGTTGAGTTGAATGGAGCAAAAGAGCGATAAAAACAGAAAAAACGGCAAATGCTTCATTAAAATTTATTTTCTGAATTTAAGACGTATATTTTTACGTAATATTTCAGAATAAGTTTGATAGGGAAAATACAAATACTGTAAATCTATTTATCAGATTAGCCGCCGCACCACACAACCATATAATTCTCAACTTTAAAATAATTTATTTTGTATTTTTTATACAGCGAGCTTGTTTGTAATGCTGCATAAAAACTTCCTTTTTCTTTGTATTCAAAAGGGGTAACAATCAATTGGCCAATAAAGTCCAGATTTTTTTTACCGTAAATTTTAAGCAATGCCTCTTTAGCGCACCAGTGAACAAGCATGTGTTCTAATCTGTATTCTTTACTCAGCGAACATAGTTCTGTTTTACTTAAAAATTTGTGTTTTATTTTTTCTACCCGGTCTGAAATAAATTCAATGTCAATACCCACATCAGAATTTTTTCCAATTATCACAGCCACCATATCTTTAGAATGAGAAATACTGATATGCCGGTTTTTGCCTGATATATGCGGCTTTTCCTGATCGTCGTAGTTTATTAAAATAGCCGTACCTGATAATTCGTTTGCTAAAACCCGTGTACATAACCATTCTTTTTTTCGCTTTTCTAAAGTAAATCCGTTTACAATTTTTTTTTCTTCTTCACTTATGCGACTTATAAAAAAAAGTTCATGTATGTCTTCAGTCATTTTCCAGATGCCGAGCACGGAATTATTATGAATATCTTTTTTTAAAACCAAGGGCATAGCGGAAAACCTTTTACATTTACTACAGTTTTATACCCATGATGGTGATATCATCGGTCTGTTCATACCGAACCCCATAATCGTTCATCCATGAATGCAACGCATTTTCAAACACTGCCTTTTGTTCGGCCAAAGGCTTCGAAGAATTATCAGAAATCAATTTACAGAAATTTTTAATAAAATATTTTTTGCCCCTGGGTCCGCCGAACTGGTCGGCAAATCCGTCAGAAAATAAATAGACGATATTCCCTTTTTCAATTTTTATACTGTGGTTGGTGAACGGGCGCATATGAAGATGGATGGCGGCGGGCATTTTGTCGGGGCGAAGTTCACGTATTGTAGAAACGGGGGATTCCCCCGTCTCTACAATATACACCGGATTATTTGCCCCGGCAAACTGAATTTCGTTTTGTTTCTGATCCCATACGCACAGGGCTATATCCATACCATCCTGGTTTTCTCCCGCCACTCCTTTTTGCTGCAAGGAAGCGATTATTTTATCACGCAATTCATCAAGAATCACACTGGCGCAGGTTATCTCTTTTTTATTTATAATATCCTGAAGAAAAGCAATCCCCAACATACTCATTATAGCGCCCGGGACGCCATGACCAGTGCAATCGGCCACTGCAAAAAGTATTTTCTCTCCTACCCTAGCGCTCCAGTAAAAATCGCCGCTTACAATATCTTTTGGTTTATAAAAAATAAAATAATCTGAAAAAAATGAACTCATTAGAGCATTGCCGGGCAACACAATTTGCTGTATCTGGTGTGCGTAATAAATACTAGAGGTGATTTCAGTATTTTTTAATGTAATTTCATCGCGTTGCTTTTCAATTTCATCGCGCTGAGATGTTATTTCTTCTTTTTGCTGGAGGAGTTCCTCATTCAGTTCAGACAGCCTGTCGCGTTGCGCCTCAATCTCCTCTTTTTGCCTGCTGATTTCATCATTTTTTATTTGGAGTAAAAGATTTGCCCTCTTTTTGGTTTTATAACTTCTGTATATGAAAAAAACAAGGCCGAGAATTAAAACAACAACGATAATAAAAAACAATAAAGCTAATTGTTGCTTTTTTATTTGCTCAAAACTTTTGCTCAGGATTGTATTTTGCTCGGCAATTTCTCTTTGCTGCTTAGAAATTTCATCTTTTTGTTTTTTCGATCTTTCTGATTGTTTCGAATATTCCTCATCTTGTTTTGTGATTTTTTCTTTCTGAGTTTTCAGCTCTTTTTCCTGCTTTGATAATTCCGAATATTGGATTTTAATTTTTTTATCCTGCTCATCGAGTATTTTTATTTTTTCATTAAGAATTTTCTCCTGTAAAAGAATATTTGTATTTAACTTCTTTAATTCTTCTTTTTGCAAACCCAGTTCATTTTTTTGTTTAATAATATCGGTATTTAATTTATCTATCTCGATTTTTCTTGCATCAATTTCTTTTTGCTGCATAGCCAGTTCTTTTCTTTGATCTTCAACTTTCATTTTTTCCAATTGAAGCAGGGTATCGGTTTTCATGTACAATGATTCCCAATCTTCGTGAAACTGTTTTGAAAATAATTTTAAAACCGAAGAAATTTTCAATCCCTGATTTTTAATATTTTTCTCGTTAATTTCTATTTTAGCCAAAGAGCAATCGGGCAGGAAATTTATCATGGATTGTTTAATATTACTGTTACCATCCGTTACCAAAAGCGTATTGTAATTTTTAATTTTTTTGTTCAGCACTTCGATGCTGTCGTTCATATCGGGCGATGCATATAAAATATTCACTTCCCTTACCGAATCTATATTAGAAAAATAAACAGTTTCGATGGGTTTCCATTTTAACAGGCGGAATTTACATAATATTTTAAGAGTGGAATACATTGAAGAATCACGTCCTATAGTACCAATTCTGAACTTAGTGAATTTTTTCTCTTTTTTCCAGGTAACATTAATTCCTATATTAAAAATGGTTTCTGCTTTCATCCAATTTTTAAAAAAAGATTGGCCCAGCGCAGTTTCTGCAGAGATTATAATAACTAATAAAAAAAAAATATTTTTCACTTTCAATTCAGATCAAACTTTTAACGCTAATATAGTAATATCGTCGGTTTGCTCGTATTTTTCGCCATACCCGTTTTTCCAATTTTCTATGCTTTTGTCCAGAATTTCTTTTTGTTCCCTCATTGACATAAGACCATTGACCAATAACATTTCTTTCAATTGTTTTTCATAAAATTTTTTCCCTTTCGGTCCGCCGAACTGGTCTGAATAACCATCGCTCATCAGATAGATCGTGTCCCCTTTTTGTAATTGTATAACATGGTTTGTAAAGGGCTGCATGTTTTCGTGAATGGCTACGGGCATTTTGTCGGGGCGAATTTCTCGTAGAGAAGGGACATATCCCGTCTCTACAATGTACACCGGATTATTCGCCCCGGCAAATTGAGCGGTAAAGGTCACACAAACCTCACAGGTTTTGCTTGGCTCTGCGCCTGGCGAAACCTGTGAGGTTTGCGTGGTCTGAGGGTTGAGGTCAATCGCTACAAAAGCCATATCCATCCCGTCCTTTTGTTCGCCGGAAATACCTTTTTGCTGTAAAGAATGAATTACATATTCACGAAGTTCGTCTAAAACATGGCTTGCCGTCTGTATTTCATCTTTAGCGATAATTTCGTTTAAAAAAGATATTCCCAACATACTCATAAAAGCTCCCGGCACTCCATGTCCTGTGCAGTCGGCAACAGCGATCAGCAGCCAGTTATTGCGCCTTGCAATCCAGTAGAAATCTCCGCTCACAATGTCTTTGGGTTTGAACAGAACAAAAATTTCAAGTTCCAAATTCCAAGTTCCAAATTCCAAGGGGTCTTGGGTCTTGGAGCTTGAGTCTTGAGACTTGGGGCTTAAAATATCTTTGAGGTCGGGCAGCACCGCTTTCTGGATTCTTTCGGCGTAGTAAATACTATCTTTGAGTTCTTCGTGGATCAATTCAATTTCTTCTTTTTGCTTTGTTACCAGATCGCGTTGCGCTTCGATTTCATCTCTCTGAGCGGCTATTTCAGTATTCTGCTGGTTCAGTTCTTCGTTCTTTTCTTCTATCTCGTGTTTCTGTTTTTCGAGTAATATATTTGCTTTTTTCTTATCTCTGTAACTTTTAAAAATCACAACTGATAAAACCAGCATTAATACAAATCCGCCGATAAATGCTAACTTCTGTGTTCTCTGTTGCTTAACTTCAATATCTTTTTTTGCAAGTTGCGATTCTTTCAATTCTATCTCTTTCTGTTTTTTTTCACTCTGGTATTTTTTTTCCATTTCAGTGAGTTGTTTTTGCTTTTCAACATTAAACATGCTGTCTTTTATTAATGTATAAAGTTTATAATATTTCAGAGCTTCCTTGGTATTGCCAATGCTGTCATACGCGTCAGCAAGATGTCCATATGCCAATTCCTGCAGGTTTAATGCGCCAAGTTCTTTTGCCGTTTCAATACTTTTGAATGCGTATAAAAATGCTTTATCATAATTTTTTAATTTAATATTCAATTCAGAAATATTTCCGAGCACCATGGATTCCCCATATTTATTTCCAAGTTCTGTATTCATCTTTAATGTTTTGATAAAATAATAGCGGGCAGCCTGGAAATTATTTTTTAAATAATAGATATTACCAATATTATTATAGCACTTTGCCATATTCTTTTTATCTCCCAGTTCTTCATTCAGAGCTAATGATTTATTATAATATACAAGAGTACTGTCCAGGTCGCCTAATTTATATTTC
>JACREX010000240.1 GCA_016212695.1 Bacteroidia bacterium
AAAAATTAAAATAATACAAACGCACCAGTTGGTAACATAGCGCAAGCCCCATGCCGCAATGGATTGACAACGCTAAGCTGCTCCGCAGCTATGCGCGATTGAAATAAGGTATTGCGGCACGTTGCCTGCGCTCGACCGTTATGGGCAATTCATGAGACTGTCACCTTGAAATGAGGATTTTTATTATTAGTTTTGTCAAACAGTATTAATTATAAAATAAAGAGATAACAAAATGAGAGAATTAGGAATTATTGCACAAATAGAAAATAACCCTGAATTATTTGGTAAAGCAACATATTACTTTCAAGATATGGTAAATTATGGTAAAGAATTACCTGTTAAAATATATGTTTTTTCTCCTGTTGATTGGTTAGACAATTCAAATATTATCATAGCATATTATTATGAAGATGGATTATGGAAGAAAATAAAAAGAAGTATCCCAAATCTAATTTATGACAGATTTACTGCAAAAACAAAATTTGAAAATGATAGAATTGAAATATTTAGAAATTTCCTAATAAATAATAATTATAATTTTCTTATTAATCCATCATTATCGGAACTATTAAAAAATAAAATAAAATTTCATGATTATCTAATAAATAATAATTTTCCAACTATTCATGGTTTTAAAATTTCAGATTTAACTATGGATATTATTGAAACTCTTTTCAAATATAATGATACTATATATATAAAGCCAATATTTGGTTCAGGAGGTTTTGGTATAGCAATCTGTGAAAAGGAGGATGATAAAATAATTTTAAAAATAGATAAGGAGATACATACTTTTGATTATAGCAATATTATTAATGAAATATTAAATAGATTTAATAATGACTATTTTATTCAATCAAAAGTTCATACAATTAATTATGAAAATTCACCTTATGACATTCGGGTTCTTGTACAAAATTATGGAAATCAAAATTATGAAATAACAGGGATGGCAGTTCGTATGGGACAGAAAAATTCTTGGGTTTCTAATTTAAACTCAGGCGGTAAAGGCTATGCTTTTGAAGAACTTGAGCCTTTCTTTTATGAAACATATCAAATAAATGATTTAAGGAATAAAATATCTCAAATTTGTATAGATTGTTGCTATAATTTAGACAAGCAATTTGGTAGTTTTGTAGAAATCGCTTTTGATATTCTTTTAACACTTGACAAAGGTCCAATTATTATTGAAGGTAATTCCAAGCCTGCCCGTTGGGTGTTTAATACGATTGCAGATAATTATCAGGCAAATAGTGAACAAGAAATTAAATACAAAGAATTGAGACGTAAAACAGTTATTCTTCCTTTAATCTATGTAAGTAACAATAAATTTAATAATATGGAAACTAAAATTGAAATTATTACATCTGACAATGAAGTCAAAATTTGTCAATCACTAGATTTATTTAAATGGTTAAATACTGATAAAATAATATGGTGTAACAGTTGAAAAAAATGAAACTCCATCAACTGAAAGCATGGGAGCAATTGAAACAGTATTAATTTTATTTATTGCCGCTCGTCCTTTACTCATTGAGGTTGTTAAATCAATTAATGTGTGGTTAAAAGAGCGCAAACCCAAAGCTACTGTTAAAATAACTGACAAGGAAACTGGCCAAAGTTTTGAAATGAGTTTAGAAAATGTAAAAGACATTGATAAAACAATTGACAAAATTGTTTCTAAAATTAAATAAGTATGTTATCTTTTAATTTTAATGAGAGCCATGTTATTCTAATTGGTATGAAATCATATAAGGATCGTAGCCTTATCCAATTGCCAGCAGTTGAGAATAACATTAAAGAATTAAAAAATGTACTTTCAGACAAAACAATTATTGGTTTACCTGAAAATAATATTCATACTATTTTTAATGAAAAGGACATAACTAAAATTGGAAAGGAAATAAGTAAAATTGCTAGTCAAACAAAAGATACATTATTAATTTATTACGCTGGTCATGGAAAATTAAATGATGATGGGGATTTATGCTTAACTGTTAAAGGTACTGATTGTAGCGTTTTAGATATTACTTCTTTGCCTTTCAAATCTCTTAAAAGTATCGTACAAAAAAGTCCTGCCCAAAAAAAAATCGTAATTATAGATTGTTGTTTCAGTGGTAGGGCAATTAATTTTATGAGCAATACAATGAGTGCTGTTGAAACTACTCATTTAGCAGGTACATATCTTATCACATCTGTTTCAAGTAATAAATTATCAAAAGCTTTTGATAAAGATAATATGTATACGGGCTTTACAAGTGTTTTAATTAAAACTCTTAAACAAGGACTAAATGTTTATCGAAAGTGTTTAACACTTAAAGAAATTTATAATAATATCAAAAATGATGATACAATTTTTAATGAACCACAAAATGCCTCAAGCCAAACAATTGATGAATTCGTCTTTGCTTTTAATAAACAATTTATAAAAAACGATTTTGAACAAGTAAATGATGAATTAATTTCTAATAAAAATACTAAAATATGTAGTTTGCAATTGGATTATTTGAGAGAGATTGAACAAAAAAATGGACAGAATAGACAAAGATTTGTTTCTCTATCAAATGAAAATTTGGAATATTTAGGTTTGAAAGAGGGTGATTGGGTTGAATTAGAATTTATTTCAAATAACAAAATCACAAAAGAATATGCAACAACTTTTTCAAAGCCTCTATTTTCAGAATGTTCAGTACTTATGCCGCTTGTTGTTAGACATTTGCTTTCATTAGATAGTACCTTGAAAAATGAAGATTATAAATTAATTATACGAAAAGCAAAATTGGATGATGTTTCGTATATTATTATATCAAGTGATCAATATATTACAAATACAAGTATTCCTCCTGATATAGATAATATGCCTGAAGATTTTCCAATCATTTGTATAAGGAACTTTGAATTTGACAGGTTAAGGATTCATTCATTTGATAAAGTTAAAATAAATATTTTTAATACATTAGGTCAAAATTTTGAATTAATCATGCGAGCAATAAAGTATCATGATAATCCAGGAAGAGCTATTATTGGAATATCTAAATCATTTTTAAAATTTGAGAAACCTTATAAAATAAAAATTGAAAAGATAATTTGAAAAGATAAATGAACATGCCCATAACAAGGGGCGTAGCACCATATTTTTTTTATTTAAACGCTAGGGCTGACGCCCATGCGCGTAGGTCTAAGGTAAAAAAAACGGTGCCAGCCCCCGACCGTTAGGCTTATATAATTAATAGTCTATATAAAAAAAGAAAATGGATTTATCACAACACGAAATAGAAAAAAGAGTTTCAGTTTTAAAAGTCGTCAGCATTTTTTCCCAGACATCGGAAGATCACCTGAAAGAGATTGCCAAACTCTTCTCAAGCGTGAAATTTCAGGCAGACGAAAAAATTTTTGAAAAAGGCGATCCTGGCGATTCTATGTATATCATTTCTTCCGGCAGCGTTAAAATACACGATGGCACCCACGTTTTTATCACTCTTTTTGCAGAACAGTCTTTCGGCGAATTTGCATTGATCGATGCAAAGGTCCGGACAGCCTCCGCCACTGCCGTTGAAGAAGCTGAACTCCTGCGGCTCGACCAGCGTACTTTCTTTTCTATATATGAACGGAACATTGAATTCTCAAGGGGCGTGCTTAAATCTATCGTAAAAAGGTTCAACGATAAGGATTTTCTTGAAGCGCAGCTAACACAGCAAAAGAAAGAGATTGAAGAAAAGAATAAAGAGATTGAAGAAAAAAACAAAGACATCACGGATAGTATCCGGTATGCTAAAAGAATACAGCAGGCTCTGCTTTATTTCGACCCCAAAATCAACAGTATCGTTCCGGAGTCTTTTATCTATTTCAGACCAAAAGATATTGTAAGCGGAGACTTCTACTGGGTTAAATTGATAGATCGTGCAAAAGTATTGATCGCAACAGCCGCTGATTGTACTGGGCATGGAGTACCCGGCGCTTTCATGAGCATGCTTGGCGTTACTGCATTAAATGAAATATGTAACCGGCCGGATATTAAACATGCAAACGAAGTCCTGAATAAATTAAGAAATTATATCATTAAATCATTAAACCAGACAGGCAAAGAAGGAGAACAAAAAGACGGTATGGATATTGCCATGGTAGCTTTTCATTATGATGTCGGGAAACTCGAGTTCTCAGGAGCAAACAACCCGCTGATCGTGATACGTAACAATGAAATAATCGAATATGACGGCGATCCTATGCCTATCGGGATACACGACCGGGTTGATATTCCTTTTACAAATTATGAAATTGATGTTCAGAAGAGCGATATTGTTTATCTGTTTTCTGACGGGTTCCCTGACCAGTTTGGCGGAGAAAGGGGGAAAAAGTATATGTATAAGCGTTTTAAAGAATTTTTATTGCGGATACACGATAAACCTATGGCTGAGCAAAGAGAACTCATAGAACAGGAGTCGGTTACATGGCGGGGCGCTCTTGAACAGATCGATGACCAGCTTATTATGGGTATTAAATTTTAAAATGGGTGTAAAATAGCATTATTTTGTTTGCAGTTATTAAAAAAAATATATAAATTTGGGAAAATTAAATTTCTAACATTATGAAAAAAATAACAATAATCATCATCGGCTTATTAAGCTACCATGTTGCTTTTTGCCAGAGCCTGGCTCCTGAAGTAATATCTTCCTCAGGCAATTATTTTGAAAATGGTACTGTTTCGCTAAGTTGGACATTGGGCGAACCGGTTATCGAAACGGATTCTGCCGGCGGGCATATCCTTACGCAGGGGTTCCAGCAATCAAGATATGACATTGTTGTAGTTGAAAACATTGAAGAAAATCTGAATATATCCCTGTATCCGAATCCTACCTCTCAATTGCTGAATCTTGACTGGGAAATTCCCGGCAATGCAGCAGTTTTAATTGAATTGATAGATATGCAGGGGAAAAAACTGATTGACAAATCTTATATGGAAAACAAATCAAAAAAACAACTTAATTTATCTAATTATCCTGCAGCCGATTATTTTGTCAGAATTTCTTCCGGTAACAAACTTGTAAAAACATTCAAAGTTACAAAACATTAAACTTAAAGTTTTATGAAAAAAAATATTCTTGCCCTTGCTTTATTGCTGGGTGCAATGGTTGTGTCTTTTGCACAATCTCCGATGGCCTTCAAATACCAGGCTATAGCCCGCAGCAGCACGGGCGATGTAATCGCAAACCAGGCGGTGAGTTTTAAAATAAGTATTCTCGAGGGTAGTTCAACGGGAACAGTCGTATATTCGGAAGAGCACGCAGCCACAACCAATATTTTTGGACTGGTTAATCTTACTATCGGTAACGGGAATAACCCGACAGGAAATTTCTCAACAATCAGTTGGGGCACATCATCCTATTACATAAAAATTGAAATGGACCCGGCAGGAGGCATTGCTTATACAGAAATGGGTACGTCCCAGTTATTATCAGTACCCTATGCTTTGTATGCAGCCAGCGGGACACAGGGGCCGCAGGGGCCTGCCGGAAATGACGGATTGAACGGTCAGGATGGAGTAAGTATTACAACAACATTGATTCAAAACGATACCTTGTATATTACGCTCTCCAATGGTAATACGCTCAATGCAGGCTATGTTGTGGGGCCGCAGGGTTTACAGGGATTGCAAGGCATACAGGGTGATCAGGGAGTACAGGGTAATACCGGACAGGACGGAGTGAGTATAAGTAATTCATATATACTCAACGACAGTTTATTTTTAGTTTTATCGAACAGTACTACGATTAATGCAGGTTATGTGAGAGGCGCACAGGGGCCGCAGGGATTACAGGGTACTGCCGGAAATGACGGACAAAATGGTGTCAATGGTATTTCCATTCTCTGGTTGGGAAATTTAGCCACAGCGCCATCAACACCCTCCTTGAACAATGCTTATTACAACACAACCGATAAAAAATCATATATCTTTAATGGTACATCATGGGACATACTTGCACAAGACGGTGCTGATGGCAACTCTGGCCCAATCGGTCCACAGGGACCAGCCGGCGCTGCAGGAACAGGTCTTACTAACCGCGGAGCATGGGTAACAGGTACAGATTATAATCCCAGTGATTATGTCTTTGACCGTTCCACAAATGAGCCATTAGTCAACTCAATGTGGATATGCCAGGCTACTGCTACTTTTAATTCGACCATTCAGCCTTACTTAGACAATACAAACTGGATAGAGTTCCAGGCGCCAGCCGGACAAAACGGTATTTCGCTCACCTGGCTCGGCACATTTGCAACTGCTCCGTCAAGCCCTCAATTGAATTTTGCATATTATAATTCATCGGATAAAAAATCATATGTGTGGAATGGAGCAGCTTGGGATGTCATTGCACAGGATGGAGTTGACGGAGTACAGGGACCGCAGGGTATCCAGGGAGAACCAGGGCTTCAGGGTATTCAGGGAGATCAGGGGACTGCCGGGATAAATGGTGTTGATGGCATTTCTGTTTCATGGCTTGGTACGTTGGCTACAGCACCCTCTAGTCCTGCATTAAATCAGGCATATTATAATTCCACAGATAAAAAATCTTACATTTATAATGGCGCTTCATGGGATATTCTCGCTCAGGACGGCACGAATGGTGTACAGGGACCGCAAGGTATTCCGGGCAATCAGGGACCTGCCGGAACGGATGGTTTATCTGTTTACTGGCTTGGGACTTTATCATCTGCTCCTGCTACTCCGAATATAAACTATGCCTATTATAATTCCACTGATAAAGTATCCTATATTTTTGACGGCGAAATCTGGCAGATTCTTGCACAAGATGGTATTCAGGGTCCTTCAGGACAAAATGGTGTTTCAATCTCCTGGCTTGGAGGATTTATTACTGCTCCGGCTACTCCTTCTTTAAACCAGGCGTATTATAACATTACTGATAAAAAATCATATGTTTTTGATGGCAACACATGGCAGGTTCTTGCTCAGGACGGAATTGACGGCGCTCAGGGACCGCAGGGCTTACAGGGTTTACAGGGAGATCAGGGTATTCAGGGCATTCCCGGTCTCAATGGCATCTCTGTCTCTTGGCTGGGTACTTATTCTTCTGCACCTTCCAGCCCGACACTGAATCAGGCGTACTATAATTCTACAGATAAAATATCATATATCTTTGATGGTAATACATGGCAGATTCTCACACAGGATGGTAATACAGGGCCGCAGGGTATTCAGGGGCCTATTGGAGTTACCGGAACAAATGGACAAGACGGTATATCAATAGCCTGGCTCGGTACTTATGCTTCTGATCCTCCTTCCCCTTCTTTAAACCAGGCGTATTATAATTCTACCGATAAAAAATCGTATATCTGGAATGGCTCGGCCTGGCAAGTAATCGCACAAGACGGCGCTCAGGGACCTCAGGGAATTCAGGGCATACAGGGGCTTACCGGAAACAATGGCATATCAATTTCATGGCTTGGCACATTGGCAACAGCGCCCTCAAGTCCCACATTAAATCAGGCATATTATAATTCCACTGATAAAAAATCTTACATTTATAATGGAAGTTCATGGCAGACACTTGCGCAGGACGGATTGACCGGATCTCAGGGGCCGCAGGGAATACAAGGCATACAAGGTATTCAGGGTATTCAGGGGCCTATAGGTATTTCAGTTTCATGGCTGGGTTCCTTTGCAACAGCTCCCTCAAGTCCTGCATTAAATCAGGCATATTATAATACAACCGATAAAAAATCATATATTTACGATGGAACACAATGGCAGATAATTGCCCAGGATGGAGCCACCGGCGCTACAGGTTCTACGGGTGCGGCAGGAACAAACGGTATTTCCATTTCATGGTTAGGTACTTTTGCTTCTGCACCCGGCAGCCCTACACTGAATCAGGCTTACTATAATTCAACGGATAAAAAATCATATATCTATGATGGCGGTTCATGGCAAACACTGGCACAAGATGGATCTAATGGTGCAAACGGCACAAACGGAAAAACTGTTTTGAGCGGCACATCCGATCCCTCGACTCAGGGAGTTGACGGAGATTTCTACGTAAACACTACTTCGCATTATATGTTTGGCCCAAAAACTGCCGGTTCATGGGGTACGGGTACTTCTCTCATCGGCCCGCAGGGTACTGCCGGAACAAACGGTATCAACGGACGAACCATTTTAAACGGAACTTCGAATCCCACAACACAGGGCAGCGAAGGAGACTTTTTTATCAACACTGCTTCCAATACTATATTTGGTCCTAAAACTTCCGGTTCATGGGGCACAGGAACTTCTATAGTCGGGCCGCAAGGGATACAGGGGCCGCAGGGTACTGCTGGCGATAAATATGCCACTACTTCCACTACTTCTCTGTTAATCGGTACAGGTACAAAAAATTTAACGGTTGCTGCAAACTTAGCCTATACTGCAGGACAAAATATTGTTATAGCATATGATGCTTCCAATAAAATGGAAGGTTCTGTAACTTCTTATACTGCAGGAACCGGCGCTATGGTAGCCGATATAACCACTATAACAGGAAGCGGTACATATACAAACTGGGGTGTAAACCTCAATGGAACTGCTGGTATTCAGGGTCCGCAAGGACCACAGGGCACTGCCGGGACAAACGGAACCAATGGGAAAACCGTACTTAGCGGAACTGTAGATCCCACAATTGAAGGTGTTGATGGTGATTTTTATATTAATACTACTTCCGATTATATTTTTGGCCCAAAAACTTCAGGCGCCTGGGGTTCCGGTGTTTCTCTTGTCGGGCCTGACGGCGCTGACGGCATAAATGGTAAAACCGTATTGAATGGAACAGTTAACCCCACTACCGAAGGTATTAACGGAGACTTCTACATCAATACTGCTACAAATACAATTTTTGGCCCTAAAACGGGTGGTGCCTGGGGTTCCGGAACTTCTCTGGTTGGCCCTGCAGGAACTTATACTGCAGGAACAGGTATCAACATCGCAAGCAATACCATCACCAATACAGCACCAGACCAGACTGTCACTATGACTAATGGAACCGGAATAACTGTTACAGGTACTTATCCGAACTTCACTATTACCAATGCAAATCCCAATGCCACGCACACGGGTGATGTTACCGGTTCTGCAGCGCTGACAATTGCCGATAATGCAGTTACTACTTTAAAACTAAACGATGGCAGTGTTACATCAGCCAAATTAAATTCTATGAGCGCAACGAACGGTCAGGTTTTAAAATACAACGGATCAAACTGGCTGCCTGCTGCTGATAATAACACAACCTATTCTGCAGGTACTGGTATCAATATAGCCAGCAGTACCATCACCAATACTGCTCCTGACCAAACCGTGGCATTTACTAACGGTACTGGCATTTCTGTTACTGGCACTTATCCAAATTTTACTGTTACCAATACTTCTCCTGATCAAACGGTTTCCCTTAATAACGGAACAGGGATATCCATAACCGGTTCTTATCCTAATTTTACTGTAAATTCCACACAAACGCTGGCACAAACACTGGCAAACGGTAATAGTGCCGGCTCCTATAATATTGATATGAATTCAAAATCAATCACGAATGCAAATATATTAGGCTTGGGTTATAATGATGCTAATTATATTAATATGTATTATGGACATATTTATGATTATTCTGGCAGTCATGGTATAGATGGACAGGTTCTCACGGTTCATGGAACAAGTCCCAATACACATGTTACATGGGATACTCCGATTTCATATTCTGCAGGCACAGGGCTCTCGCTTTCCAGCAATACTTTCAGTGTAAATTTTGGCACAACAGCCACTACGGTTGCCGCAGGTAATCATACACATTCTAATGATCATGCCCGTTCACATACTATGACGTCCACAAGCGATCATACGGCGGGTAACTGGAAGTTATTCTATTCCAACGCTACTGGCCAGATCACAGAATTAGGGTTCGGTACTTCAGGCCAGGTTCTTTCTTCAACAGGTGCGTCAACTGCGCCGTCATGGGTTACTCCCGCATCGGGAAGTGTAACCAGTGTGGCTTTATCTATGCCCTCTATTTTCTCGGTTTCAGGTTCTCCTGTTACTACTTCAGGTACCTTAACAGCCACCCTTGCTTCTCAAACCGCCAACTATGTTTTTGCAGCTCCCAACGGTTCTGCAGGAGCTCCAACATTCAGGGCTTTGGTTTCTGCCGATATTCCTGCTCATAATAATGCATGGTCTACTATAACAAGCACTCCAACGACTATTTCAGGGTATGGAATAACAGATGCAGTTACCACAAGCAGGTCGCTTACCATCAGCGGAACTGCCAACCAGATTTCTCTCTCTACCGGATCACAAACTCTTGCCGCTGACAGAACCTGGACAGTGAGTTTGGCATCCAACGCTATTATGCCCGGGACGGCTTCTCTTACGCTGCCTATCGGTACTACAGCCCAGCAGCCGGTGACTCCTGTAAACGGAATGACCAGGTACAATTCCACAACCAATAAATTTGAATTTTATGAAAACGGCGCCTGGGTAAACTTTGTAAATAATAACAGCGGAATTACCGGAACAGGCCTTTCAAGTTATATTCCAAAATTCGATGCTACTTTATCTCTCGATACATCTCTCATGTATCAGAACGGGAAAAAGATTGGCGTAGGTACTACGAATCCTTCAGGACGGTTTATGATACAGCAGGATGCCAATGCCGCAGTTACGGAACCTATTTTTGAAATCAAAGATAAATCCGGTCAGAGCGTAATGATAGTTTATAAGGACAGCGTTCATTTCTGGGTAAAAGATGATGGCAGCAAAGCCCAAAACAGGGGTTCCTTTGCCGTAAGCGGAAAAAGCGATTCAAAATCAACAACCAACAGTTATTTTCATCTGAACACACAAAACCTCCTTTCAGGAAGAGATGCAGGGAAAAAACTTTCTTCAGGAGTGAATTATTCTGGAAAAAATAATAATTTTTTGGGTTATGAAGCCGGGTATAATGATACGTCGGGTTATAAAAATACCTTTATCGGGTTTAGGGCAGGCTATTCAAACACTTCTGGTTTCAGTAACATTTTTATTGGCGACAGCGCCGGGTATTCAAATACCACGGGTTATAAAAATGTGGCCATTGGTAACCAGAGCGGAAAATCGCTCATCACCGGGAAATTCAATGTTTTTCTTGGGTTCCAGTCAGGGTACAGCACTACTTCAAATACTTATAATTCATTTATCGGGTACCAGGCAGGATTTACCAATACAGGAAATGACAATACATTTTTTGGATATATGTCTGGCTATAATCACCAGGGAGGCGGAGGAAATGTGTATATAGGAAGCAAGGCAGGGCAGCAGGATGTCAATGGTTCTCAAAACATTTTTATTGGCGAATATGCAGGTTATGCTAATTCTACCGGACAGAAGAATGTTTTTATCGGGACAGAAAGCGGAAGGAACAATAATACAGGTAGCCAGAATTATTTTATCGGTCAGAGAGCCGGTTTCAATAACAGCAATGGGAACTATAATATTTTCATGGGCGACAGTACCGGTTTCAATAATTCATCGGGCTACCGGAATGTTTTTATCGGAGATCATTGCGGTTTCAGTAATACTACCGGATACCGGAATGTTTTCATTGGCAACGAAAGCGGATATTTAAATCAAGACGGATACTCCAATGTATTCATAGGATATATGGCGGGTCACGATAATACTACTGGTGATTTCAATGTTATTATGGGTCGCTCGGCAGGTTATGCAAATATTGATGGCAATTATAACAGTTTTATCGGATATTATTCCGGTATGCTCAATACTTCAGGTTCATCAAATGCATTCTTTGGCAGCAGCGCAGGGAGAAGCAATACTACCGGATCGTATAATGTTTACATCGGGTCCAATACAGGATATTATAACCAGACAGGAGGCTACAACGTATTCTTAGGCAAAGATGCCGGGTATAACAATAATGCCAGCTATAACCTGTTTGTCGGATTTGAAGCCGGAAAGGCAAACACATCAGGGGCAAATAATTCTTTCCTCGGATATATGGCAGGAAAAAGTAATACCACCGGAAAAAGCAATATATTCATCGGTGATAGTTGCGGATATACAAATACCACCGGCAGATTCAATGTATTTCTTGGGAAGGAAGCAGGTTTTACAAATAATGCTGATTACAATGCCTTTATTGGGTACAATGCAGGACGGGGTAATACTTCAGGAACTCAGAACACCTTTTTGGGTTATCTGGCGGGTTATACCAATTCAACCGGTACAAAAAATGTTGCCATTGGCGATAGCGCCGGGTACTCCGGTACAACTGCTTCAAATAATGTTTTCATTGGAAGTAAAACCGGCGCAAAAATAAGCACCGGTAGCTTTAATGTATTTATAGGTGAAAAGGCAGGATCCAGTTCCACAACATCTCTGGCCGGTGTTTTTATTGGCCAGAATGCGGGCTTATCAAATACTACTTCCTTGTTTAATGTTTTTGTCGGATATGGCACCGGACAATTGAATACAACAGGAGGCCTGAATACTTATGTAGGAATGGCAGCAGGAAATGAAGCCACAGGTACAGGAAATTCATTTTTCGGAGGTGGAGCTGGAATGTCAAACACAGGCGACGGTAGTACTTGTTTGGGTACTTATGCAGGACAAACTGGTTCTGGAAATAATAATACCTATATTGGCTATGAAGCAGGACAAAATTCAGGTGTTGGTGCAAGCAATGTTTTTATTGGTTATAATGCCGGAAAAGATGAAACAGGTTCAAACAAACTTTACATTGCAAATTCTAATACAGCAACCCCTATTATTTATGGAGATTTTTCAGATTCTCAGGTAGGTCTCGGAACAACTTCCCCGAATTCAAGACTTCATATTAACGCAACTTCAGCAAGTGAAAACGGATTAAGAGTTCAAATTGCCGGAAACACCAAATTTTATGTTGATAACAATGGAGGTGTTTGTATTGGGACTAATACTACTCCCCCAACGAATGGGCTGTATGTTTCTGGTAGTATCGGCGTTACAAAAACTCCTGATACCGATGTTGATGTTAATGGAACCATTCGCGCTTGTGCTGCAAACTGGCCTACCACCGGCGCCGGAGTGGAAATTGCTTATTCAGGTGGCATCGGATATGTTCAATCGTACGACAGAACTAACTCTCTGTGGAAAAATTTAAAACTTGGCGGGAACGTTACTCCTGTATCCGATAATACTTTTACTTTAGGATCTTCTGCCTTAAGATGGACTGCTGTCTATGCAGTAAATGGAACCATTCAAACTTCAGACATTCGCCTTAAAGACAATATTAACAACATTAAATATGGAATTAATGATGTAATGAAATTAAGACCCGTTTCATTTAATTGGAAAAATGATGTGAATAAATCTACAAAACTTGGTTTAATTGCTCAGGAATTGCAAAATGTGATAAAGGAGGCTGTTATTGTTGGCGATGATAGCGAAAAAACTCTGGGAGTTAATTATTCCGATCTTATTCCGGTATTAATTAAAGCTATTCAGGATCAACAGACGCTTATCCAGTCAATTCAGAAAGAAAATTATTCTTTAAAAGAAAAAGTGCAGGATTTTGATAAACTCAAAGCAGAAATCGAATATATTAAATCAGTAATCAGTACTTCTGCCAAGAAATAGTCTTTGTGTTTTTTTGATCATATCCAATGGGGGTTTTATGTTAGAATAAAACCCCTTTTCTTTTTTGTATACTACCTGTATTTTTTTACTTTTGAAAGCTATATACATATAGTTCACTTAAAAATTTTATTTCTATGAAAAAAATAGTATTCTTCAGCATTGTAGCATTGCTGATAAATATTTCTTTGCTTCATGCCCAGGCGCCTCAATCTTTCAAATACCAGGCAATAGCCCGAAACGGTATAGGGGAGGTCATCGCAAACCAAGCAGTGAGTTTTAAAATAAGTATTCTTGAGGGCAGTTCAACAGGAACAGTTGTATATTCTGAAGAACATGCAGCAACCACCAATATTTTCGGACTGGTAAATCTTACGATCGGGAACGGGAATAACCCGGCAGGAAATTTTTCAACGATTAGCTGGGGTACATCGTCCTTTTTTATTAAAATAGAAATGGATCCGACAGGATGCGTTGCTTATACCGAAATGGGAACATCCCAGTTGTTGTCAGTGCCGTATGCTTTGTTTGCTGCCAGCGGGACACCGGGTCCACAGGGGCCGGCAGGTAATGATGGCTTGAACGGTCAGGATGGAGTAAGTATTACAACAACATTGATTCAAAACGACACCTTGTATATAACACTCTCCAATGGAAATACTCTCAACGCGGGCTATGTAGTGGGGCCGCAGGGGTTACAGGGATTGCAGGGAACACCGGGAACAAACGGCATTGGTATAATGAATACATTTGTGCAAAACGATAGTTTATTTATAACGCTCAGCAGCGGCAGCACAGTGAATGCCGGGCATGTGAGAGGACCCCAGGGGCTTCAGGGTATAGCCGGGACCAATGGTATAAACGGAGCCGATGGGATCAATGGAATAAACGGGACAGACGGAAAAACGATTTTATCGGGAACCGTGGATCCTACTTCTGAAGGCTTGGATGGAGATTTTTATATCAATACATCAACCAATATAATATTTGGTCCAAAATCCGGTGGTGCTTGGGGAACCGGTACTTCGTTAATTGGTCCTGCGGGAACATATACACCCGGTACAGGAATTGATCTCACAGGCGGTGTAATAACAAATACGGCTCCCGATCAAACTGTGTCTTTATTAAGTGGTTCCGGAATAACTGTTTCTGGTATTAATCCCTCATTTACAGTTGCTGCTGATTTTGGAACTATAGCAGGAACAACAGCCCAGGGGAATCACACACACACCAATATGGTTACAGGTACAGGCGCGAACAATAATATAACCTTCTGGAACGGGGCTTCTACCGTTACATCGAACAATTTGCTATCATGGGATAATTCTACCAACAGGTTGGGTGTTGGTACTTCAAATCCTGTAACCGCATTGGATGTTTCAGGAAATATCAGGATGGACGATGGGGGATCGCTTGGAGCCGGAAAAGTTATGACCTCCGATGCTAACGGAGTTGCTTCATGGCAAATGCCTGCAATTACCAGTTCAACAGGATATGCTGATTATATTCCCAAATTCGTTACTTCATCTTCCTTTGATAATTCATTGCTTTATCAAAATGGAACGTATATAGGATTAGGAACAACTACACCGGTTGGCAGGTTTGTGATACAGGGAAGTTCGTCCACCCCCGACTCCATACCTTTATTTGAAATAAAAGATAATACCGGCTCAACAGTATTTGTCGTATGGCCAACAGGCGCTCATTTTTATGTAAAAAATGCAACTGGTGGCTCGAAAGCACAAAACCGGGGATCTTTTGCGGTTAGCGGAAAAAGTTCGACAAAAACAGGAGTATTGGATTATTTCAATATATCGCCGGATTCTACAAATATTGCCATAATAAATCCGAGCGAAGCCCGAATCGTATGGTTCCCTAAAAAAGAAGCATTTCTGGCAGGAAGAGTGCTTGTTGAAAGTCCTGACAGCATTGGCTATAATTCAATGTCAATAGGCTATGAATCTAAGGCCAAAGGAAACTGGTCTCAGGCATTTGGATATATGTCGTATGCGCGGGGAGATTATTCAACCGCTATAGGGAAAAATGCCGTGGCCAAAAGTTTAAATTCTTTCGCTTTCGGCGATGGGTCACAATCTTTAAATATAAATGCTTATGCTTTTGGGCAGAAAGCTTCAGCATTGGGAATGGGAAGCTTCGCTTTCGGCTCGCAGGGAGTTGATTCAATTGGGAATCCATTATCGCAATATACAACGGCATACGACCCGTATTCCGCCGCATTTGGTTTAGGATCACAGGCCAGAGGTATGGGATCATTTGCCCTGGGTACCAATTGTACAACCAATGGAACCAACGCATTCGCTGCAGGTCTTTGTGCCGAAGCTCTTAATCAAAACGCTATAGCAATTGGCGCTCCGTATACTTATTTACAACCTCCATCAACAATAATTGAAAATCATACTAAAGCTACAGGTATGAAGTCTATTGCTGTCGGATTCGGTGTGGTTTCTTCGGGGATTTATTCTATGGCTTTCGGATACAGGGATACTTCAAGCGGTTTATTATCCACTTCCATGGGTTATTTAAGTAATGCTACCGGAAACAGCGCCTTTTCAATAGGCATGTCTGTAACCGCTCAATCTCTTTGCTCTACTGTTTTTGGCACATGGAATATTATTTCCGGCGATAAAACAAACTGGATTCCCACCGACCCTCTTTTTGTTATCGGCAACGGAACAAGTACGTTGCGTTCAAATGCTTTGACGATATTAAAAAATGGTTTTACAGCGTTTAACAGAGCTTCTACTACATATCCTATTCAAGTTGGGAATGCACCTACTAATGGAAATGGAGCTTATTTATCTGTTGGTGGCGCCTGGACAAATGGTTCTTCAAGAGAATTTAAAGACCGGTTTAAAAAACTTGACAAACAGGATATCCTTTCAAAAATAGAAACTATGGATTTGCAGGGCTGGTACTATAAGGAAACAAATGAATATCATATATGGCCTTTTGCTGAAGATTTTTATGATACATTTGGAACCGGTGATAATAATAACAAGGATGTTGCCAGGTATTTATCTGCCGCTGATGTTGCAGGAGTCGGACTTGTCGCAGTTCAGGAATTGATTAAGCAAAACGAAACCCAGCAAAAGCAGATTGAAGCCTTACAAAATGAAAACAAAAGCAAAAACAAGGAAATTGATAAACTCAAAGCAGAAATCGAAAGCATCAAATTGCTTATAGGAAGCACCAAAAAGTAAATTAAGTGTTTAGAATAAAGAAATAATTTTATTCTTAAACTTATCCAATGGGGGTTTTATGTTATAATAAAACCCTTTTTGTTTTTTGTAACTACCTGAAATTTTTTAATTTTGAAAGTATTATATTTAATAATTCTCTTTAAAAAAATTAGTTCTATGAAAAAAATAGTATTCCTTAGCATTGTAGCATTGCTAATAAATATTTCTTTGCTTCAGGCCCAGGCGCCTCATGCTTTCAAATACCAGGCAATAGCGCGCAACAACACGGGAGATGTAATCGCCAACCAGGCGGTGAGTTTTAAAATCAGTATTCTTGAGGGCAGTTCAACAGGAACAGTTGTATATTCGGAAGAGCACGCTGCCACGACGAATATTTTTGGTTTGGTTAATCTTACGATAGGAAACGGGAATAACCCAACCGGAAATTTTTCAACGATCAGTTGGGGCATATCATCTTTTTATATAAAGATTGAAATGGATCCGGCAGGCGGCATTGCTTATACTGAAATGGGAACATCCCAGTTGTTGTCGGTGCCGTATGCATTGTATGCGGCAAGCGGTATCCAGGGCCCGCAGGGGCCGGCAGGAAACGACGGACTCAACGGACAGGATGGAGTAAGTATTACATCAACGGTGATACAAAACGACACCTTGTATATTATGCTCTCTAATGGCAATACGCTTAATGCAGGCTATGTTGTGGGGCCGCAAGGTTTACAGGGATTGCAAGGCATTCAGGGTTTACAGGGCAATCCCGGAACAAACGGTTATTCTGTATTAAGCGGAACAAGCGATCCGACAGGAGGCACAGGTGTTAATGGAGATTTTTACATCAATACAACAACAAATATAATATTCGGTCCGAAAACCGGAGGAACATGGGGAAGCGGAACTTCGTTAGTGGGCCCCGCAGGAACTTATACGGCAGGTACGGGTATTAATCTCGCAGGCGGTGTTATAACAAATACAGCCCCGGATCAAACCGTATCATTATCTAACGGATCGGGAATCAGTATAACGGGTACTTATCCTTCCTTTACAGTAGCTGCAAATTTCGGAACCACAGCAGGAACAACCGCCCAGGGGAATCACACACACGCCAATATGATTACCGGTACCGGTACATCTAATAAAATCACATTTTGGAACGGTACTTCAACAGTTACCTCTAATAATTTATTGACTTGGGATAACTCAACTAACCGGCTGGGTGTAGGAACTGCAACTCCCCTGGCCGCATTAGATGTGCTAGGAAATATCCGCATTGATGACGGAGGCACGCTCGCTGCCGGTAAAGTTCTTACTTCTGATATCAATGGCATTGCTTCCTGGCAGAATGTACCTGCAGGACTTACTTCAAACGGAACTGCCAATTACATCCCCAAATTTATTTCTGACAGTACGTTTGGAAACTCTCTTATCTATCAGAACGGAACAAAACTCGGTGTCGGAACAACTACTCCTGCCGGACGTGTTCAGATTGTTGCCGATGCAAGCGCTCCGGACAATGAACCTTTATTTGAGATTTTAGATAAAGGAGGCAAAACTGTAATGGCGGTTTACAATGACAGCATCCATTTCTGGGTAAAAGATGATCCTTCGAAAGCGCAGAACAGGGGAAGTTTTGCCGTGAGCGGAAAAAGTTCGTCAAAATCAACAACCAATAATTTACTTTTAGTCAATGCCGATAGTACAAGAATTTATACAAATGATCCGGATGCGGGATTTGGCGTGGAAGATGTGGGCGGAGGAACCGCTACAAGATATATGCGGCTCACTCCATCCAATTATTTTATCGGGCATGAAGCAGGTATCCACGTCACCGGCGGAGTATTCAATTCCTTCTTGGGATACCAGTCCGGTTATACGGATCAGGGCGGTTCATACAACACATTCTTAGGATATAAAAGCGGATACAGCAATGACATTGGTTCTCACAATTCATTCTTCGGGTTCCAGAGCGGATATTCGAATACGTCAGGTGCATCCAACGTATTTGTAGGAAAAGATGCCGGGTATAGCAACAACGCAGGTAGCTCTAATGTGTTCATAGGAGAAGAAGCGGGGTATTCAAATGCAATGGGAAAACAAAATGTTTTTATGGGCGATAGCGCCGGTTACTTTAATATGTCCGGTGAACAGAATATTTATATAGGATATGCTGCCGGAAAATCCTGCACCCTCTCAGGAGATAATGTATTTGTCGGTTCTGAAGCAGGAAAGAATAATACATCGGGCTCTGCGAATGTATTTCTTGGCAACCAGGTCGGTCTTAAAAATATTAACGGTTGGAGCAACCTGTTTCTGGGCAATCGTTCAGGCTATAATAATGTTGACGGTTTCCTGAATATATTTATGGGCGACAGTGCAGGGTTTTATAATCAGTCAGGCACCCAGAATACTTTTATCGGCGTGGCTGCAGGCCGATCAAGCACTACTTCCTACGACAATGTTTTTATCGGTTCACAGGCCGGGTATCTTAATACAACCGGTTATTCAAATGTGATGATAGGAAATGAAGTCGGGTTGAAAAATATTTCCGGTAGCTGGAATATCATTCTTGGAAATCGTTCAGGTTATTCAAATACTGAGGGAAATCAAAATATTTTTATTGGAAATCAGTCGGCGTATCTCAACACTACTGGCAGTATGAATATTTTCATGGGTTCTTTTGCCGGGTATGGTAACGCTACCGGTTCCGATAATATTTTTATGGGCGTACAAACCGGTTACTGGAATTCTACCGGCTATGCCAATGTGATGATTGGGGTTGCATCCGGATATTATAATACAACGGGTTATTCCAATGTTTTTTTGGGGAATCGAGTCGGCAATAACAACGGGACAGGCTTTCAAAACGTATTTATCGGCGACAGCGCCGGATTAAGCAATCAAACCGGAGCACAAAATATTTTCATCGGCGCGCTGGCTGGAAAAAATAATTCCTTTGCCGGCGATAATGTGTTTATAGGAACCGAAGCAGGGGCGTTTAATGTAACCGGCTCGTCAAATGTTTTCCTTGGCAACCAGGTTGGAAAAAATAATATTTATGGTACAAAAAATGTTTATATAGGTAACCGTTCAGGGTTTTCAAATACCAACGGAAACCAGAATATATTTATCGGCGATGAAACCGGGTTAACGAATACTGACGGCTCTGATAATATTTTTATCGGACCGTACGCCGGAAAAAACAATACAACTGCCGGCAACAATGTTTTCATCGGTATTCAAAGCGGGTTCTCAAATCAAATCGGACATTCCAATGTTTTCCTTGGTAATATGGTCGGTTATAGTAATACCGAAGGATATAAGAATGTGTTTATCGGCGATAGGTGCGGTTACAGCAACACAACAGGGCTTCAGAATATTTTTATCGGCGACTGGTCTGGAGTATATAATACAATAGGAAATCAAAATTTATTTATCGGCGCTTCGGCAGGTATGAATAACATTACAGGCGCTAATAATATTTTCATGGGCGACCAGGCCGGTTATACAAATACCACAGGTTATGCCAATGTGATGATTGGAAATGAAGTAGGGTACGGCAATGAAACCGGTTATTCCAATGTATTTATCGGCAACAAATCGGGCCGCACCAACCAGAATGGTATTCAGAACGTATTTATCGGCGATAGCGCTGGGATATCAAATTCATCAGGCACACAGAATATTTTCATAGGCGCTCTTGCCGGGCGCTACAATACCTCTGCCGGAGATAATGTGTTCATCGGATCAGAAGCAGGGGCCATGAATGTTAACGGACAGGCAAATGTTTTCCTCGGTAACCAGGTAGGAAAAAATAATATTACAGGATATAAAAATGTATTTGAAGGAAACCGTTCCGGATTCAGCAATTCAAGCGGATACCAGAATATTTTCATAGGCGATGAATCGGGTTTCACAAATACTGACGGTTATCAAAACGTATTCATCGGTATTATGGCCGGAAAAATGAATACAACAGGTACTGATAATATCTTCCTGGGCAACCAGAGCGGATTCACAAATTCTACAGGAGTATATAACATTTTCATGGGTTCAAGCGCCGGTTATAACAATACACTGGGAAACAGTAATATTTATATGGGATACCAGGCCGGTATTACAAACCAGACCGGTTCGCACAATGTCTTTCTCGGCACGGAAGCGGGGAAAAACACGAACAGTACATTTGGCATTACCGGTTGCTATAATGTCTTTCTCGGACGCGGCGCAGGATATACAAACACGCAGGGATATTCAAACAGCTTTATTGGCAACCTGTCCGGATATGGAAACACTACCGGTTATTCAAATACCTTCATCGGCGATGAAAGCGGATATTATAATACTACAGGTACCAATAATGTTTACATCGGGCGAAGAAGCGGGTATTGTGAAGGAACAGGCGGCACAGGGGGAGACAATATCTTCCTCGGAAATGAAAGCGGTTATAAGAATACCACCGGCTATAATAATCATTTTTTCGGTTTGAATTCCGGCCATGATAATACCATCGGGCATGATAATGTTTTTCTCGGAAAAAGCACAGGGATGACCAATACAACAGGCGCCAATAACATATTTATCGGTACGGTTAGTGGCGCTCACAATACTGACGGTATTAATAATGTTTGCATTGGTGAAAGCGCCGGTTATGAAAACGGCGCCAGTTCGCACAATACTTTTGTGGGGCATCACAGCGGAGAAAAGAATACAGGAAACGGGTGGAATTCGTTTTATGGCGCTTACAGCGGAAGCAGTAATACCACAGGCGAAGAAAATACCTATCTGGGACAAAGCGCTGGTTACTATAACCTGACCGGTTCAAACAATGTTTTCATTGGGAGCGAGGCTGGGAAAAACGCTACGGGAAGCGGCAATCTTTTCATAGGTTACGGAGCCGGTTACAGCCAGGCAGGAGATGATAAATTATTCATCGGAAATAACTGGAACGGAGGCACGCCACTGATCGGCGGTGATTTCAATGCATGGAGGGTAGGTATCTACAGAATGCCCACCACCCACACCTTTGAAGTGGAGGGAACCATCTGGGCAAATGGGGCAGGATCAACCGGAAACATCCTGAACCTTTTCGGGCCGATCAGCTCTTATGGTTACGGCGCCCGCATAACCTTCGGCGATGCAAACAATGCATATATTGAAGAAGACCTTGATGATTATCTTACTATAAATGCCAATAACCGTATTGCGCTTATGGGCGGTAACGTTGGAATAGGAACTCTTACTCCCTCTCAAAAACTTTCCGTATCCGGAAATATCTGCTATACCGGATCCATCGGCGCATGCTCCGATATCCGGTATAAAAAGAATGTTGCTCCTCTTGAAAACTCTTTGTCAAAATTACTGCAGATTCAGGGTGTGAACTATTTCTGGAAGACCGAAGAATTTCCTGAAAAAGACTTTTTGAATACTAAGCAAATCGGGTTCATTGCGCAGGAAATCGAAAAAATTTATCCTGAAGTGGTGATTACAGACAACACCGGGTTTAAATCAGTTGATTATTCCCGCCTCACCCCGATTTTAGTGGAAGCAATCAAAGAACAGCAAAAATTAATTGATAAAATTGTAAACGAAAATTCCATCCTGAAATCTGATAACGCGGAGTTAAAATTAAAAACTCAGGAAATAGATAAATTAAAAACTGAGATTGAAAAGATCAATTCTATTTTAAATCCTTCTGCCAAAAAATAAAATACCCATTATCAAAATTTGGGGATATATTTATTAATGTATATTTTTGAGAGGAGTAAAAAATACTCCTCTTTTTTGTTCAATATTAAATTCAAAAATATGAAAAAACTATATGTTTTTATTTGGTTTGTCTTAGCAGGTTTATATACTTATGCACAGGCGCCCTATGCCTTCAAATACCAGGCAGTAGCCCGCAATGTCGGCGGTAATGTTTTGCAAAATCAGAATGTAAGTTTCCGTATTTCCCTGCTTCAGGGCAGTTCAACAGGAGCAGCCGTGTATTCCGAGGAACATGCTGCTACCACCAATGCCTTTGGGTTGGTGAACCTGGAGATTGGTAATGGTAGTAATGTGACAGGTATTATTGACAGCATCCACTGGGCAAATGGACCCTATTTCATAAAGATAGAAATGGACGCCACAGGCGGTAACACCTTTTCTGAAATGGGTGTTACTCAATTATTATCGGTACCCTATGCTTTGTATGCGGCCAGCGGCAACCAGGGACCACAAGGGCCACAGGGATCAGCCGGCAGCGACGGGATCAACGGGCAGGATGGTGTTGGTATAACAAGCACATTAGTTCAAAACGATAGTTTATATATTACGCTCTCCAATGGAACTACGCTCAATGCAGGCTATGTAGTGGGGCCGCAGGGATTACAGGGTACACAGGGCGACCAGGGAATACAGGGATTGCCCGGCGCTGACGGAGTCAGTGTTACTAACTCTTATATTCTTAATGACAGTCTTTATATTCTTCTATCAAACAACCAAACCATCAATGCGGGTTATGTGAGAGGACTTCAGGGAGAACAGGGAATACAGGGTGTGGCCGGACAAGATGGAGCAAACGGCATTAATGGTATTTCTATCTCTTGGCTCGGTAATCTTGCCGCTGCTCCTGCTTCGCCTGCTCTCAACAATGTTTATTACAATACTACCGATAAAAAAGCATATATTTTCAATGGCTCTTCCTGGGACATTCTTGCACAGGATGGTGTTGACGGTAACACCGGTCCCATGGGGCCACAGGGCGCTGCCGGAACCGGCCTCACCAATCGCGGTGCTTGGGTTACAGGTACTGATTATAATCCCAGCGACTATGTATTCGACCGTTCCACTGGTGATTCACTGGTTAACTCTATGTGGATTTGCCAGGCTGCTGCTACTTTTAATTCGATCTTTCAGCCATACTTAGACAATACGAACTGGGTGGAGTTTCAGGCTCCGGCAGGGCAGAACGGTGTTTCTCTCACTTGGCTTGGAACTTTTGCAACAGCACCATCAAGCCCACAGTTAAATTATGCATATTACAATTCAGCAGATAAAAAATCTTATGTATGGAACGGAGTAGCATGGGAAGTAATATCACTGGACGGAGTTGACGGAGTTACTGGTCTTCAGGGTATTCAGGGGGAACCGGGTTTACAGGGAATACAGGGAAATGCCGGACAGGATGGTATTGGAATTACCAGTTCCTATATTGCCAATGACAGTTTGTTCCTTGTTTATAGCAACAGTACAATTGTAAACGCAGGTCATGTCAGAGGCGCACAGGGGCCACTGGGAATTCAAGGAGACCAGGGCATACAGGGAGAGCAAGGTATTCCGGGTATTCAGGGAAATACCGGTGATAATGGCATCGGCATCACAAATACATATGTTTCCAATGACAGTTTATTTATTATATTCAGCAGCGGAAGCGCCATCAATGCGGGACATGTAAGAGGGCAGCAGGGTCCTCAGGGAATAGCCGGAGCAAATGGCACAAATGGAGCAGATGGAACCAATGGCACAAACGGCATTAATGGAACAGATGGAAAAACCATTTTATCCGGAACAATATATCCCACATCCGAGGGACTGGATGGAGATTTTTATATCAATACAACGACTAACCAGATTTTTGGTCCAAAGACAGAGGGAGCATGGGGAGCGGGAACATCATTAATCGGCCCGCAAGGCACACAGGGATCGCAGGGAATTCAGGGAGAACAAGGCTTGCAGGGAATTCAGGGAACCCCCGGAACCAATGGAGTTGACGGAACCAATGGCACGAATGGTTATTCTGTATTAAGTGGTGCAAGCGATCCAACTGCCGGCACAGGTGTTGATGGTGATTTCTATATCAACACTACATCAAACACTATTTTTGGCCCTAAGACAGGCGGTACATGGGGAACGGGAACTTCTTTAGTCGGGCCTGCAGGAACCTATACTCCAGGGACTGGAATTTCAATAGCATCTAATACCATTTCATTATCCTCACCTGTATCCATTGCAAATGGCGGCACAAACGCTTCATCATATACCGCTAATCAGTTTTTATTGTACAATGGAACGGCATTTACGGCCAGCGGATACAGTAACACCAGTTTTGCCAATGCCACGCATTCTCATACTACGCTTACCAGAGGTTCAGGCCTCACAGGCAGCAATTATGATGGTTCAACAGCGACAACATGGGCGATAGATTTCGGAACAGGCGCCACACAGGTTGCAACAGGTAATCACACTCACACGCAGCTTCACAATCAATCACACGCAATAACATCTACAAGCGACCACACAGCAGGCAACTGGAAACTATTTTACTCCAATGGAAGCGGACAAGTAACAGAACTAAGCTTTGGCACTTCAGGACAAGTGCTTTCATCAACAGGAGCATCATCAACGCCCTCATGGACGACGCCAACCTTAGGAACTGTAACGAGTGTAGGACTTTCTATGCCTTCTGTTTTTTCGGTTTCAGGCTCACCTGTAACATCCTCAGGCACTCTGACTGCGTCATTCAATTCACAAACTGCAAATTATGTTTTTGCAGCGCCGAATGGCAGCGCCGGTACACCAACATTCAGAGCATTAGTAGCTGCTGATTTACCATCTCATAGCCATAGTTCCTTAACTCCCGGAACGGGATTAACGGGAACAGCATATAGTGGTTCCGCAGCAGTTTCAGACTGGGCTGTCAGTTTCGCTGGAAGCGGCTCGGTAAACTCAGCGGCGCACAGCGACCATACCCATACAAGCATGGTTACAGGCAGCGGAACAGCTACGCAGGTGGCCTTCTGGAGCAATGCCTCAGCGCTTACAAGCAGTTCCAATCTTTATTGGGATAATACAAATTTCCGCCTTGGCATTGGTACCTCAAGCCCTACTGCTACCTTATCGGTTCAGGGAAATTCAATATTTAATTTCGGAAGGTCGGGAGGAGCAAACCATGTTACAATACGCGGATATCATACTGGAATAAACTATGGAGTGCTTGCTTTCCAGGCATACAATGACGCAACTGATATTAATATTGCTGAAATTGCAGGTTTGATTACCGGCCATACTTCTGGTTCTGAATCCGGAGGTTTATTATTCAGTACAAAGCCGGCAAGCGGCGCAACATCAGAACGTATGCGTATTAATGAAAATGGCAATGTTGGTATCGGAACAACGACTCCAAATACAGGTCTTCATATAGCAAAAAATGCGACTTGGGGTGCGCCAGTCTGGATTGATGCTACAGGTGTAACAGGAGGAAGGCTATGGGTAATTCAGTCTACAGGTGGCGACCATAGTGCTGGTCAGGGTAAATTCATATTCAGAGATGAAATTGCCTCTATCAATGTAATGACTTTACTCTCAAGTGGCAATGTCGGTATTGGAACAACAAATCCATCAGCAACGCTTACAGTGAATGGGAGCATGCTTTTAACAGGCGCCACGCGCAGCATTTCAAAAGATGCCAATCAAAGGCTTGATATTTTTAACGTAGGTGGACTCAATTCAACCGGCCCGTTTTGGATTGGTTATCACTTTTCTCCTCCCGATGCCCTCACCCTTGCAGGCTCAAATGTTTACCCTCGTACGTCAATATATTGGAATTACAACACCGTTGCGAATCCTACTGATGCGACGTTCAATTATTATCTCGGCAACACAGGCGGCCTCACAGCAAGTCTCGCCTTTGGGACAGAAAGCGCCGGCAACATAGATTTCCTAACCGCAGGTACAAACAGGGTACGTATTACAGGCACTGGCAATGTTGGGATTGGTACAACAAATCCAACGACCACGTTACATTTGGAAGGTTCGTTCAGATATTCTGACGATTCAGAAGCGCCCGGAAAGGTTTTGACTTCTATTGATGCTAACGGAAATGCCACATGGGCTTCTCCGGCTATTGGCTCTGCCAGCGGAACCGCTAATTATGTTGCTAAATTCACCAGCGCTACTGCTCTTGGAAACAGCCAGATTTTCGACAATGGAACCAATGTTGGGATTGGCGCTACAAATCCGTTTCATGGAAAACTTGCTGTTGTTTCGACTAACGGCGCTGCAGCCGGACCAAATGCACAGATTAATGCTATAGCAGGAAGCACTGCCCAGGGACAGCGTGCTGTGATTTCTTTCTGGCCTACATTTGAAGGTACAGGCGATAACGGAGCACGTCGCGCTGCTGATATTGTTGCAGGGTTCAGTGGAGGGGCATGGTGTAATCAGTATCTTGCATTTCACACAGGCGACTGCGGCGCTAATGATGCAGCTAATCTTACATATGAGAGGATGCGAATCAATGGTAATGGTTATGTTGGAATAGGCACTGCCAACCCCACCGGTAAAGTACAGATAGCAGCAGGTTCATCACTTCCTGCCAATGTACCCATTTTTGAAATTAAAGATCAGAATAATCATGATGTTATGGTTGTGTATAAAGACAGTATTCATTTCTATGTTCAGGATCCATTCGGTGGAGCTAAAGGACAGAACAGGGGATGTTTTGCCGTAAGTGGTAAAAGCGATACCAAGGCGGTTACAAGTAATTATTTTTACCTAAATCCTGCAAATAATTTTATAGGACAGGATGCAGGGAAAAGCCTTTCGGGCGCTTTAAATTATAGCGGGAAATACAATACATTTATAGGCTATCAGGCAGGATATACAGACACATCAGGGTATAAAAATTATTTTATTGGTTACAAATCTGGATATACAAATAAAAGTGGTTATAGCAATATCTTCATTGGCGATAGTGTGGGTTTTTCAAACACTTCAGGACACAGCAACGTCTTTATGGGAAATAAAAGCGGTAGTTCTAATACCATAGGTTGGCGCAATGTTTTTATGGGTTATCAAAGTGGTATTTCAAATATTAATGGTATGAATAATGTTTTTATTGGTACTGAGGCTGGTTACAGTAATACCTATGGCCTTTCTAACACCTTTATCGGTAATATGGCCGGCCATAACCATCAAGATGGTCAGCAAAATGTTTATATTGGACAAAATGCCGCTTATTCTGATGTTTCAGGATTAAAAAATGTTATTATTGGTAGTTCTGCTGCAACTTCTAAAGCGAGTGGCGACAATAATGTGGTATTAGGATATCGCGCAGGAAACAATCTTAATGGAAGCGGAAATGTTTTTATTGGTTACTATGCCGGTTATAATGAAACCGGTTCAAATAAATTGTATATCGCAAATACATCTACTGATCCCCCATTAATTTATGGCGATTTTTCCAATGGAAGAATCGGACTTGGAACAACCAGCCCGGACCTCAAATTAAGAATCTGGACGAATGATGGCGACGGCATAGGAATTACAGGTGGTGGAGCCAATACTTTAATGTTATTTGAAGACAACGGGTTTGCCCGTGTAAAATATGATGGAAACAATTTGAGAATCGGTACGAATGCTGATAATAATCTGCTCACTTTGAATTCCACATATGTAGGTATCGGCACTACAAGCGCATCATTCCCTCTTGACGTAGCTACATCGGCGAATTCCACACAGTCTTACGGCTGGCTCAACAGCGCCGGAAACATTGGCACTTCTTCAGGCACAAATGCATATTCCATCCGCGCTGCAGCCAGAATTCTTGCCACCGAGTTCAATGCCAACTCCGATGCAAGAATTAAAAATATCACCGGATATTCTGATACAAAAAATGATCTTGACTTAATCAATAAAATA
The DNA here is from genome assembly GCA_016212695.1 of Bacteroidia bacterium. Taxonomy (GTDB): domain Bacteria; phylum Bacteroidota; class Bacteroidia; order Bacteroidales; family GWF2-35-48; genus GWF2-35-48. Next base: position 28,540 of record JACREX010000240.1, read on the forward strand.
AAGGTTACCAATTATACCTACATTGACAAAGTAAACAACGGGAATCAGATAAAAGAGGGATTCATCGCACAACAGGTTGAGCAAATAATTCCCGAAGCAGTTAAATACAGCAGCAATTTCATTCCTGATATTTATGAATTAACTACAGTTATTTCTTTTGAGAAAGAAAAGCAAATACTCACTGTGGGTCTTAGTAAACCGCATCAGTTGGCAGTTAATGATACGGTTCGGATTTATTTAGAAAATGCTGTAAAGGAGGCTGTAGTTTCCGAAGTGATTTCAGATAAAAAATTTGTTCTGAAGAATTGGAACAGCGACACAGAAAAAATATTTGTATATGGTAAAAAAGTTTCCGATTTCAGGGCCGTGGATTACGATCGAATATTCACAACAGGTATTGGCGCCATACAGGAACTGAGCAAAGAGGTTGAACTTTTAAAAGTTAAAAATACATCTCTTGAAAAAGAAAATACCTTGTTCAAAGCAGAGATTGAAAAGATCAATTCTATATTAGGTACTTCAGCCAAGAAGTAGATTCAGGATTTAATAGAAGAAAAACAAAAAAGTGACGAAGTCAGGAAAAAGGCATTCGGATGGGATTTATTGCCCAGGAAGTTGTTAGTGTGATTCCTGAAGTGGTCAGTTATGAAACTGAAGACCAATAATGCCGAGATCGGAAAACTCAAAGCAGAAATCGAAAAAATTTGCATGTTTGACATTAAGATTAGTTATGAATAATCTTTTCTCTTGCAATCCGGTTCTTCCCTTCAGAGAGTTCTGCAGTATATATTCCTTTCTGAAGTTTGCCGGGGCGCCATTTCAGCGATGTCTGCTGTGCCGTGATATTTTCTGAAAATACCTGCCTGCCGGATGAATCATAAATTTTCAGAACACCGTTCATATTCATTTTGAACTCAAAAATATATTCGCTGTCAGATGGATTGGGGAATATCTTAAGATTACTGTTGCCGGCAGCGTTGTTTATTTTATTATTCATGTTCCAGTCGTACAGAACCATCGTATATTCTCCCAACCGCAACGTATCAACCGTAATACTCCCGATATAAGCATTTCCCTGCTTGATAAAGTGAACAGGTCTCCAGTCTTGTGCTGTATTTGGCCTCCACAGGATTCTCAGGGAATCGAGGGTATTTGTGATCAGTTCATTATCTAATTGGCTGGTGACTCCTGCATTATACGAGAATTTACCTTTCGCTTTAAAGCCGGCCGGCAAAATGCCGTCAATTCTCCAATAATGATTGGGAGAAATAGTTAAGCCGGGAACCGGTGTTTTCAGCGGGTCAGGCGCCGCCCAGTTATGCGTTACTCTGAGAAATGCCGAGTCTGTAACGATATTTACCAACGCTATAAAGTAGGTTTTATCAAAGGTATAATTCGCTACCGTTTTAATAGTAGTATAATTATCTACGGTTGCATCCGAAATTTTTTCTTCCATATCCAACATGGCAACTGTAGGGATAAATGGGATTGTAAAAACAGCGCTTCCTGTTTGCCCGGAAAAGGTAAGAAGTCCCGAATATTTTTCCCAGTTGTTATTCATTAATGTGACTTCGATCCGGTTAGAGTTCGCAAACTGCGTAGCGCCTCTCAGCTTCTGGCGGACATATACTGTTACATCATAAGGACCGTTGCCGGCAACCGTGAATGAGTCAACAGAAAAATGTGTGAATCCCGGAGAAAAAACCCAGAAATCAAAAAAATCGTTCAGGTTTACCCCGGTATATCCGGATAAAAAATCTCTCATCTCAAATGTTGAAATATCTTTAAATGCATAGTCATTCAACATCTGTTTCACTGCGTTAAAAAAAACGGTGTCGCCAAGGTAACCCCTCAGGGTATGAGCCACATCTGCTCCTTTTTCATAAACCGTACTGCAATAAGTCATGCTCAGGGGAAGGTCGTAAACCGCCCTGTATCCGTTGTCTTCTATATGGAGGTAACGAACCGCTTCGTTGTGTTTATTTCTGACATAATTTTTATAAGCGGTTTTCCCGTAAAGTTTTTCATGGAAAATGGTTTCGCAAAACGTAGCCCAGCCTTCGTTTATCCACATATCAGCCTCGGAATGACAGGTGATAAGGTCGCCAAACCAGTGGTGCGACAGTTCATGCGCATACAGGTATTCATAGTTCAGGGTGCCGTCAATACAAGCGTTTGGATAAGTAATATTCGTTGCGTGTTCCATAGCTCCTCCATTGAAAGGAACTCCCACATAGCCGACCCGTTCCCACCTGGAAGGGCCGAAATCATCTTCAAATGCAGAAAGAATTTGTTTGAGATGCAAAAAAGAATTTTTTGCTTTATTGGTATCGGCAGGATTCACATAGATTTCAATCGGTATATTTCCCTGCAAACCCGGAAAAGTATCTTTTACCGCCGTATAATTTCCTGCAGCAACAGAAGCAAGATATGTAGGAATATCGTTGTGCAGCGCCCAATGATATGTTGAAGTGCCATTTCCGTTATTGGTTACTCCCATTAATGTACCTCCGCATACGGCTTTGTTGCCGCTGTTAACGGTAATATAACAATCGTACAGCGCCCTGTCAACAAAATCATCGAGGCAGGGAAACCACACTCTTCCATAATTATGTGGTATATCATCAAATCCCACACCTAAGTTATATGCTGTGGTTGCCGTAAAATAAAAACCGCCCCACCCGGAAGGATCAATAACAGGGTGGCCGTGATATAAAACAGTTACTTTAAACGTATCATTCATTGCAAAGGGAGAAACCGGGATATTCAGCAATGTATCATTATATGTGTAGGACGATATAACAATATTGTTAACTTTTATGGTGTCTATAGTAAGTTTTAACAGGTCTAAGGAAACCCGGTTCAGGTTATTTATTCTGGAAACAATTGTAAGTTCTGTATTGCCAGTAATATTTTGTCCGGGAATATCGGTTAAATTTAAACGGATCGTATAGCTCAGAACATCGAGGGAATCGCTGTGAAGTTTGGCAAATATAGTATTTGAAAACAGCAGCGAAAAACTGGTTGAAAACACGAAAATAATGATTATTCGCATTCTGCTCATGAGAAAAGTTCGGCAATATCGGGTAAGGTTCATGATTAATTCATTTATAAAGATTATTTGCCAAGATACGGATATATTTTTTCTCATGCAACCCGCACTATAAAAAAAACGTCAATAAATTATGTGTAATAACATACCATTTTAAAATATTTTTTTTATACTTTTACAACCCGAAAAATCAGTTCACTGAATTAATTGTATTAACCCAAAATCTTAACCGTTATGAAAAAAATCACGTTATTGTTTATCCTGTCGTTATTTGCATGGATGAATGCTTATTCACAGCCGGCTGCCAGTTATATCTTTATTAACTCAACCGGGGCTGCGCTTGAAGATATGAGTTCCGGTACCACCCAGTTAATCGGCAGTAATGCCCCTGACGACTCTCCTTCTACCCTGAAAACAATCGGTTTTACTTTTGTTTTTGCAAATATAAGCTACACAACTTTTTCCGTAACACCCGATGGTTTTGTAAAATTAGGCGCAGTTGCAATAAGTCAATATCAAAATAATTTTACCGTTGCAACCAATCAGCCGAAAATAGCTGCTTATTGGGACGATTTACATACAGGAACAACCGGAGGGGTAAAATACAAACTCTTAGGTACCGCGCCAAACCGAAAATTAGTTATCCAATGGTTTGTAACGGTGCCGAAAAGCTCATCAAGCCCTGCAAATGCAACATTCCAGGTATGGTTAAACGAAACATCCAACGCTATTGAGTTTGTTTATGGAGCTATTAACACAGGACTATCTTACAGTGTCGGGATAAGCGGTTCAGCTTCAGATTTCAAGAGCATTACAACCAGCGCCACGCCAACTGCGTCAACAACAGTATCCAATAATTCCAATACACTGGCATTTACTGCAGGTATTAAATATGTATTTATGCCTCAACCGCCATCAGCGCCGGATGCAGGCTTTACGGCAAGTACTTTAAATCCGATCATTTATCAGCCGGTTAACTTTGCGGATACCAGTGAAAGCTATCCGTCATCCTGGCATTGGACGATCACTCCAGGAACTCACACATATGTGAATGGAACCAGTACGACAACACAAAATCCATGGGTTAAATTTACCACCCTCGGATTATATACCGTAAAATTGGTCGCTTCGAATATGACCGGTTCGGACAGTATTACAAAAACGAATTATATTAATGTTCTGATGCCGACAAACGCCCCTGTGGCAGGCTTCACAGCAAGTTATCTGACACCTACAATAACCGATACGGTTCTTTTTACAGATACCTCGCAATACATTGCAACTTCATGGAAATGGAATTTTACTCCCAATACGGTGACATATGTTTACGGCACGACAGACAGCACTCAAAATCCCAGGGTGAAGTTCAATGCTTCTGGATTATACACGGTACGGTTAATTGCATCCAATGCCGCAGGGGCTGATACTGCAATAAAACCCAATTACATTAATGTGTTATTATCGTATTGCGCTTCAAACATGGGAGGCAGCGGTTCCTGCCCGGGCGATATCACCCTGGCATCTATAAACGGAACTACTTTCGCTAATTCCACCCACACAAACTGCAGTACGGCGAATGGAAGCACATATGGCGAATATCCGGCCACAGGAAGCAATACCGGCACATTGACCATCGGGGCTAATTATGATTTTAAAATCATTACATCAAATTACGACATCATTTCCATGTGGATTGATTATAATCATAACGGAACTTTTGATTCATTGGAATGGAAACTTATTACATTGTCTTCGGTAGCAAATTCACCAACTTTAACAAATTTCACGGTACCGGTAACTGCATTAACAGGCGCAACCAAACTGCGGATCAGAACAGCATACCAGGGTACGGTAATGGAAGCCATCAATGCCTGCACATATCTCGGATCAGGGATAACAGAAGATTATATTATCACGCTGGCTGCCCCGTTAACGCCTGTTGCCGGATTTGAAGCAAACCTCACAACGCCGATCGTTGACCAGGTGGTTTCCTTCACAGATACCAGCTTAAATTATCCGTCAACATGGCAATGGCAGATTACCCCGGGGACACATACATATGTAAACGGAACGACCAATGCTTCGCAAAACCCAAAAGTAGCTTTTGGTTCTGCCGGTTTATATACGGTGCAACTGATCGTATCAAACATGACCGGATCGGATACGGCAATTACAGTTGATTATATTAATGTTTCCATGCCAACCGCTCCGCCGGATGCAAATTTCATTGCCGGCGATACATTAGTCAATACGATGCAGATTGATACATTAACAGATTTAAGCACCGGCACGCCTACAGCATGGAACTGGATCATCACGCCAAATACATTCGGTTATGTAAACGGCACTTCTGCCGCTTCGCAGAATCCGCAGGTTCAATTTAACGCGCCCGGATATTATACAGTGCAACTGAATGCTTCAAATGCAGCAGGCGACGACAGCCTTATAATCACAAATTATATTCATGTTTTGCTTGAGTATTGTCAACCCGTTTATACAACAGGGACAAGCTCCAGCGATTATCTTGCAGGGGTTCATCTGGATGCAATTAATAATGTGACAACAGGTGCGCCCAGCCCTTATTACACATATTACAGCGCTATGACTACGGATTTGATGCAAGGATCCACTCATACGATAATACTTACCAATGGCAGTTCTTATTCCGGCACCCTGGTGGCATGGATTGATTTCAATTATAATGGAGTTTTTGAATCTTCAGAAAAATTAGGCGAACTGAATGTTCCTATAAACGGCACGGCATCCTTTGTTTTTACGGTTCCTCCCGCTGCAACAATCGGTACCACGAGGCTCCGCACAAAAGAAGTATATTCCAGCACAAATATTGATCCCTGCGCCACATATACCTATGGTGAAACAGAAGATTATAATGTCAATATTATTCCACTTGTAATGCCTACCGCTAATTTTATGGCAGATGTTACAAATCCAATCATAGATCAGTTGGTAACCTTTACAGATACAAGTGCAAATTATCCCACTTCATGGTATTGGACGATCGCTCCCGGAACTCACACATATGTAAATGGAACAGCAGATACAACACAGAATCCGCAGGTGAAATTTACGGCAGCAGGATTATACACTGCAAAATTAGTTGCAGCGAACTTAGCCGGCGCTGACAGTATTACCAAGACCGATTATATTAATGTTACCATGCCCGCGAATGCTCCGGTTGCAGGCTTCTATGCAAACAACCTGATGCCAACAACAACAGACACGGTTACATTTACCGATACTTCGCAATATGTAGCTACTTCATGGCAGTGGAATTTTACTCCCAATACGGTAACTTTTGTAAATGGAACGAATGCCACAACACAACACCCAAAAGTAAAATTCAATGCTGCCGGTTATTATACTGCAGAACTGATTGCATCCAATGCAGCCGGTTCAGACACTGCCAATAAAATTAACTACATACATGTTATTATTTCCTTCTGTACATCCGGAGCAACAAGCACAGTGGACGACGATATAGGCAATGTAACATTTGCCAGCATTAACAATGGCGTCGCAACTCCTTCTCTGAACAATACTACTTCGACGCATACCTATACTGATTTCACCAGCCTGCCGCCGGCACAGGTAATGATAGGAGCAACCTATCCGATATCGGTCAGCCAGATTAATTCCGGCAGTTACTATACATGTTATGTAAAAGCCTGGATTGACTTTAATCAGGACGGCGTGTTCAATGATACCACAGAAAGAATACTTGGCGCAGGAACCACATCTACATCCATGACCGTAACCGGTAATGTTACCATCCCTTCAAATGCTCTGACAGGCATCACAAGAATGAGAGTTGTGTTGCAGGAAGGAGGATCTGTTTCAGGCACTTTGCCGTGCGGTACATTCACATGGGGAGAAACAGAAGACTATAAAGTACAAATTAACCCTCCGCTTCCGCCTTTAGCCGCTTTTACAGTCAATATCCCGGATCCAATAATTAATCAGGTTGTAACTTTTACCGACACCAGCGCTAATTACCCTTCTTCATGGCTCTGGTACATCACTCCGGGAAGCTATACTTATTTCAATGGAACCACTGCTACAACACAGAACCCGCAGGTGAAGTTTACAGCAACCGGATTATACACTGTAAAATTAGCTGCAGCGAACATAGCCGGCGCTGACAGTATAACCAAGATCGATTATATTAATGTTACAATGCCCGCGAATGCTCCGATTGCAGGCTTCTATGCAAACAACCTGACGCCGACAACGGCAGACACGGTTACATTTACAGATACCTCGCAATATGTTGCCACTTCATGGCAATGGAACTTTACGCCAACCACAGTAACATATGTTAATGGAACAAATTCTGCAACACAAAACCCGCAAGTGAAATTCAATACGGCAGGATTGTACACGGCAGAGCTGATAGCAACCAATGCGGCAGGTACAGATAATGAAATCAAGACGAATTATATTACTGTTTTATTATCCTACTGTGTAACAAATCTTGGCGGTTCTGGCAGTTGTCCGGGAGATATTTCTCTGGTTGCAATTACTGGAACGACCCTGAACAATACAAGTCACACAAGTTGCAGCACAGCAAACTCAAGCACCTACGGATCCTATCCGGGAACGGGAAATACTACAGCCATCCTGTCAAAAGGGACAACCTATCAGATGAAGGTTACAACGACAAGCGCCGATATTATATCCATGTGGATAGACTACAACCAAAACGGAACGTTTGCAACTACAGAATGGACTCAGGTTGCAACTGTTTCTACTATAAACGTTGCATCTGTTGTAAACTTCACAGTACCGGCAAATGCACTGACCGGCCAGACCAAAATGAGAATACGTTCAAGGTTACAGGGAAATATAAATGGAGCCGGTGATGCCTGTACAAATTTCGGTTCCGGAATCACAGAAGATTATATTATTACCATAGCTCCGCCCCTTGCTCCTGACGCAGGGTTTACTGCAGACCTGTTGAATCCAATAATTAATCAGGTGGTTGCTTTTACAGACACCAGCGCTAATTATCCTTCTTCATGGCATTGGACCATTACTCCGGGAACTCATACATATATCAATGGAACTTCGGCGACAACACAGAACCCACAGGTGAAGTTTACAGCAACCGGATTATATACGGTTAAATTAGTTGCCGCAAATACTTCCGGATCGGACAGCGTTACAAAGACCAATTATATAAATGTGATAATGCCTGCAAACCCTCCTGTGGCCGGGTTTTACGCAAGCAACATTACACCCACTACATTAGACACGGTTATATTTACAGATACTTCCCAAAATATCGCAACATCATGGCAGTGGAGTTTTACACCTAACACGGTATCTTATGTTAATGGCACAAATGCCACTACACAAAACCCAAAAGTAAAATTCAATGCAGCGGGATTGTATACAGTAGAGCTGATAGCAACCAATGCGGCTGGTTCTGATAATGAAATTAAAACCGATTATATCCATGTGGTACCTCAATATTGTATTCCGGCTTATACCGGCGGAACTACAGGCGGAGATTATCTCTCCGGCGTTCAGATCGGAACGATCAATAATATTACAACAGGCGCTCCGTCTCCGTTCTACACCTTCTATAGTTCTCAGAGCACAACCTTAATAATCGGATCAACCAATAATACCATATCGCTCACAAACGGCGGGTTTGCGGGAACACTTGCAGCATGGATAGATTTTAACGGAAGCGGCGTATTTGATACCGGCGAAAAACTTGGTGAAACAGCCAATGTACCGACTAACGGAACAACCAATATCGTTTTCACTGTTCCTTCATCGGCTGTTCCCGGAACAACCAGACTAAGAGTCAGAGAAGTATTTGCCACTACCAATATTGATCCGTGCAGCACATATGGCTATGGTGAAGCCGAAGATTATGTCGTAAACCTCCAGTATTCAGTAAACATTGTTGAAATCACTAAAAATACATCCTTATCTGTTTATCCTAATCCCTCGAATGAACTATTCAATCTTATCATCAAAACAAATGAATATAACAATGTTTCGATTGAACTGTTCAGTGTTGACGGACGGCAGGTATATAAAAACGAAATTGAAAACATAAATGAATTCAACGGTAAAATCAATGTATCAAAATATTCACCCGGCATTTACATTTTAATTGTTAATACAGGGAAAGACAGGATCACAAAGAGGCTTATTATTGAATAAAACAAAATTATTTTGATCCGATAAAAGTAAAATACTATTGTTCGGTAATCTTAATGAGTGTAATACCAGAGAAGCTGTCCAAAAAGGGCAGCTTCTTTTATTTTATACTTCCCGTTATCCAGGAATGGGATTAAAACTCAGCATTCAGAGGCGTACGCGGGAAAGGGATCACATCACGGATATTTGCCATCCCTGTAATAAATAATATCAGCCTTTCGAAGCCAAGTCCAAAACCGCTGTGAGGCGCAGTTCCGAACTTACGCGTTTCGAGATACCACCACATATCTTTTTCGGGTATATGTAATTCTTTTATCTTTTGCGATAATTTTTCATACTCTTCTTCTCTTTGCGAGCCGCCTATGATCTCCCCGATTTTCGGGAACAACACATCCATTGCCCTTACCGTTTTTCCATCATCATTCTGTTTCATGTAAAATGCTTTTATCTCTTTTGGATAATCTGTCAGGATCACAGGTTTTTTAAAATGCTGTTCCACCAGGTACCGCTCATGCTCAGCCTGAAGGTCGCAACCCCATTTGACAGGAAATTCAAATTCTTTTCCTGATTGCGCCAAAATATCAATCGCTTCGGTATAGGTTAACCTGATAAATTTATTTTCAATGACAAATTTTAACCGTTCGATCAGCTCATTATCATACATTTTATTGAGGAATTCCAGGTCGTCTTTGCAGTTTTCAAGTGCGTAGCGGATGATAGCCTGTAAAAAATCTTCAGCCAGATCCATATTGTCATGTATATCGTAAAATGCCATTTCAGGCTCTATCATCCAGAACTCGGCAAGATGGCGCGGCGTATTCGAATTTTCCGCCCTGAAGGTCGGGCCAAAAGTATAAATTTCTGAAAGGGCCAATGCTCCAAGTTCCCCTTCAAGCTGGCCGGACACGGTAAGATTAGTTTCTTTACCAAAAAAATCTTCAGTATAATTTATTGAGCCGTCTTCATTCTTAGGAGGATTTTTAAGATCAAGCGTGGTAACATGAAACATTGCCCCGGCGCCTTCAGCGTCAGAACCGGTAATAATTGGAGTATGCAAATAATAAAATCCCTGATCATTGAAATATTTGTGAATTGCATAAGCCAGGGCATGACGTATTCTGAGCACGGCGCCAAAAGTATTTGTACGTGGTCGCAGGTGAGCGATCTCTCTTAAAAATTCGAGGGAATGTCCCTTTTTCTGCAGAGGATAGGTTTCAGGATCTGCAGTGCCATATACATCAATGTGTTTTGCCTGTATCTCTACATTCTGACCCTGCCCTACAGATTCTACCAGTTTGCCGGTAACACAAATACACGAACCCGTTGTAATAGGTTTTAATGTTTCTTCACCAAAAACAGAAACATCAGCAACGATCTGAATGGTATGAATAATCGAACCGTCATTCAATGCAATAAAACTGACATTTTTATTTCCGCGGCGTGTACGAACCCATCCTTTAATCGTGACATCCGAGCCTGTTTCAACTTTGTTATGTAATAAATCTTTAATTTTTACCCGTTTCATAGCATTATTATTTTACACTTCTTCTCTCAAAAATATATAATTTTGTGTGAAGTTTTCGTTATTTTGTTAAAAATATAAACCCGCGGCATTATTTTTTTGTTAAAGATAAATTTTATATTCGCTGAATCAAATATTAAGAAGTGACAGAAAATTTAGTCATCGTCCCGACGTATAACGAAAAAGATAATACGGAAAATATTATCCGCAAGGTGTTTTCTCTTCCTGTCGGATTCGATCTTCTGATCATTGATGATAATTCTCCGGATGGCACGCGGGAAATTGTAAAATCCCTTCAGAAAGAATTTCCCGACCGGCTTCACCTGATGGAAAGACCCGGTAAACTTGGTTTGGGTACGGCATACATTGCCGGCTTTAAATGGGCGTTACAAAAACAATATGCCCATATTTGTGAAATGGATGCTGACTTTTCCCACAATCCTGACGATCTTGTTCTGCTTCACCGTGCATGCACCGTTGATGGCGCCGACCTTGCAATAGGATCAAGATATATTTCAGGCGTTAACGTGGTGAACTGGCCCATGGGGAGAGTGATCATGTCGTATTATGCATCCGCATATGTTCGGTTTGTTACAGGCATGCCTGTCCGCGATACCACAGCAGGTTTTAAATGCTATACAAAAAAAGTACTTCAGACCATTGACCTTGAAAAAATAAAAATGAAAGGCTATGCTTTCCAGATCGAAATGAAATTCACAACCTGGAAAATGGGCTTTAAAATTATCGAAGTCCCTATCATATTTACCGAACGTAAATTAGGCTCTTCAAAAATGAGCGGCGGTATCTTTAACGAAGCTGTGTGGGGTGTTATTAAAATGAAAGTTGGGAGTTGGTTCAAGAAATATAAATGATCCGTTTTCCGGTTTGCAGTTTACAGTTTACAGTTTACAGTTGTTTTTTACTTGAAATTATATCTTACCTGTACCGTAACGTCAGTTTTTGTTTTACCATTAATTTCATTCAAACCGGAACCATTAGTGGTTTGGTTCGAATAATAGGTTTGCGCTATTCTAAACCACATATCCAAACCCTTAAAAAAAGTATATTTTGCCATCAGGTAGGTTCTGGCGCCTCTATTGTAAAATGCAGGAACTGATGAAGCATACAACACATCAGTTTCATACACATATATTCTTGCATCATAGGTATCAATATCAAAAATTCCATACCTGGCAACCAGCGAAAGAGGGATCCTTTTCAATGTATAAAAAATATCCTGTGAAATCATATAACCATGCTGTGTACTGTTATTTCCCTTTTTATATTCAACCATATCAATTCTGTTTTTCAGCCGCAGATTTGGAAAAACAGTATATGAAATCTGGTATCTCAACTTTTTAAAATCCACATTTTCTAATTGAGTAATATCAGATGTCTGGCCGCTTATATTTTCTGGTTTTACTTCCTGCTTGAACCGCAGGGACATGTTTACCCTGCTTGATAAATAATAGGATGCTTCGGCAAGGTAATCAAAACCGGAAGAAGGTGCGCTGATTGTATATTTTAACCAGGGGAATTTATACATATCATAATATCCGGATAGTTTTATTTTTTTATAAGGATACACTTCTGCGCCGATATAAAGTCCATTTTCATTAGCTGTAGCGCCGCTTTCGGAAAATGCTTTGCCATAATACGACTGGTAATCTTTTTCATAATTGCGGTGAAGCACACACATGGATACCTGCGGCGCCATTTTCACCGACATTCCGTTCAGGAAAGCGTAGCCGCCATTCTGACTCATGGCTGCCTCGCCAAAAAAATTCATGTCCTTTATAACAAACTGGTAATTAAATCCCAAATCAGAATTTTGCTTACCCATAAAATCAAACTGGTTATACGGTTTCACACTGGTTTCAAGCGGTGCGCTAAAAGTATAATTTACATATGATGCGCCAAGCTTATAATATTCCTGATTAAATACCACATTGCTGCCGTAAACGGTTTCCGTGATTGCATGCCGGTCTGTCATTTCACCGGGAATTGTATGGAGTCCGGTAATCTGCAGTGTTGAAACACCGAGAGCTTCACCATCCGAGCTATCAACAGATGTAATATTTGCATCAATTTTTTTCCTGGAATAAAAACCGGTGATGTCAAAATCTTTTATACGGACAGTGGTTGCGGTTCCCCTCATAAACTGGTTCTCGTTGGTAGAACTGTATCGTTTTAATCCATATCCGCGCTTTTTGATATTCATAACCGAAGACGACTTGCTATAACCCAGGCCGGACCACATGGTGAGGCCCTGTCCAAACTGGAGTTCGTAATCACCGAAACACACGGTTCTTAAAGAAATAATATCTCTATACAATTTAATATCATTAACCTGAAGATGGGCTGCATAATAATCGAACCCCTTAACCTGATTCATTTTCTTATTTAATTCGGCATCGTTTAAAATCCGGTATCTTTTATTGCTGTTAAAAAAATTTTCTCCGGGATCCTTTTCAGCAGTGATTCCCCAATAAATCTTGTTTCTGTAATTATATTTATATTTTAAATATACTTTTTGCCGGCTACCCAGGTATTGCTGGTTGGGATTGGCCATGTAAGCCGAATCACTGATCGGGGCATACCCTTTTTGTTGTTCCAGTATTTGTTCCACACGCGTGAAAACCTGATGACGTCCGTTTGTAAAAGCTTTTGATATGGGAAACTGGCCTGACTCTGCTTTTGGAGCGCAGATAACAAAAGGGAGAAGCATTTGTATTTTATCATCAGTCAGCCCATAAACCAGTTGCAGTTCATAGAGGGTATACATAGGCCCGTTTTTTTTGATATAAAAAAGAATACTTTTTATTTCAAAATCCGTAAGAAACTGAAGTTTTCCCAATTCTTCCTCTGTGGCGTCATTAAGATTAATAGGGTTTCGGGCAAAATTATTCAGGTCTTCGGTAAGAGAAGTGAAATCAATATTTTCACTTTCGGCGCTGCTTGAGATTTGTTCAATGATATCTTCAATAGACGGTATATTTTCTTCTTCAATAACCTGGGGAAAAGTAAGATTTGTAAAGCAAGTCAGTACAATAAATAATATAATGATTTTTGCTTTCACTTACTTTCTGTCAGGCTGTATTTACAGTAATGATTCTTTTTTCTCCTGCTTATTGAATTCCCAGAGCAGCGAAAAATGAGGAGTTAATCCAAGTTGCGGATGAGTAGAAAAGGCAAGGTCTGCTTTCAGTCCTTTGATCTCATATCCGATTCCAAAAGTTGCTTTTTCAGGATTTGAAGCCACACCGGTGCGGATAAATAAATGTTCCATGAAATTATATTCGATACCGGCTTTAAAAACCGGATCATTTTCAATGTCCTTCTCCGTTTCAGCAGTAACAAGCACTTTCCTGGAGAAATTATATCCGAGGCCCAGCCTCATTATCGTAGGAATTCTCTCGTCATGGTAAGCGGCAATTTTCGATCGTGTCGGATTATAAATATGGGCGCCGATATAAAAATTTTCTTTCGGTACGGCTCTTACTCCTATTTCAACCACAGCGGTTCCTTTATTTCCATAATATTCGGAGAAATACGTATTAATATAATCAAACTGTATCCCGGCAGAAAAAACCTCTCCAAGGGATTTAGCAAAAGCCAGCCCGATTTTGCTCTCATTATATTTGCTGTAACCGAACTGGCTGATGCTTAAACCAAATACGCCTGTTTTTGTAGGTAAAATAAATGTTCCAGCTTTAAGTGAAAGTTCATTGACAAGAAACCGGTTCTCATAATGAAATCCGACAGACATATTTTTCAATGAAGCCAATCCTGCCTGATTATGCGATATTGACCAGATGTCGGAAAGCATTACCGAAGCGTTGGCCATTCCTGCCGAACGTGCGCCGAAAGGATTATCATCGCCGCCGCCTGCAATAGCTCCTGTTGTTGACAGAATAAAACAAGCAAATACCGGAATTAATTTATAAACACTCATACCTGTATTATGCAAAAATGTAAATATAAAAATTTGTTTTAATATTGTTCATGCATTTTAAAATTAAAAATGCCACAAAAACACTAAGTCACCAAATTTCACAAAACAAAGAGTACCAACGTGATTACTTTGGTGGATTTTTGTGTTTTAGTGCTTTGGTGGCAAAAAGGGGACTTTTCGGAGGGGGCTCATAAATGAATCAAATCAAACTTTGTTTATAATTTCATATATAAAAAAAGTAAAAAAATATTTTTTTAAATAAAAATTTGTATTTTTGGTTAAATAAGATAATAAAAAACATTAAAAAATAATTTATACTTGAAACGGGATAAATTTATACATTATAGTAATCAGTATTCGGAAGCCAGTAATCGGTTATTTTTTTACTGATTACCGATTACCGACACTACTGATTACCATTTATGGAAAGTACAAACTTAACCCGTTTACAGTATAGTTAATTAATCAATAGAATTTTTAAGTAATAGATATGTCCAAGAAAAAAGAAATTGTGAAAGAGAAATCAAAAGCGAAGGGAAAAGTAATATTGAAACCGAAGGCTAAAGCAGTTCCTACAGCAAAAGCTAAAATCAAAGTTTACCCAAAGCAGGCGTTAAAGGTAAAAACAAAAGCTAAAGTTAAATCAACGCCGAAACTTATCCCAAAAACAAAAGAGAAAGCTTCGGGGAAAGTTGTTTCCAAAACAAATGTTAAATCCAAAGGGGCTGTAAAAGGGATGGCTAAAACCAAAGAAAAAAAAACCATTAAGGTAATTCCAAGGGTAAAATCTAAAATAAAGACAACGCATAAAGAAATTTATATCAAAAAAAAGAAGGGTAAGGTTACAAAAAAAGAAACCCATAGAGCAGGCGGTAAAATAAAAATTATTTCGAAGCAAACTCCTAAAACAAAAGTTAAATTAACTCCAAAACAAACCCCGAAAACAAAAGTAAAGGGATTTGTTAAAACTGTTTCAAAAGCTATTATTAAAGCTAAAGGAACTGCTAAAGAGTTGCAAAAATCTAACGTTAAGAAAATAAAGAAAGACATACCCACGGCTAAAGTTAAAAACATTCCAAAAGAAAAATTCAACAAAGCCAAGGGTAAGCTTGCTCAAAAAGAAACTCCGAAAATTAAAGGGAAAGAAAAAACAATACCTGTTGCTATCATTGAATCATCCGAAATAAAATATCTGCTGAATGGAAAAACTGATGTTTCAATTCCGGATCCTGTTCTTTTTGCAAATCTTAAAAGACACTTTGGGTTCAGTAAATTTAAAGGCCTCCAGGAACAAGTCATAAAAAGCGTATTTCAGGGTAAAGACACTTTTGTATTAATGCCTACGGGTGGCGGAAAGTCATTATGTTACCAGCTCCCTGCCCTTATCATGAATGGCACGGCTATTATCATTTCTCCCCTTATTGCACTGATGAAAAACCAGGTGGATGCGATGAGGAGTTTCAGTACAGAAGACGGCATCGCTCATTTTTTAAACTCTTCTCTCACAAAAGTGGAGATGCAGCTTGTGAAAGACAATGTCATCAAAGGGAAAACCAAATTATTGTATGTTGCGCCGGAATCGCTGACCAAAGAAGAGAATATTCTTTTCCTCAGAAACTGTAAATTATCTTTTTATGCCATAGACGAAGCGCATTGCATCTCTGAATGGGGTCATGACTTCAGGCCGGAATACCGCAGGATACGCCCAATCATCAACGAAATCGGAAGATCTCCGATTATTGCTTTAACAGCAACGGCAACACCCAAAGTGCAGCACGACATCCAGAAAAACCTCGGGATGCTCGATGCCAATGTTTTCAAATCATCCTTTAACAGGCCCAATCTTTATTATGAAGTAAGACCCAAAGTGGATGCCTCAAAAGAAATTATCAAATACATTAAAAATAATTCCGGAAAATCCGGTATCGTTTATTGCCTGAGCAGGAAAAAAGTGGAAGAGATGGCAGAACTGCTTGTGGTCAATGGCATCCGGGCATTACCTTACCATGCAGGAATGGATGCAGCCAGCCGTTCTCAAAATCAGGACAGATTTTTGATGGAGGAAGTAGAAATTATTGTTGCCACCATAGCGTTTGGGATGGGTATTGACAAGCCGGATGTCCGCTTTGTCATTCATTACGACATGCCCAAAAGCCTTGAAGGCTATTACCAGGAAACAGGCCGTTCCGGAAGAGACGGCGGCGAAGGGGAATGTATCACGTTCTACAGTTATAACGATATTCAGAAATTAGAAAAATTCTTACAGGGTAAACCGGTAGCGGAACAGGAAATAGGGAAGCAGTTATTGCTAGAAACGGTTGCATATGCCGAGTCATCCGTATGCAGAAGGATCCTGCTCTTAAATTATTTTGGAGAAGTGCTTGAACAGCCCTGCGGAAACTGCGATAACTGCCTGAAACCAAAAGTTCAGTTCGAAGGAGAAGACTTCATCTGCACCATGCTGGAAACAATCCTTGTAGTAAAAGAAAAATTCAAGGCAGAACATATCGTAAACATCCTTACCGGCACATCAAATGCCGCTATCAAAACATACAGGCATAATCATCTTGATGTATTCGGAATCGGCAAAGACAACGACGGTAAATTCTGGAACGCTGTTATCCGCCAGTCGCTGATTGCCGGGTTTATTACTAAAGATATCGAAAACTACGGATTGCTGAAAGTAACCAAAAAAGGCCAGGATTATCTCAAGAAGCCATACTCATTCATGCTGACCAAAGATCACGACTTTGACGATGTGGATGATGAAGAAAAATTAGCTTCACAGGGCGGTACCAGCGCTGTTGACCCTGTATTATTGTCCCTGTTGAAAGACCTGCGTAAAAAAATTGCAAAACAGCATAACCTGCCGCCGTTTGTTATTTTCCAGGATCCGTCGCTCGAAGAAATGGCGATCCAATATCCGATATCCATGGAAGAGTTACAGAAGATATCCGGTGTCGGCGCCGGAAAAGCAACAAAATACGGCGCAGAATTTATTGAACTTATCAAAAAACATGTTGATGAAAACGAAATCATCAGGCCGCAGGACCTTGTGGTAAAATCCGTTGTTAATAAATCCGGGCTTAAAGTATATATTATCCAGAGCATTGATAAGCAGAAACCACTTGAAGATATTGCAGAAGCCAAAGGGCTTGATATGAATGAGCTTCTCACGGAAATCGAATCAATTGTGAATGCAGGCACAAAACTGCAACTCAATTATTATATCGGCAAAGTGATAGATGAAGATAAACAGTATGAAATATATGAATATTTCAGGGAAAAAGCTGAGTCCGGCTCTATTGAAGATGCTTTGCATGAACTGGGAGAAGACGACTATACCGAAGAAGAAATCAGGCTGATGAAGATCAAGTTTATGTCTGATATGGGAAATTAGTTTAAAGTTTGACACTTCGACTGCGCTCAGTGGAGCAGTTTGAAATTTGAAATTTGAAATTTGAGTGCAATTTTAGAAATAAATAACCTAACCAAGCATTACGGAAGAATCCACGCGATTGACGGGCTCAACCTGTCCATTGAAAAAGGAAATGTTTTTGGCATTCTTGGCCCCAACGGCAGCGGGAAAACCACCACGCTTGCCATTGTTATGGGGATTATCCGGCCCGATAACGGCAATTATTTCTGGTTTGGACAACCTACTGCCAGAACGGTAAAACAAAAAATCGGAGCCCTGATTGAAGTACCCTATTTTTATCCCTACCTGTCTGCAGAACGAAACCTGAAAATACTGGCAGAGATAAAAAATGTGCCGTTGAAAAATATTGACAGGGTATTAAAGTTCACGCATCTTTCAGAAAGGAAAAAAACTCATTACGAAGCATTTTCTCTCGGCATGAAACAACGCCTGGCACTGGCATCCGTACTGCTCAGCGATCCCGAAGTGCTGGTGCTTGATGAACCCACCAACGGGCTGGATCCTGAGGGGATTGCAGAGATTCGTGAGATTATTAAAATAGAAGCCTCCAAGGGTAAAACCATTATTCTTGCCAGCCACATTCTCGACGAAGTTGAAAAAGTATGCACTCATGTAGCCGTATTAAAATCAGGCAAGCTCATTTCGCAGGGGAAAGTGAAAGAACTTCTTTCATCGGGCGAGATTATTATTGTTTCTGCAGAAAATATGGAAGAATTATTTAATGTATTAAAAGACGCTGATTTTATTAAAGCCATCGACAGGAACAATAATGAATTTATTATTACACTGAAAGAAGACCGGTCGTCATCCGATATCAACAAATTTATATTCGGCAAAGGCATTATTCTCACAAAGCTTGCCGTTAAGCAGAGAAGCCTTGAATCGCAATTTTTGGAATTAGTGAAATGATTAAAAAATTATTAAAATTAGAATTCATTAAACACTTTGCATACACCAATTTCTGGGTGCTTACAGGGCTGTGGGCTGGTCTGTATTTTCTGGTTGTCCTGATCGTATCGCTGATGAACATCAATATACCCGGACTGGAATCCAAACCTTATCTGCAGTTTCCTTCTGTCTGGACCACTTTTACCTGGATTGCCAGCTGGTTCAATTTACTGCTTGCCATTATTATTATTGTATCCGTTGGAAATGAATTTTCTTACAAAACATTCAGGTCGCAGGTGATAAACGGCCTCAGCAGAAACGAACTCATTCTTGGAAAAAGCCTTTTTATACTGCTGATTGCAATTACCTGCACTCTCTTTGTTTTTATACTTACATTAATATTTGGTATCATCTATACAAACTTTGGAAGCGAAACCTCTGTTTTTAATAAATCCTGGTTATTACCGGTATATTTTATTCAGGCAATCGGATATATGACCATTGGAATGTTGATTGCGATAATTATAAAAAACACTGCACTCTCTATCGTTTCATTCATCCTGTATTTTTTCCCGGTGGAAGTAATCATACGAAATATTTTTCCGGATACGATCGGACAGTTCTTCCCTATGAAAATTATTTCTAACCTTACCCCGTTGCCGGACATGTTTCATATAGCACCCGCCTCTTCGCAGATGTATACGTCAATTAACGGACAGCAAATGGCAATGCAGGCTACGCCGCCGGTTCCGGAACTGGCAATCTGCATTGCAGTAACGGTAGCTATTATTTATATCATTGCTTTTATAACATCCTCGACAATCATAGTTAATAAAAGGAATTTATAATTAAACCTTTTAATTTTTCGCTTGTTCATGTAGAAAACTTTATGAAAAAACTTCTTTTCTATTTTTTACTTCTTTTAATATCGAATCCTTTATTTTCCCAGGAAAATAACCCGGCAGATTCATTATTGAAAATTCTGAATACGACAAAAAACGATACCGTTAAAGCAAATATCTTAATTGATCTTTTTAAAGAAACCGTTTACAGCAACCCTGAAAAAGCCAGAAAATTTGCCAAAGATGGCCTTGAAATTTCACAAAATGCAGATTATAAAAAAGGGATCGCTAAATTTCTGCGCTACCACGGGATTTTATTTCAAAGGCAAGGCTCCTATAATAAAGCCATTGATTATACAAAAGAGGCATTGGCGGTATATGAAAAGTTGTCTGATAAATCGGGCATTGCAGATTGCTGGATCGACATGGGAACAGCTTACTGGTATCAGTCAAATTATATTCAGAGCATCGAGTGTATGCAGAAGTCCATGAAGATCAAAGAAGAGATCGGCGATAAAAACGGCATCTCGATATGCTTGATTAACATCGGCAACATATACGGCGATCAGAAAAATTATCTGCAGGCTTTAAATTATTATCAAAAATCAAGAATAATTTTTGAAGAATTAGATGATAAAAAAGGCGTGTCTGACTGCATGAATAATATTGGCGTTATTTATATGGACCATCTGAAAAATAACGACAGCGCGCTTTATTACATTCAACGTTCGCTGAATATCCGTGAGGAATTATCAGACAGGAACGGAATCGCAGAATGCATTATGAGTCTCGGTATCATTTATAGCAACAAAAAAAATAATATAAAAGCTCTTAAATGCTATCAGCAATGCCTTACGCTTTTCGAAGAATTGGGCGATAAAGCCAAAATCTCTGTTTTGTATAGTAATATCGGCACATTATTTTACAACCAGGGAAAAGCAAAAGAGGCAATCGAGGCATACAATAAAGGGCTTGTTCTTTCAAAAGAAACCGGAAGCATTTACACCATCCTGGTTTTATATAAAGGATTATCTGCCGCATATGCCAAAATCTGCAATTTCAACGCTTTCAGAGAGTGCGATTCGTTATGCACCGTGTTCAGCGATAGTATTTTCAGTTATGAAAACAGCAAGAAAGTTTCCGAGATAAGCGCAAAATACGAAACTGAAAAGAAAGAACTTCAGATCAATCTCCAGGCAACAGAACTTAATAAACAGAAAACTGTCAGAAATTATTTGTTTGGCGTAATGGCGCTGGTGCTTTTATTAGTTGTAGTAATGATCATTGCCTACAGAACCAAACAAAAAGCGAACCGGCAACTGCAGATACTGAACGTTGAGATTACAGGGCAGAAAATGGAAATTGAATTTAAAAACGATGCGCTCACCCGGCAAAAGTATGAGATATCCGAAAAAAATGAAGAGCTCAGTCAGCAGAACGATGAAATACGGGCACAACGCGATGAAATTGAACATCAGAAAAAGATAATTGAAGAACGGAGCAAAGAAGTGATGGACAGCATTCACTATGCAAAACGCATTCAGTCGGCCATCCTTCCGGATAAAGAAATAGTGGATTCCTATCTATCGGATTATTTTATTCTTTTCCGGCCCAAGGATATTGTTAGCGGCGATTTTTACTGGATAGTCAAAAGAAAAAATTACATTTTGCTTGCAGCAGCCGATTGCACCGGTCATGGAGTTCCGGGAGCGTTCATGAGTATGCTGGGATTTTCTTTTCTGAACGAAATTATTGCAAAAGATGAAGTGACCATGTCGAGTCATGTATTGGATCAGCTTCGGGAATATGTAATCCATTCGCTTCAGCAGAAAGGGGTAATGGGCGAGCAGAAAGACGGGATGGATATGTCGTTCTGCGCATGGGATATTAATACTAACATCCTTCAGTATGCCGGGGCAAACAATCCGCTCTACATAATTAAAAAGTTGCAGTTAACAGAAAAGCTGCAGGATGCAGTAGCAGTAGGCAGTGAAATGCCCCAACTGCCAACTACCAACTACCAACTGCCAACTGCTGCTGCCGACTGCCAACTGTTAGAAGTTAAGCCCGACAAAATGCCGATTGCCATTTATGAAAAAATGTCGCCGTTTACTAATAATGTGCTCCATCTTGAAAAAGGAGATTCGTTCTATATTTTTTCTGACGGCTATTCAGATCAGCTTGGAGGCCCGAATACTAAAAAAATGCTGAAAAAAAGATTTAAGGAATTACTCCTTGAGATACAACATCTGGGTATGAACGAACAACGGGATTTTCTTTTTAACACCTTTGAACAATGGAGAGGCGCTCATGAGCAGGTAGACGATGTTCTTGTGATAGGCATACGGGTTTAATGCCGAAACTTGTATTTATTGTCTGAGACACTATAAAAATACTTTTTTGTCGTTGCAAACGAACATCATCATAGATAAATGATACCCGTTAGAAGTATAACCAAATGGTTTTTAATCTTCTTCCGTAAAATACAATTTATAGTAATGCATTCCGGTTGCTTTATCATAGCCTTTTTCAATCATCTCCCGGTTGCCGTGAACATAAATATGGAAATTTTTATCAAGTTTGATAACGCTTTTGAAAACCCGCTGCTGCTTCTTGACCGCCGGCGCTGAAATATCAAATTCATCGGCAAACTCGACATCCTGCTCAAACTGGTATTGCTTTTTATAATCCTTAAATGCTTTGATTACCTGGGGTTCCTTAATCACTTCCTTTGTAAAACTGTTCATATCAAAGGTTTCTTTTTCCTTAAAAAATTTTACGGATTTATTCAGGAGATCGGCCTGATCTGCTTTTGTAACCTCAAATTCTTCGGGTAGTTTTTCCGTAACAAAATTTTTGCACAGGCTGAGAATATTTTTTGTGTGATGATAATTATCCGCCCTGTAGCGCACATGCAGAAAATTATCTTTCCAATACTGTGCCTCGTTTCCTTTGCTTATATTGTCTACAATGGCAACAAGAAATCCTTTTTCCCTTTCCGTATTGAAGATCAGGCAGCCTTTGTCTAATTTATTGATATTAATTCCATCGTCACTGTTAATTTCGAAATTATTCTTAGCATGAAAAATTTTCAGGTAGGTTTCTTTGGATTCTGATTTGAAAAGCCCCAGCGCATCTGTAACTTCACCGTCAACAATGCAATCTTGGATATAAACCGCATAAAATTCTCCGCCCCGCACTTTCGGGTGGGTGGCCTGTTCATACAAATGCCGGGCAAGGTTAATGCTCTGCTCATGGAAATCCTCCAAATGATCAAAAATGTTGCCTGCATAAGTATAGACCTCATTCAGATTAAGATCGCTCTCATGATGCAGGTTGTAGTATTCGTTGGATTTAAAAGAAGAAAGAAAATATTTTTGCAGAAGTTCCCGGATATTTTCATCGGGGTTTACCTGGGTTTTTGATAATTTAACTCCTTCTTCGCCCAGTTTGCTTCCTACGTAATGCACGGAAATCAGTTCGAGGCGGCTTTCAGAACATTCAATCATAGTTTAAATTTTTAATCTTATCGGGCGCTATTATACAAAAAATAATAGATTTATACATTTTATGAATTTAAAAAGGTATAAGGATATAAGGTATTAATCGAAGATTATTGTAAAAAATGTTATTTTTGCATAGGGTAAAATACTTAATAAGAAGTAATGGTATAACAATGACAAGGCAATTATCAGAATCCGAAATTAAACAAAAGCTTAAGGCTGCTTTTTGGGACACGAATATTTCAGAAAATGATCTTTTTTTAATATTAACAGGAAATCTTAATGAAAAAAAGTTTCACATTGATAAAAATTTTATATATTCAAGAATTTTGAATACATATGATTGGTTTACTATTTTACAAATATTCAAATTAGATGATCTGGAAAATATGTTAAAAGACGAGGTTCTTAACAAATTGTTTCCGCGGATTTTAAAAAATAAATATCTTTATGTCAGAAGAATATTATTTGAATAGTCTTTATCCTCTACAAAATAAAGTATTAAAAGTTATTGAAGCATGTAATACTTTGTTTTATTTAACAGGAGGTACTGCATTAAGCAGAGCGTATCTAAATCATCGTTTTTCTGATGATCTTGATTTATTTATGAATATGTCAAATACGTTTACCGGAAGCGTTACATTGATTATCAATAAACTATCCGGTTGTTTCAAAGGTGGGATTGAAACAGGCGTGTCTGCAGATACATTTTATAGAATCATTATCAAAGAGAAAAATGTTGAATTGAAATGTGATTTTGTTAACGATATTGAACACTATTTCGGAAAACATAACTCTTGCAATTTTTTTTCTAAAATTGATAATCCCTTAAACATTCTTTCCAATAAAATATCAGCATTGCCTCGAAACAATCCTAAGGATATTGCGGACATATTATATTTATCTTATTATTATCAATTCAACTGGTTTGAAATAGTTGAAGATGCAAAACAGAAAGATTTATGGGTAAATCCTATAGATACGTCTTCAATAATTGAATCGTTTCCTATTGACTTGTTTGATTCTATAATCTGGATTACAAAACCCGATTATCAAAAAGCAGAGAAAGATTTAAAATGTATTGCCAAAGAAATTCTTTTAGGTTCAGACAATAGCTTATACCGGAAAGGATAATAAATAAAAATGGCTCTTATCTAATTGATGGTTGATTAATAATTTTTGCTTACCTTTGGCACAAATATTAAATATACGATGACTACGAAAGAACATATATTTGCACTTTTCAAGATTCTACCTGATACGGAAAGGCAGGAGCTATT
>JACREX010000241.1 GCA_016212695.1 Bacteroidia bacterium
AATAGCTCCTGCCTTTCCGTATCAGGTAGAATCTTGAAAAGTGCAAATATATGTTCTTTCGTAGTCATCGTATATTTAATATTTGTGCCAAAGGTAAGCAAAAATTATTAATCAACCATCAATTAGATAAGAGCCAAAGTTGTTAGAGGTAATGCAATCAAAAAAAATGAATGGTAAGATGGCATGTATGTAATGTGGCAGATATTATGGAACCGATATCTGGATATAAAAAAGAGCCGCAATTTGCGGCTCTTTTTTTTAACTGCTTTTTACTGCAACCGTATCTATTTCAATAAGAGCGCCCAGTGGTAGCCCAACTGCGGCAAATGCAGCCCGCGCAGGTGAATTTTCATAAAACACTTTTCCATATGCTTCGTTCATAGCCTGGTAATTTGCCATATCGCTGAGCATGCAGGTTGTTTTTACAACATCTTTAAAGGAATACCCAGCCGCTTTGAGTATAGCGCCAAGATTTTTCAACACCTGCTCCGTCTGCTCTTTAATGCCTCCGCTAACAATCTTCCCTGTGGCAGGATCAAGGGCTATCTGGCCGGCAATATAAAGTGTGCCATTGGCTTCTACTGCCTGGCTATAGGCCGCTGCCGCTTTCGGCGCTTTATTCGTGCTGATTATTCGTTTCATAATTTAATTTATCAAGGATTACAAATATAATTTGCAACGGGAAAACAAACAAAAATATTTTAACAAATGACGTTTTCTAATTCTGTTTTTTCCATATGCTTTGTTGGAAGCATTTTCTTTTTATATATCTTTACTCTTGGAAAATAATCTTTCCATTTTACCCGAATAGTTCAAACTGATTATGTTATTGAAAAAACACATAAAGAATTTTTCATGGGTTTATGCTGTCATCAGGTGGCCGATCACTTTTGCTTTTATATTATTTTACAGGAAATATATTATCCGGGGCAAAGAGAATGTGCCGCGCAATACGCCGTTGATTTTTACGCCCAACCACCAGTGTGCCGCTGTTGATGCGTTCGGGCTGGTTACCGGGGTTCCTTTTCACCAGATACTTTTTCTGTCACGTGCCGATGTGTTCAATAAGCCGGTTGTTTCCCGCATACTTCAGTTTATTAAAATACTTCCTATATACAGGGACAGGGATGGCGCCGAAGCGCTTGAAAAAAATAAAGAGATATTCGATATTGCCATAGAAACGCTTGCTTTGAAAAAAGCTGTCTGTACCTTTCCGGAAGCGCGCCACAACAACAGCAGATTCCTTCTTCCTTTAAAAAAAGGAATCCCCAGGATCGCTTTCACGGCAGAGGAGCGGAATAATTTCAGACTGGGAGTTAATATTGTTCCTGTGGGAATATATTATGACAATTACACAGATTCCGGCAGTATTTTTCAACTGATTTTCGGAAAGCCCATCAGCGTATCCGGGTATATTCCGCTTTACAAAGAAAATCCTGCCAAAGCTTTTGTCGCTTTGAAAAATGATATGGAAGCGGCTATAAAGTTTTTAATGATAGATATACAGAACCGGGAATTTAACGACATGTATGAAAACCTCCGGTATATTTATAACAAGAACATGAAGCAGAAGCTCGGGTTAATAAGGGATACGCAACTCAATAAATTTACTGCCGATAAAAAAATCATCGAAATACTTGACAAAACCTTTAAAGAAAACCGTGCGGAATTTGACATCTTAGCCTGCAAAACTTCACAATACTTCCAGAATTTGGATACTTTGAAAATTACAGATGCCATTGCAGAAAAATCGCATGGTCTGTTTTTTATTCTATTGAAAAGTTTGGGGTTGTTGTTGTGGCTGCCTGTTTTTATTTACAGTTACCTGAATAATATTTTACCTGTGCTTCCGATCAAAAGTTTTGTGAAAAAAATTAAAGAACCCCAGTTCCACAGTTCTGTAAAATTCGGGATGAGTCTTTTTTTATTTCCGATTTTTTATACGATTCAGACAGTTCTTGTTTTCCTGTTATCCGGTAACTCATGGATCGGGATGGGATACATACTGAGCCTTTTCCCGGCAATTATCATTTTTGTGAACTGCAGGCGCTGGTATAAAAATCTGTTTACCGAATGGAATTTTTTACGTACAGGAAAGTCAATATTGGCACCAACTTTGAAACTACGTTCAGAGATTATACAATTGATGGAGGAGATAGCCAAGGCATACTAAGGCAAAAAAAATGGTAAAAAGGATAAGCATATCGGGCTTCAAGTATTTATGGTTTCCCATTATTTCTTTTTTCTATACAGTAAATTCGTTTGCACAAAATGAAAAAAACGATCCGCTGTTAGTGCCGTATTCAAATGGCATCAACTTCGGCTTCAAAGATTCCATCACCAAAAAGATCACCATTATGCCCGTATTTAATGGTGTTGGTTTTTTTTACGGCAGATACGCCAAAGTTAAAGTGAATGATAAATGGGGAATAATAAATAAAAAAGGCGATCGGATCGTTGAGGTAAAATACGACTCCATTTTTATTTTAAGGAACAATATTTTTCTATGCTACCTTAAATATAAATGCTATTTCCTTAATGAAACCGGCAAAGCAATGGGAACCTACGACAACTTCCTGAAATTTGAAGACAACACCAGTTTGTTTTCTGCTAACGAGATGCCTCTTTTAAACAACAGCACATTGGGAAACAACCTTCTGTATGTTGTCAATACCGGAGGGGTGTATCTGAATATTATCAAGATGGATACCGTGCGTGTGGATCATGGGAACGGCACGGCAACCAAATATTTTATTGAGAAAAAATCTTTCCCTTACATCAAAGACGGTAAATTCGCCATCCTGAACGATAAGGCCGAAACGATTACTCCATCTGATATTGAAGCGGTAAAAGTATATATGAAATTTTACAAACCCACTGAAAATAAAGATGAGTACAAAGGCACTTTTTTAGTAGATATTTCTGATTACACCGTAATGACAAAAACAGGTAAACGATACATAGACCTGTCTAAACCGATTTATATAAAAAGAAAAGGTTTCTGGGAAACGATGGACATGAAAGGGAAAATGCTTAATGATAACAAATTTGAATCTGTTGATAAGGCCGGAGAATTTACATTTGGCATACTTAATAAGAAAAAATACTGCATCTCTGAAGATGGCAAAAATATTACAGAATACAATCAATAAAATTAAATAATGAATATTGAACAAGGAACTTTTCTCATGAACTTGCGAATAATATCGAACTTTGAAGTGAAACACAATATATTTCTACATTCATCATTCCTTGTTCGTTATTCGATATTATAAATGTTGAGAATAATTTAAAAAAAGTGGCTCTTATCTAATTGATGGTTGATTAATAATTTTTGCTTACCTTTGGCACAAATATTAAATATACGATGACTACGAAAGAACATATATTTGCACTTTTCAAGATTCTACCTGATACGGAAAGGCAGGAGCTATT
>JACREX010000243.1 GCA_016212695.1 Bacteroidia bacterium
AAATTGGAAATATCATGAAATCTCTATTTGCTAACGTAACCGGTAGAACATTCCTGCCTAACATACAAACCAAGCCATGCCTTTGTGGGCAGTTGTCGTTTATAGAATTATTAACTTAAATTTTGGGAGGTAGTCAAAAGTATTCTTCTTTTTCTTGTAAAAATCCCGAAAATTACACTTTATGAAAGTTTGATTCTTTTATTTCAGTTTATTTTTATTTTACCAATGTTCTATCATACCTCTGTTTCCATTGCCAACCCTGAGCCTATTACGCTTTATAAAAATATTAAGGTACGATCTTTCGATTTTGAACTATTTGCTCTTGTCCTTGCGATAATCATTTCTTTCAGAATTGGTTTCCGATAAGGAAAATAAAGTTTTAATAGTGTCTGTCCACATAAAAAAACCCGGATTTTGTGGGAGCAACAGGATTCGAACCTGTGACCCTCTGCTTGTAAGGCATAATAAATGTTATTTATTAACTATCCGTTTATTACATATCGCTATATCTGTATACAGAGCCTTTTCCCCGCTCTCCAAACTCACGGTCTATTAATGTGTCAATACCTTTGTCTCGGATTGTTTCTATTACGAAATTTATCCCACTGAATGGGTTGATTTTCTCAGAACTTATTTCTATCTTCATGGCCTAAATTGTTTGTTTTGTTGTACCAATTTAGGTGAAAAAAAAGAAGCCTCTAAAACTTCTTGTATCTTTTTATTAACAATGTTTTGAGGCTTCTTGCTAATTTCTATCTTGCGGAATTATGGTTTAATTCAAAATTATAACTTGCCGGTAACAAGAAAATTTATATATTTGCTTTTGCGCTTTAACACTTTATAAGCTTGCTGTGCCTGAAACACACGAGCTATAATATAAAATGTTTGTCATGAAAAAGACTTACAGTTGGTTATTCTCAAATCTTCCCGGAGAATTTTCCAGCGAATTCCAGATGGATACGCTGAAAGAAAACGTATCGAGAATAAAAACATTTACAGTTATGCTGATGATCATTGCTCCATTACTGATCGTCGTTGACTTATTCAGATATGCAAAGGGAATGTGGACGGAAAATATTGCATATGGATACATCTTCTGTATGAATTTATTACTGCTCATTATTAATGCAACTTTTGCTGTTTTATTACTCACAAGAAGGAGAAAAGACAATCCCCCGCCTGAATATATCGGATTTGTTTGGTTTTTTATTTTTTTCAATTTATTATGGTCTGTAATTTTTACCATGGTTGAACAGTATACCAGCCAATCAATAACATCCTATGCGATCGGATGTTTTGTTTTGGCAATCGGTATTTTTATGAACGGGGCAACCGGCCTGATTATTTACAGCATATCATTTTTTATTTTTATAGCCGGATTATATCAGTCATTCCTGAGTTATCAGGTATTCAATGATCATATCATGACTGCCGGCGCTATTGTCTTTATCACTTTTATTATATCCAGGATAACTTATAATTATAAGATCGAATTATTTTTAAATCAAAAAAAGATTGAACGCGAACTCATCGAAAAAGACATAGCGGAGCAATCTCTTCAAAAGTTAAATACCAATCTTGAAAATATTGTAAAAGAAAGAACAAGCGCTCTGATCGAAACGAACGAAAAACTCAATAAGGAAATCATTGAAAAAAAACAATTGGAAAATAAATTAATACAAGAAAAAAATGTTCTCAATAATATTATTGAACTTAATCCTTACTCAATAGCAGTTTTTGATAAAAACGGAATATATATAAAAGGAAATACCGCCGGGAAAAAGTTATTTGGTTATGAACCGCCTCATGGATATTGTTTTTTTTCAGACCCACTGTTTAAAGATTCCTATAAAGATTTTTTCGACAGGTTAAGTAAGGGAGAAACGGTCTACTTCCCTGAGATATTTTATAATCCCGGCAAATTGAATCCTTCTTATCCTGATATTAATGTATGTACAAAGACCGTGATGTTCCCGATTAAAAACATGAATGGAGAAATAGAAAACTACATACAGATCCATGAAGATATTACAGACCGGAAAAATGCCGAGGTTACATTAAAAGAAAACGAGGAAAAATACAGGCTTTTGGTAGAAAATGTTAATGAAGGAATCTATTCTACGCTCAGAGGATATTTCATCAGCGTGAACAGAGCCATGGAACAAATGTTTGGTTTTAACAGAGAAGAACTGGTGGGTATGCCTGTATGGAACCTGGCAACCCCTGAAAAAAGAGAAGAAATCAAAAACTTGGTATTTAAAAAACCCGAGAACAAGGATACTTCGCCCATTGAAGTTGAATGTATGAAAAAAAATGGCGATACTTTATTTGTAGAGATCAGGGTAAACTGGACTGCAGAAAACGGGCTTACCTACGGAATGGTTTCTGATATTACCGAACGAAAGCTGGCTGATGAAGCATTGAAAGAAAGCGAAGAGAATTACCGGCTCCTGATTGAAAATATTTCTGAAGTGATCTTCACCCTTAATATGAAGGGCAACATCACATACATAAGCCCTCTTTCAGAAAAAATCACCGACTATAAAGTGGACGAAATCATTGGAAAATCCTTTATAGATTTTGTTTTCCCGGAAGATGTCGCCGGCTTTCTTAAAAATTATTCGAATGTATTATCAGGAGAAATAAAACCGCATGAATTCAGACTTGTATATAAAAACGGCGGGATAAAATATGTTCGCACATCGAGCCGGCTTATTATTAAAGAGGGGCAAACTGTTGGCATGATTGGTGTAATGACCGACGTAACAGAACAGAAATCAGCCGAAAAAAGCCTCCTCATGCTTGAATCGGCAATAAACCAGTCTATGGATGGTATAGCCATTACCGATATGGAGGGCCGGTTGGGTTATGTAAATGCAGCATGGGCAAAGATGCATGGCTACACAATTCCTGAGCTTATCGAAAAAAAAATAAACGTGTGTCATACCCAGGAACAACTGATCCGGGATGTTACCCCCTTTAATAAACAGGTAATCCGTGACGGTTCCTATCAGGGAGAAGTAGGGCATATGAGAAAAGACGGCTCGACATTTCAATCCCTGATGTCAACTACCCTTTTAAAAGATGAAAAGGGCAAACCCATCGGACTGATCGGTATAGCGCACGATATAACAGAAAAAAGAAAAACTGAAGAAGCGCTGCTGATCAGCGAAAAAAAATACAGATCGCTTTTTGATAATGCGCCATCGGGCATACTTTCTGTCGACCTGAACGGAAATATAATTGAAATCAATCAGGCATTAATTGCTATGCTGGGATCTCCATCGGTTGAAGCGACAAAACAAATAAACATCTTAACCTTTCCAAATCTTATTGAAGCGGGATTATCCCAGAAAATGCAGGAATGTATTGCTACGGGAGAAGCGATGTCGTCAGAACATTTATACGCCTCACGATGGGGTAAAAAACTTTTCCTGAGAGTGAATATTACACCGGTTTTTGACGAGGAAAAAAATGTTTCCGGTATCCAGGGAATCATTGACGATATTACCCAATATAAACAAGCGGAAAAGCAACTGCAGGAAAGCGAAGAGAAATATCGCAGGATCGTTGAACTGGCTAATGAAGGGATCGGTATTATAAACACAGACAATAAGCTTATTTTTGTTAACGGGAAATTTGCCGAAATGTTAGGCTATTCATGTAACGAGATGATAGGAATGTCTGTATTGGAGCTTAAATTTCCCGAAGACTGGGATTCTACGATTATGAATCTTGAAAAAAAGACAATAGATAAAATAAGAGATATCCGGTTCAGAAAAAAAGACGGAACGGAATTGTGGTCCATATTATCGTCTTCAATAATTTCTGATTCAAACAATAATTATTTAGGTTCCATAGCCATGATAACAGATAATACCGAACACAGAATCATGGAGCATGAATTAATAAAAGCAAAAGAAAAAGCCGAAGAATCCGAAAGAACCCGTTCCGTTTTCTTAGCCAATATTACCCATGAGGTGCGCATGCCGATGAATGCAATCATCGGGTTTTCGCATTTACTGAAAAAACCGGATCTGTCTCCTAAAAAAAGAGATTATTTTATCGAAACCATTAAAGAAAAAAGCACAGACCTGTTGAAAATAATCAATGATATTATCGATATATCCCAGATCGAAGCCAAAACAGTAAAAATCGCTTCTGCCGAATTATCGCTGAACAAACTGATGGGCGAATTGCACGATATGTATTCGCAAAATAAAATCATAATTACTAAAAAAATTAAATTGATTAAGAGCACTGCATTGCCGGATAAACAATGTACTATAATAACTGATGATGTCAGGTTAAAACAAATATTTAGCCGGCTTCTCGACAATTCTGTAAAATTTACCCATTACGGAAAAATTGAATTCGGGTATAAAGTTAAAGAGGATGAGCCTGTTTTGTTTTATGTATCAGACACAGGCGTTGGAATAGCGCCCTACAAACAAAAATTTATTTTTGAAAGGCTCTTTTATCATTCCGATAAAAAAACAACTGCCGGAACAAGCCTTGGACTTATGATCTGTAAAGGGTTTATCGAAATCATGGGAGGTCATATCTGGGTGGAATCCGAAGAAGGCAGAGGTTCTTCATTTTATTTCACATTGCCGTTCAGGCAGGTTATACATAAAAAAACCACACAGGGTAAAACTAAAAAAATGGACATATAACAGTTCTTGAAAATCTATTAATAAAACGATGTTGGCCGGATAACACGTGTCGGACGCCGGATTACACAATTTTTTTTTCACTTAGAAAAATAAACAGTAAATTTGAACTATAATAAAAAGGTAAAAAAAATAACATGAAAAATCTATACACAATTACTAAATTTCTGGCATTGCTTGCCATTGCTTTGTTTTGCAATAAGAATGCACAAAGCCAGAGTACATTGTACTCAATGATTGTGGGCGACACAGCCGTTTTATCAGTAACAAATTTTACAGGCGGCTCTATTCAATGGCAGCAGAGCACCGACAGTATAACATGGTCTGATATTGCCGGTGCAACCTCTAATCTGCAGACAATTATTACTACTGCTTCGCCTACCGGTAAAAGGTTTTTTAGAGCAAATGTAAGCGATAGTAGTCTTTGCGTAGCTCATATAGTGAAAAGCAGTATTATCAGACATAAAATTATCAGTAGCGCTACACAAGTGCTAATTGGTGATTGGTTTCGCGGAGGTATAGTTTTCTATACCGATGGCACAGGCCACGGGCTGATTGCTCCGCAACAAGACCAGAGCAGCGGTGTGCAATGGGGTTGTTATGGTATTTCTATTCCCGGCGCTGTGAGTTTAACTGATGGAGCAGCTAATACAGCAGCAATTGTGGCAGCCTGCTCAACAAGGCCAATAGCAGCGAGTATCTGTGATTCGCTAACACTAAATGGTTACAGTGATTGGTTTCTGCCGGCGAAAGACCAATTAAATTATCTTTATCAGCAGCATTCGCTTGTTGGCGGTTTTTCTGTCAACTACTATTGGAGCAGTTCCGAGTGCTATGCAAGCTACGCATGGGAGCAGGGCTTCAGCAGTGGCAGTCAGGGCAACTTCAGTAAGTACAGCAACGGCTCTGTGCGTTGTGTTCGGTCTTTTTAACAATTAAACCGCCTGTGGCGGTCGAATTTTTGCGATAAGAGAGGGTAATGCCAAATTTATTTGAGCATTACCGAACGAAGCAAAAAACATTGAGTGAAGCGAAATAATTTTTTTTTGAAAAATGGCATTATACTACTAATTAAATGTATAGATTGAGGTATGATTGATTATTTTGAAGGAATTAAAATTTATATATATGCAATATATGCTGAAATAGTTCGGTAATTTTTTATTTCCCAAAGGGCTAAACCCCTTGATACAATAGGGTTTTATCAATTACCCCGGCCTTAAGGCCGGGGTAAGCCAAAACACCTGAAAACAGAGGGCTTTAGCCCTTCATTAAAAAAATACCGAAGTATTAAATTTACAAAAATGAAACAGATACCGAAAATTATTGAAATAATTAAAATTGAACCGTATAAGATTACCTGTCGCTGGTCAACAGGCGAGATTAGAGTTATTGGCTTTTTGCCCTGAAAATTTATATTCCGACAGTCAGCCGATAAATAATTTCAGATTAGTTAAAATCAGGACATCAGAAAAAATATTTATAACTAAGTAAATTATTATATATGAATACAAAACTTTTTATTGTTTGTGCAGTTTTTGTAAGTTTGTACATGGGCTGTAGTGTTGCAAATGCACAAAAAACCTTTTGCAATGCAACGGTTACAATTGCTCCGGTTTACGAGAACGAAGAAATCTGTTTAGTGTCTGTTGACCCTGCTGTTGGTAAAAACAAAGTGATGTGGGAAAAAACGCCAGATGTGGGGACAGGCGACTTTCGTATATACAAGGAGGCCAGTATAAATCAATACAGTCAGATTGGAACCGTACCTTTTACACAGCCGTCTTTCTTTATTGACTACAGTTCTCAACCCGAATCACATGGCGATAAATATAAAATTACTGTTATTGATACCTGCGGACATGAATCTGCTCAAAGTGCGTTTCATAAAACCATGAACCTCACTGTTGCCGTAAACGGCGCTACTATGGGATTAAACTGGGATGATTATGTGGATGAAAGCGGTCAGTTTATTCCCGGTAAGTTTTATATTTACAGAGGTACTGCTACAGATAATTTATCATTGTACGATTCAATATCTGCAAGTTTTCATAGCTACAATGATTATAATGTATTCAGTTCATATTACTACATGATAGGTGTAAAAAAACCGGGTGGTTGCAACATGAGTAAAAGTATTTCGGATATGACCTATTCCAACAAAAAACAAAATTTTCAAAATGGTATTGACGAAATAAGCAATGAATATTACCTTAAAATATATCCTAACCCATTTGATAAATCAACTACTGTCAACTTTGAAAATAAAAAACAAAATAAGTATACAATTACAATTTCTGATTTAACAGGAAAAGTAACACGGTTATATAAAAATATTACAACTGATAAATTAGAAATTGAAAAAAGAGATTTGAAAAACGGTATTTATTTCATTGATATAACCGGAGACAAAATAATAAGAGGGAAATTGATTATCGAATAATATTCCACAGCGCCTAACTAAAAGGCCAAGCGAGGGCAAATTAATAGTAATTAAAATTTATACAGATGAAAAAAATATTTTGTTGTTTATTGCTAATTATTCCCATATGGGCAATTGCTCAAATAACTATTGACAATAACGATATGCCTGTTCCCAACGACACATTCCGGTTGAGCCTCACAAACAATCTGCAAGGCATTGATCCTGCTTTGACCGGGCAAAATTATACATGGGATTTTACCGCCCTTACACCGAACAGCCAGACCATTGATACTTTTTTTTCTGTTTTGTCATCTTATATTCCTGTCGCCTATAATCTGGTGTTCAATAATCCTCTGGACCAGGCTCACAAGGCTACTGTTGCTACAAGAAGTTTTGTCACAACGAATCCTGTTCCGCAGGTGCAGATATCTGAAACTTATGATTTCTTCAAGGTTGCAGGCAGCGGGTATACCAAGGTTGGGCAGGGAGCAAAAATAAACGGGTTGCCTGCACCAATGAAATATGATGTACCTGAAATATTTTATACATTTCCCGTTCAATACGGACATATTGATTCTTCTGCCTCTGCTTACGGATTATCTGTTCCCGGTATGGGGTATTACGGACAGTTCATTAAAAGGGTGAATACGGTGGATGGCTATGGTTCGCTCACTACTCCATATGGCACGTTTGATGCAATGCGGATTAAATCCGTAATTTATACCTCGGATACGATTTATCTTGATACTATCAGTCATGGTTTCCTGATAAACAGGCCAACCGAAACCCAATATATCTGGCTTGGCGACAACCAGGGAGACCCTCTTTTATTAGTCAGTAAAACCAATAATAATACGAATGTCAGGTATAAAGACCACTTCGTTGCAACGGATGTTTCCAATAATCTTATAAGAAACCGTGAGATAAGGATAATTCCGAATCCTGTTAAAGAATCATTCACGGTTTTTTCTGATATACCGTACTCAAAAATTGAAATCCTTGATATAACCGGAAAACTAATTACTACACAAAAAAATAAAACCGGGGAAATCAATATCTCCACATTAACAGAAGGACTATATTTTATAAAGATTTATGATAATAACAATATATTGTTAGCAACAAAAAAAATTAATAAAAAATAAATTTATGAAAAAATTTTTCTATTATTTGTTGACTGCATTTTTTGCAATTAATCTCGGTCAAATAAATGCTCAGAATAATACATTGCCAAATAACGGGCTCACTCATAAAATGAGCGACAGCGAAAAACTTAACATGGGGTTTTTAAGCAAAAACACCTTTTCAACCAATCCACCCGTAGGACCCGTTCGTAACATCGCTGAATTTGAACCGGCAGAAGCAGTTATTATAGCTTATCTTAACGGATTTGGACTACCTTATTCTGTTATTAAAGACTTGTCAAATACGGGCAAGATAATAATAATAGCAAAAAGTTCAAATCAGTCTTCTATTATGACCTCTCTTAATTCAAACGGCGTAAATACTGCCAATTGCAGTTTCCTTACCGCTACTGCTATTGATTCATGGTGGACAAGAGATTATACGGGTTGGTTTATTGCCGACAGCAGCAACAGGGTACAGGTTGTTGATTTCACATACAACAGGCCCAGACCGAATGACGACGCTTCTACAGCGTTGGAAGCAAACTTACTCGGTATAACCATGTTCGGAATGGATTTGGTACATACCGGCGGTAATTACATGTGCGACGGATATAATAATGCGATCTCAACTGTTTTGGTAGATGAAGAAAACACAAGTTTAACCGAAATACAAATACAGCAAACCATACATGATTATTTGGGAATTAATAACTATATGATTCGTCCGGATGCACAGGGCGCATACATTGAACACATAGATTGCTGGGCAAAATTATTGGCTCCCGATAAAATTCTTGTTGATTCGGTTCCTGCAACTGATCCGCGATATAGCCAATACGAAGCCGCTGCCGCATACTTTGCCAGTACAATTTGTCCTTATGGATACAACTATAAAGTTACGCGGGTTCTGATAGCAGGCAGCGCTGAAACAAGCACGGCAGAACCTTATTCAAATTCTTATATTTTCAACAACCGGGTTTTTGTTCCCATTAAAGGCGGAACTTCTGCGGCACATGATACTGCGGCTCTGATAGCATACAGAAAAGCAATGCCCGGATACATAGTAAAAGGATATACGGCAAGCGGCGGCGCCGTATGGTATGGCACCGATGCATTGCATTGCCGGACACATGAAATTGCCGACAGGCAAATGCTCTACATTGAACATTATCCGCTTTATGGTTTGATCAATTCTTCAACAGGTTATGATATAAATGCAAAAGTGGTATCATATGCCGGAAATGCTATTGAAAACAATTATCCGATTATTGTTTATAAAGTTAACCAAAGCGGCACGTGGGATTCTATACCGATGACTTATGCAAGTTATCTTTCTTACCATGGAAATATTCCCACCCAGAACTCAGGCGATACTGTTTTTTATTATATCAAAGCAAAAGATGTAACCGGTAAACTTGCGTATCATGCTCTCATGGGAAAAGCCGATCCCTACTTTTTTATAGCAGACGGCACGAATATTGGAACTCCCGAATTATACATTAATCCTGTGATATCATTCTTTACTTATCCTAATCCAAGCAAAGGGAATTTCTTTGTGTTCCTGAATTCCAATCATTCTGACAATGCTTCGATACAAATTTCAGATATTACCGGAAAACTTATATATAATGATAATTTTGATTTTGAAACCGGCATGAATCAGAAAATTATTAATTTGAATAATGTTGCTCAGGGTATATATATTATTAATATTGAAACCGCATCTGAAAGAATATTCAAAAAAGTAACAATAATTAAATAATTTGACAAACCTCACACTCATCATCATCGTTGTAACGGCTGCATTTTCCATCATGGCATTTTACAAACCCGAACTGATGATGAAATATAATTTTAACGCGTACCGGATTTATCATAATAAAGAATATTACCGGCTCATTACCCATGCGTTCCTTCATGCAGACTGGATGCACCTTATCGTAAATATGGTCGTATTATATTCATTCGGCCAGGTGGTACAGATTTATTTAGGATATCACATCGGTTCAAAAGTTACATTTTATTTTTTACTATTATATTTCGGGAGCATTATTACATCTGTGTTATACGATCTTTCCAAGCATAAGCATAACATTAATTACAATGCGGTGGGAGCATCCGGGGCTGTTTCTGCAGTCGTTTATTGTTCCATTTTTTTTGCGCCGCTCACCAAAGTTTTGTTTTTTGCCATCATCCCGATTCCGGGAATTCTGTTTGGCGTTTTGTACTTAGCCTATTCATGGTATTTAGGAAGAAAAGGGTTGGACAATATCGGGCATAATGCTCATTTCTGGGGAGCAATTTTCGGATTTATATATCCGTTGCTCATTGATGTGCAATTATTCTGGAATTTTTATCATCAGATATTTGGTTTCTAGTATTATGTCTGATAAAAAATACGGTCACGCTGAGCGGAGCGTCGCACAGAGTTTGCCGAAGTGTCGAAGTGTGAACCGTAAGCAAAATGTCTATTTTTCGACTCCGCTCAAAATGACATTTTGCGTTATTACAGATTTGACTTGGCACTAATAAGATGAAAAAGGCAATTTTTTTCGACAGGGATGGCACCATCAACCGGGCGGTTGATAAATATTATATCTGGAGATCGGAAGATTTTAAAATTAATAAAGGGATTGTAGAAAGCCTGCAAAAATTTCGTGATAACGGATTTATTTTTATCATTATAAGCAACCAGAGCGGTATTGCAAAGAATGAATATTCTGTTCAGGATACTGAAAATGTTCATGAATATCTTATCAGCAAACTGAAAAATAAAGGAATAGAAATTGCCGAGATATATTATTGTCCGCACCATCCGGACCACAGCGGAAAATGCCTTTGCCGCAAACCCGGTTCATTGCTTATCGAAAAAGCTATTGCCCGTTTTCATATCGATCCCTCAAAATCTTTTTTAATCGGAGACAGCGAGCGGGATATCGAAGCCGGAGAAAAAGCCGGTATACGGGGAATTTTAATAAAACAGAATGAAAATATTCTTCCCTGCTGTAAAAAAATCCTGAAGGGTAAAATATAAAATCTGTAATCGGTGTTCGGTTCCGCCTGCGGCGGACGGTATTCTGAGATTTACCGCTTACCGAATACTGATTACTGATTACCTTTTAGAAAAGGTATAAACTTATACCAAGCAAAATACAAATTATAATCTGTTATAGAAACATATTTTTTTTATGGTTTTCTCGGGAAAAACTTTTAGCTTTGCATAATAAATAACCTAAATATTAAAAATATGAAAAAAATTTTACTATTCACAACAGTGTTAATCTGGCTGTCAATAAACGCAAACAGTCAAACGGTTTTATTTACCGACAGTATGGAATCAGGTACCACAAATTGGGTTTTTGCCGGAACAGGTAATGCCTGGGGTTTATCAACAGCGCGTTACCATTCACCCACACATTCTTTAACCGAGAGCCCAACGGGAAACTATGTAAACAATTTAGACATTTCCGCCAGCCTTGCTACAGGTGTTGATCTTTCAACATGGTATTCAGCGCAGCTTTCTTTCTGGTGTACCTATAAAATTGAAAGCGGGTTTGATTATATGTATATTGAAGTATCAACCGATAACTTTGCAACCTATACAAAAATAGCCACTTTTTCCGGCGGCACAGTAGGCGCATTAATACAAAAGACCTATTCCATTTCCGGATTTTGCGGCGCCGGAAACACGAACGTTAAAGTAAGGTTCCATTTTACAAGCGATGAAGGATTAGCCTATGACGGTATGTATATTGACGACGTAACCATCACAGGATCCATGGTTGATGATTATCCTCCGCTGATTGTACATTCTTCCAGGCCATTCTTTGAAGGCAGATTATTAGCAGATACATTAACGGCAACGCTTCTTGATCCTTCCGGTATAAGTTCCACTACATTAAGCTACATGATTGATGGCGGAGTTGAACAAACGGTTACCGGCTCACTCATTTCAGGCAATAATTACCGATACATTATCCCGGCATTAAATCCGGGCGATTGGGTGGAATATTATTTCACTGCAACAGATGCTTCTGTAAATAATTATGTTGCAAATTCAGATACTTTTGAATTTATAGCCGGCAATCATATTATTAACGACAACGGCCTGGTTGACTATTATGGAAGATACGGCCCGGGACAAGGAGCAACAGCAGCCACAGGCGCAGCAGTTAAGATTGCTCTTGGCAATACAAATTTAACAACTATATTGATCAGAAATTATACGGATATCGACAATCCCAACAACAATATGCTGGTTCACGTTTGGAATGATAACGGAGGCGTTCCGGGAACTGATGTTATAACTCCT
Source organism: Bacteroidia bacterium (assembly GCA_016212695.1). GTDB lineage: Bacteria > Bacteroidota > Bacteroidia > Bacteroidales > GWF2-35-48 > GWF2-35-48. The sequence goes on from JACREX010000243.1 coordinate 12,538, forward strand.
ATTACAATAACCCCGGAAGCCACTTTAGACAATACTTCTCCTATGACACGCGTTGATTTACGTCCATTCTCTTCGCAATTAACCGGCCTTTCCGGTATATATTATATCGGGTTTACAGTTCCTGCAGGCACAGTAAATATAACCATGACTCAACCCGGTTCTTTTAATCGTTCTTATAACTATTTCAGCACAGGTTGGCAAACTGCTACCGGAGCAGGTGGTAACGATGATTATCATTTCCGCGCTGTTACATCTTATAACTCGGATGTTGAAGGCCCGAATATTGTTAATGACTCTGCATTTGTAGATTACCATAGCAAATTAACAGATCATGTGATCACCGCTCAGATTTTTGATATGTCCGGAGTTGCTTCAGCAGATCTTACCTATTGGGTAGACGATGGCGCTCTGGCAACGATCAATCCCACCAATATTACCGGCGCTAAATACACATACACTATTCCCGCTCAGGAACCCGGCGCATGGGTAAAATATATTCTGTCTGCCACCGATCTGGCAACAACGCCTCATACTACCGTTACCGATACCTTCAGGTATATTGCCGGAAATTATCTTCGCTATGACCATCCTACGGCTAATTATTATGGGGTGGTTACAACAACCGGAACCGGGTATCCCGCAATTGCAGAAAATGTAAATTTCGGCGCTGTTTCCCGTAACATTGTTGCCGTTTTAATCTGGAATTATTATGATATTGCAACTCCTGCAAATACTCCGAATAATGATATGGAATTCCACATTTGGCCGGATGACGGCGCAGGCCTGCCAGGCACCACCGAACTTATTACTCCCATCACGGTTCCTTCAGAAGCCGGGCCAACCGCTCAAAGAGCATATACAAGAGTTGACCTCAGAGGAGTTACCGGCGCAGATCATCTTTCAGGGAATCTTTTTGTTGGATTTACGGTTCCAACAGGAGAATGTGCATTTTTATACGACACAATAACTCCGAATTTCGGCCATTCTTATGCATATGTAAATAACTGGCAATTGGATGCTACAGGCAACTATCATATCCGTGTCATCACATCCGATGATGTAACCACAGTGCTTTCCGCTACCGAAAAAAACACAATGTCATTATATCCGAATCCTTCGACCGGCCTGTTCTTTATTGATTTAGACAATACAAACAGAGAGCCTGTTAATGTAATGATCTATGATATCACCGGAAGATTGGTTTATAACAGGCAAACAGAAAGCACAGGCGTGAAAGATGTAAATATTTCATCGCTGCATAAAGGTATATATTACTTACAGGTGAAAACCGGTAACGAAGTGTATAATCATAAAATCGTTCTTGAATAATCCTGTTATTTGAAATAAAAAACTGCCGGCATTCCACCGGCAGTTTTTTTAAAATTCAATAAGCCCCAGTTTAATTGTATTTACCATTAATTCCGCAGTGTTGCGCGATCTGGTTTTTTTCATCAGGTTATCCCGGTGCCGGTCTACGGTGCGTTTACTTATGCCCAGCTTGCCCGCTATCTCCTTATTAACAAGTCCCTGACATATCATGATCAGCACCTCTTTTTCCCGGTTTGAAATTATATCATGAGTATCTGCCTTTGTTGATTTTTCAGTATCGTCTTCATCGCTGCCCGACATTTCGATAACATACCCTATCAGCGAATCTTTATCATTAAATGTAAAGGATTTGATAAACATTTCCAGTTCCAGTTTTTTTTGGTTTTTACTGAGAGCTTTGAATTTTATCACATCTATCGACATATCTTTACCGGACACTTTCTGAAAATAATTTAATATTCTTCCACGGTCTTCCTGGTGAATTATTTTTTTAATGAATGTTTCAATATCATGGGAAATCAGGTCTTCATTTTCATATCCTAATATCATTGAAAATTTTTTATTTGCGTATATAAGTTTTTTGTTCTGGTAAATAAAGATTCCATTGATAGGATTATCCAAAATGTTTAATAATTTTCTTTCGCTTATAAGGCTTAGGTTTTCATATTTTTTAAGCCGTACGTTGATGGTATTAAGGAGGTCGAAGTTGTCAAAAGGTTTGGTGATATAATCATCAGCGCCAAGATTCATACCTGCGCGGATATCTTTCAAATCAATCTTTGCTGTAAGGAAAATAAAGGGAATCAGCGTTGTAGTATTAATCTGTTTCAATGTTTCATAAACGCCGTAGCCATCTAAGTTGGGCATTGCGATATCGCAAATAATTACATCCGGTAAAATGCGTACAGCTTCCTGTACTCCGATAACGCCGTCTGCCGCAGTGTATACGATAAAATTATTGGTTTGCAAAAACAAGATGAGGGTTTCGCACAGATCCCTGTCGTCTTCGATGAGCAGAATTTTTTTCATTGGAATTTATTTTCTTTTATTGTTACTATTCGGGTTCATTAACAAAGTATATGACACTAACCTGCCTGCCAGCAGGCAGGTTTCACAAATTTATAATATATTTCTTTTATACTCAAGAGAATTTTTACCAAAGTTTACAATCAACCCGACTTTTAGTTTTGATGCTGATTTTAATTTGTGTAATTCGTGTCAGCAGTAACCCGAACAGATACCTTTTATTAATGTATCTGAAAAAATCATTATACTGTTTCAAAGGGCAAACGAACCGTGATAACGGTTCCTGCCCCAACTTTGCTGCGTATTTCCATGCTTCCGTTATGAAGATCAACGCTTCTTTTTACAATTGACATTCCCAACCCTGTGCCCTTAATATTTTCAGCATTATGCGCCCTGTGGAAGGGTTCAAAAATACGGGGAATATCATCTGCCGGGATCCCGATACCTTTGTCTTCAAATGTCATCAAAAGAATGTTGCCCGATCGTTCAACATTAAACCGGACAACGTATCCCTCCCTGGAAAATTTAATGCCATTCGATAACAAATTTAAAATAATATATTGAACCAAAGTCGAATCTATAAGAATATTTTCAAACACATCCCTGATCTCAAGTTTTACAGGGATTTGTTTGTTCAGGCCTGCCGCTTCTTCAACAATCTGTCTGCAAAAATTTTCAAAATGAATTGGCGCCGGATTGAAACCCAATTTACCTGCAAAATCCTTGTTAATAAGATTCACTTCGTCGAGTATATGTGTCATTTGCCGGATAGCCGTGTAAATACGGCCAAAGCATTTTTCTTTTTCTTTCGGATTGTCTTTCAGTATTTCTATTAATTGCAGGTTTGAGTATATGATGGTCATCGGCGTCCTGAATTCGTGGGATACGGTTGAAATGAAATGCGACTTCAGTTCGTGAAGTTCTTTTTCCTTTTTCAGGGCATTGATAATATCTGTTTCAGCCTGCTTTAATTTTGTGATATCGCTGATAATAGTGCCTACAAGAAATTTTTCGCCGGCTTGTATCGGGAATACAGATTGGGCGATATGCTTTTCTGAACCGTCAGGCAGAAAAAGTATCTCTTCGCGGTTAAAATTAAAATAAGAAGTATTTTTTGATTTTAAGGATTCTGTTATCTGGTTCTTAATCCGGTCGTAGTTATCAGGTGTCTGCTTGTCGGTGTGCATGAATTTATATTGCAGATCCCAGGCATTATTTCCAACTAATTTTTCTTTTGATTCCCGGAAAAAATTCGTGATAGCCGTGTTCATTTCAATAACGGCACCCGTATGATCAAAGATCATGATCCCGTCCGAAGACTGTTCTATAAAGCTTCTGAAGTTCATTTCAGTCTCAGCAAGAGCCTGGGTTTTTTTAATATTTTCTTCGATCTGAAAAGCAAGGTTTTGTTTCTGCTCATAGAATTTTTTTATCAGATCGCCAATCTGCCCGAACTCATCTTTGGGATTTTTAAATTTAAGGATTTCCACATTGTCTTTATTAAGGCTTTCCGTGATAATTCTTAAAGGGATGTTGACAAGCCTGTGGAAGGCAATAATAAAAATTGAAATAATGATAATGGCAAGAATAATCAAATAAATGAGAAAGTTTAACGATACATTATTAATGATATTTAAAAAAGGGTTTTCTTTTATAAAAACCATATCCAGAATTTTTTTCCCGCTCCAGTCATTCAGGGAAAATGTATTGATAAAATCTGTTTTACTCAGCGCTATATCATCCGAGATTTTATGTTTCACGATAATTTTTGTGTTTGTAAGATTGCCTAACTCCATTAAGTAATTATTATCCCAGACTTTTCCCATGAGTAAATATCCCCTTGGTTCTGTAAGCCGGTTGATATCTTCGATAGGGTGAATGGTAGAACCGCATATCTGCATTAAATTCGGCTGCAGGGGAATATAAAAAATAAAAGTTCTCGATTGGTTTATATTTCTCAGCACATCCACAGGGATCGGAATTGTCTTATTCTTGTAACCCACAATTTTATTTACGTGGTAAATCATTTCGTTTTTTTCATTAAAAACCCATACTGCGTCAATGTGGTAAAATTTTAAAATATAAAGCAGGTTATTCTTGGCCCAATCCTGATTTTTATTCTGGACGAAATCCACCATTTCGTTCCAAACCGCATAGTCGTTAACCGTTCCGGCAAGATTTTTATTCTTAAATTTCAATACCGCCTGTATGTTCTTTTTCTGCCGCTCTCTCTTTTCATCCGCAATAATATTATCCTGGTATTTCCTGACAGAAATGAATATGATCAGAAAAATAATAAATGTGGTAAGTACAAGCAGCAACAGAAACAATATTTTGGTTTGTACTTTCAATTCCCTATAATTTTTATGAAGTAAAAATAATGCAACGGAATAACAAATACAAAATTCTGTCATAATTTAGATTTTGCGCTATGGAGATTTTCAATAATTTTTATCTTTGACAGAAATTTTCGTGATCAATTTATGAGTCTACTCCGAAAAGTAATTTCTTTATAAATTGAAATAATGGAATGTTGGAATAATGGGCTTTCCCAATATTCCATTTTCCCATCATTCCAAAATATCGGACTTTTTAGAGTGGGATCATTTATTTACTAATATACATTATTACAATGAAAGCATACATTTTTCCGGGACAAGGCGCCCAGTTCGTTGGGATGGGAAAAGACCTTTATGAAAAATATCCCGAAGCAAAATCTTTATTTGAAAAAGCGAATGAGATACTTGGGTTCAGAATTACAGACCTTATGTTTGCAGGAACGGATGAAGACCTGAAACAAACCCGGGTTACACAGCCCGCAATATTTTTACATTCCGTGATATTGTCTGAAATGATGGGTGAAAAATTTCTTCCTGAAATGGTTGCCGGCCATTCGCTAGGTGAATTTTCAGCATTGGTGGCAAATGGCGCTTTATCATTCACTGACGGATTAAAACTCGTCTCAAAACGCGCATATGCCATGCAGAAAGCCTGCGAGGCAGAGCCTTCCACAATGGCTGCCATTATCGGCCTTGATGATGAAAAAGTGGAAGAAATATGCAAATCCATTGATGAAATTGTTGTCCCGGCAAATTATAACAGCCCCGGACAATTAGTGATATCAGGTTCCATAAAAGGAATTGACATCGCTATAACAAAACTCACCGAAGCGGGAGCCAAACGCGCCATGAAACTGATGGTAGGCGGCGCTTTCCACTCCCCGCTGATGGAACCGGCAAGAGTTGAACTGGAAAAAGCCATTCAAGAAACCTCTTTCAACAAACCGGTTTGCCCGGTCTACCAAAATGTCACAGCATTTCCTTCTGTCGAACCGGATGAGATAAAGAAAAACTTAGTGGCACAGTTAACCGCTCCCGTAAGATGGACTCAAACCGTAAAAAATATGATGGCAGGCGGCGCTTCCTCATTCACTGAAGTCGGTCCCGGTACAGTATTGCAGGGTTTGGTTAAAAAGGTGAATCGTGAAATTCCCGCTCAGAGCGCAGTGATCGGTAATCAGTAATCAGTATTCGGCGATGGTCATTCTGTCCCCACGGCATAACAACGGACTGTTCCGCTGAAGTCGGCTTTCTGTTGATTTTTTCTTATCTGGATTAAATAATTATCAACAGGCTAACCTAAACAAAAACTGCAATTTATTCACTCTCTTATCCGGCAAAGACCAACCCGGCCATTAACCTTTTTACTTGTTTTGGTATTAACAGGTCAGAAAGTTCACAAACTGTAATCTGTTAATCTTAAAAAATTAATGAGAAAATTACGGCAAATCAAAACAAACGATATTATTTATTGTAAAGCAAAAGGTTGTTATACCAGGTTGATACTGTCCGATAATAAAACTGAAGTATTAAGTAAGCCGATCAAGTATATAGAAAGCATATTGAATTCTGCCGATCCAGTTTTTCTTCGATGCCACGACTCGTTTTTAATCAATATCGCCCAAGCCAAATCTTTGCATTTAGGCAAACATTGGTATGTTGTAATGAGCAACAATGAAATGATTGATATTTCATTCCGAAAGCGTAAAATAGTTTATTCGAAACTGCAAAAGTTATTCACAATATCAGAATTTAAAAATTACGCTTACATACATGATTATTACACTTACATACAATAAAATTACGCTTACATAACTTATTGTTAATAATAAAAATAAGTTGGTTGATATATTCATTCTCCGGAATTGAGTTTGTGGTTTAATTTTATAAAAACAAGACACTTTAATATGTAAATATGGAAAACCAAAACAAAAATCAAATTGACGTTTCTGTTCTTCTGAATGTGCTCACTGCGCTGAAGAACGGCGATACCACAGCGCGAATGCCTATTGATATGACAGGCATGGCGGGCAAGGTTGCCGATACCCTGAACCAGATAATAATAAACAATCATCGGATTGCACAGATTCTGTGGAAGAATTGGCCTTTGCCATTAACAAAGAAGGTAAGATCAGCCATCGCTTAAACTATGATGCAGGGATGGGAGTATGGAGCAAAACTGCTGAAAACATCAATGCCATAGTTGATGGCTTATCTTCGCCCATTACTGAAATTACCAAGGTTGTTTCTTCGGTGAGCCGCGGCGATCTTTTTCAAACCATTGACCTCGATTCAGGAGTTTATGAACTGAAAGGCGAGTTTCTCCGCTCTGCAAAAACCGTTAATTCAATGGTGGCTCAACTTAACCATTTTTCTAATGAAGTATATAATGTGGCGCGTGAAGTGGGAACAGAAGGAAAATTAGGCGGAATGGCGCAGACTGCCGACATGCAGGGGCGATGGAAAGAACTTACTGATTCCGTGAACATAATGGCAGGCAACCTTACGGCGCAGGTTCGCAATATCGTTGATGTTACCGTTGCTGTAGCCGGCGGCGATTTATCTCAGAAGATTACGGTTGATGTACGTGGCGAATTTCTGCAGCTTAAAGAAGTTATTAATACTATGGTGGAACAGCTCCGGTCGTTTGCTTCGGAAGTTACCCGTGTGGCAAAAGAAGTAGGAACCGACGGAAAACTCGGAGGACAGGCTATAGTATCCGGCGTTGGCGGCGTATGGAAAGACCTTACGGATAATGTGAACTCCATGGCAAGCAATCTTACCACGCAGGTACGTAATATTGCCGCCGTTACCACGGCGGTTGCAAAAGGCGATCTGGCAAAAAAAATTACCGTGGATGCATATGGTGAAATTCTTGAACTGAAAGTTACCATCAATACCATGGTGGATCAGCTCAACTCATTCGCCTCCGAAGTAACGCGCGTATCAAAAGAAGTAGGCTCCGACGGTATCCTTGGCGGTCAGGCAGAAGTAAAAGGAGTTTCGGGCACATGGAAAGACCTTACGGACAGCGTTAACCTGCTTGCAGGAAACCTTACAAGCCAGGTGCGGAATATTGCATTAGTAACAACAGCGGTTGCCACCGGCAACTTAACTAAAAAAATTACGGTGGATGCCAAAGGCGAAATTTTTGAACTGAAAAATACCATAAATATCATGGTGGACCAGTTGAATTCGTTTGCCTCCGAAGTAACAAGGGTTTCACGCGAAGTAGGAGTTGACGGTAAGTTAGGCGGTCAGGCCGATGTGAAAGGAGTTGGCGGTGTGTGGAAAGATTTAACGGACAATGTTAATTTCATGGCATCCAATCTTACCAACCAGGTACGAAATATTGCTGCGGTAACCACTTCGGTGGCCACAGGCGATTTAACGCAAAAAATTACGGTGGATGCAAGCGGTGAAATTCTTGAACTGAAAAGTACGATTAACACCATGGTTGACCGCTTAAACTCTTTTGCCGCCGAGGTAACAAGAGTTTCACGCGAAGTGGGCAGCGATGGCAAATTAGGCGGGCAGGCCGATGTGAAAGACGTATCGGGTATCTGGAAAAATCTTACCGATAATGTAAATATGATGGCTAATAACCTCACGCAGCAGGTGCGTAATATTGCCTTAGTAACCACTGCCGTTGCCAATGGCGACCTGAGGCGTAAAATCACCATTGATGCCAAAGGCGAAATTCAGGAACTTAAAGACACGGTTAATATAATGGTTGACCAGTTAAACGGCTTTGCTTCCGAAGTTACCCGCGTTGCCCGCGAAATGGGTTCCGAGGGAAGATTAGGAGGACAAGCCGATGTGCGGGGCGTTGGCGGCGTATGGAAAGACCTTACCGATAATGTAAACATGATGGCCAGCAACCTCACAAACCAGGTGCGTAATATTGCTACGGTTACCACTGCGGTTGCCAATGGCGACTTATCAAAGAAAATAACCGTTGATGCGCGGGGTGAAATCCTGGAACTGAAAAGCACCATTAATACTATGGTTGACCAGTTAAATTCATTTGCCGCCGAAGTAACGCGTGTTGCAAAAGAAGTGGGTACGGAAGGGAAACTTGGCGGCCATGCGGTAGTCAGAGGCGTTGGAGGCACATGGAAAGACCTTACCGATAATGTGAACATCATGGCAAATAATCTTACGGACCAGGTGCGGGGTATTGCTAAAGTGGTAACAGCCGTTGCCAACGGCGATTTAAAGCAGAAACTTACTGTTCAGGCAAAAGGTGAAATCGCCGCCCTTGCCGATACTATTAACAGCATGAGCGATACGCTTGCCACCTTCTCCGATCAGGTTATCGGAGTAGCGCGTGAAGTAGGCGTGGAAGGCCGCCTGGGCGGTCAGGCAAGCGTGCCGGGCGCTGCTGGAACATGGAAAAATCTTGTGGAAAATGTGAATATGCTCGCCGCAAACCTCACTTCTCAGGTACGCGTTATTGCAGACGTTTCACAGGCTGTTATCAAAGGCGATTTAACCCGCGAAGTGAAAGTGGAAGCCAAAGGCGAAGTGGAAATTCTCAGGAACACCATTAATGAAATGATCCGGAACCTGGCCGAAACCACGCAGCGTAACACCGAACAGGACTGGCTCAAAACCAATATCGCCAAATTTACAAGCATGTTGCAGGGACAACGCGAAATGACTACCGTGGCCAAAACATTGCTTTCTCAATTATCGCCCTTGGTAAATGCGCAGCACGGGTTGTTTTATATTGTTGAAACCGACGAAAAAGGAACCGAAAAACATACAAGGCTCAAATTATATTCCAGCTATGGTTTTAAAGAACGTAAAAATTTATCAAATGTTTACAACCTCGGCGAGGGCTTAATAGGACAAGCTGCCATAGAAAAACAACGCATCATGATAACCAATGTGCCCAATAATTATATTCAGATCACTTCGGGGCTTGGCCAGGCTACGCCATTGAATTTAATTATACTGCCTATTAATTTTGAAGGCGAAGTAAAGGCGGTGATAGAATTAGCTTCCTTCACCCTGTTTAACGCCACATACCAGATGTTCCTGGAACAATTGATGGACAATCTCGGCATCGTTATCAATACCATTGAAGCCAACAGCCGCACAGAATCGCTGCTGCAACAATCGCAATCGCTTGCCGGCGAACTTTCAAAGCAGCAGGAAGAACTGCAACGCACCAACGAAGAACTCGAAGACAAAGCAAAGATGCTTACAGAGCAAAAAACAGAAGTCGAGAGAAAAAATATTGAGGTGGAACAGGCAAAATCCGAACTGGAAGAAAAAGCGGCGCAATTAGCCATCACATCGAAATACAAATCGGAATTCCTTGCAAACATGTCGCACGAATTACGCACGCCGCTCAATAGTTTATTGCTGCTTTCAAAACAGTTCGTTGAAAATCCTGAAAAAAACCTTTCCGTAAAACAATTGGAATCTGCCGGTATAATTAATAATGCAGGCAACGATTTGCTGAACCTGATTAATGATATACTCGACCTTGCAAAAATAGAATCTGGCACGGTTACAATGGAACCGGAAACGATAGAGCTTAAAAATCTGAAACTGCAAATGGAACAGACCTTCAACCAATTTGCAAAAACAAAAAACCTGGCTTATAAAGTTACCGTAAGCAAAGATCTTCCTCCGGCAATTCAATCGGATAATAAACGCCTGCAACAGGTACTGAAAAACCTACTGTCAAATTCATTCAAGTTTACTTCAAAAGGGAAAGTTGACCTCAATATTTACAGGGCTGCCAGCGGATGGAGCATCGAAAATTCCACGCTTAACCTTGCCGATTTGGTTATAGCTTTTGAAGTGGTTGATACGGGTATCGGTATCCCGAATGAAAAACAGAAAATTATTTTTGAAGCGTTCCAGCAAGCCGACGGCACTACAAGCCGCAAGTTCGGAGGAACCGGCTTAGGTCTGTCTATCAGCCGTGAGATTGCCAGGTTGCTGGGCGGCGACATTAAGTTAAAAAGCATACACGGCGAGGGGAGTACATTTATATTGTATATTCCTCAAAACTTTACCGATAATAATAAGACAAATACTTTTATCCCTCCCATAGCTTTGAATAGCGGTTCCGCTAATCTTGTCAAATCGGATATAAGCAAAATAACCGGTAAGAATTTCAATGATGAAACATCGGCTGAAATTGAGGATACGGTTGACGACAGATATACTATTGATGTTGACGATAAGGTAGTATTGATTGTTGAAGATGATATCAACTTTGCAAAAATTCTGCTTCAGATTGCCAACGAAAAGGGGTTTAAAGGAATCATATCAGCCAAAGGCGAGACGGTTATAAACTATATCCATAAATACAAACCGCTTGCCATTACATTGGATATTAACCTGCCTGATATTGACGGATGGACAGTGTTAAACAGGCTGAAACTGAATCCCGAAACGCGGCATATTCCCGTGCACATCGTGAGCGTTGAAGAAGACAGGAGAAACGGCTTGCAGCATGGCGCGTTTGAAGTTCTTACAAAACCGGTTCAAATGGCCGATTTGAAAAAAATGTTCGAAAATTTAACAGATTTTATCGGAAGGCCTAAAAGGTTGTTGATTGTTGAAGACAATGATGCAGAAAGGGCGGAAATAAAAAAATTAATCGGCAACAACGATGTGTTGATTACCGAAGCGGCTGATGCAGAAGTCGCCTTCCGCCTGCTTAAAAAACAAAAATACGATTGCATACTTTTAGATATTAAATTACCGGGCATGAACGGATTTAAACTGCTCGAAAAACTAAGCAAAGAACCTAAAATCAATTACACCCCGATAATTATTCATACTGCACTGGATTTGAATAAAAAAGAAACTGAATTACTGGCGAAATATACCAACAACATCATTTTGAAAAGCGCAAAATCGCCCGACCGTATATTGGACGAAACAGTGCTCTTCCTTCACAGGCAGGCGTCAATGCTCCCGGAAGAAAAACGGAAAAAATTAGAAAAACTACACCAGTCCGATTTTACGCTGGAAGGGAAAAAAATACTTATTGTGGATGACGACATACGGAATATTTATGCATTGACAAGCGTTCTGGAAAAGCACCGGCTTTCCGTGCTGAATGCGGAAAACGGCAAAGATGCGCTGGCAACTTTAAAGGCAACGTCAGGCATTGATATCATTTTATTGGATATTATGATGCCCGAAATGGACGGATACGAAACAGCGCGCGCCATCAGGAAAATGGCTGATTACAGCAAGGTCCCGATCATTGCGGTAACGGCAAAAGCCATGAAAGACGACCGCAACAAATGTATTGAAGCAGGCGCCTCCGATTATATTACCAAGCCTGTTGACGCCGACCAGCTGCTCTCTTTGTTAAGGGTGTGGTTATACAGGTAAGAAAATGAAAGAACTCGAAACCATTGAACTCAGTCTTTTCCTCGAAGCCGTATTCCGGTACAGCGGGTACGATTTCAGGGGCTATGCGCCATCTTATATCAGGCGGCGGGTCCTCGATTTTATGAAAGAAGAAAGCGCGACCACCATATCCTGTTTACAGGATAAAGTACTGCACCAAAAAGACTGCTTTCACCGGTTTCTGGATTTTATAACCATTGGCGTTACTGAAATGTTCCGTGATACTTCGTTTTTCAAAACGCTGCGCGAAAAATTCCTGCCTGTATTGAAAAATAATTCATTTAACCGTATCTGGGTTGCAGCCTGTTCCACCGGCGAAGAAGTGTTTTCCATAGCCATCGCGCTGCACGAAGAAAGTTTGCTCGATACATGCAAAATGTATGCTACCGATATTAATGAAACAAGCTTGGAAAAAGCAAAAGCGGGTATTTTCCCATTGGCATCCATGAAAAAATTTACTGAAAATTATGTGGCATCCGGCGGAGAGCGATCTTTTTCACAATATTTTACGGCGAAATACGAAAATGCCATGTTTTCAAAAAAAATTCATAAAAATATCACTTGGTCGCGCCACAACCTCCTTTCAGACGCTTCTTTCAATGAATTTCAACTGATCCTTTGCCGGAATGTTTTAATTTATTTTACAAAAGACACGCAGGCGCAGGTTCATAAACTGCTTTTCGAAAGCCTTGCAGATAATGGAATTCTGGCATTGGGGGCGAAAGAATCAATTGCTCTTACGCCTTTTGAAAAAAACTATAAAACGCTGGATGCAGATAATAAATTATATCAGAAAATATGAATGACAACAGAATTACAACTGAATGACAGCGCGGCGTAATGACCATTGAATAATATCCTATGAAAGCAAACATATTAATAATTGACGACGACCGGAATAAGCTTGATTCATTAGAGTTTATTTTAAAAGCCATGGATCAGAATATTATTAAATGTAAATCAGGTATAGAGGGACTCAGGGCAATGCTCGCAAACGAAATCGCAGTTATATTGCTCGACGTGAATATGCCCGAAATGGACGGTTTTGAAACGGCGAAACTGATCAGGTCCCGATATAAGACAACGAATATCCCGATAATTTTTATTACATCTTTTAAAAAAGAGGAAATAGATGTATTTAAAGGCTATTCGCTGGGTGCGATAGATTATATATTTTTCCCGTTAAATGAAGAAATATTATTATTCAAAGTAAAAGCATTTATCGATCTTTATAATGCAGCGATACAGATAAAACAACAATCATGGGAAATTAAGCAAATGAATAGTTCGCTATTGCGTTCTAATATTGAAAAAAGTGATTTGATCAATAAACTAAGTAAGGCTAATGAAGTGCTTTCAAATGAAGTAACCCAAAGAAAAATTGCAGAGCAGACTATTAAGGAACAAAATAATGAACTGCTGAAAACGAAACAGTATTTATATGAATTGAATGCTTGTAAAGATAAATTTTTCTCCATCATAGCGCACGATCTGAAAAATCCCTTTGCAGGTATTCTGTCAAGTTGCGATTTGCTCCTGAGAAGACTTTCAACATATGACACAGAAAAAATAAAAAATAAGATACAAATGATCGGTTCATCGGCAAAACAGGGTTGTGAACTGCTTGGCAATTTGCTTGAATGGTCGAGATCGCAGACTGGGAACATACAGTTCTCGCCAAAAGAAGTGAATTTGAATCAAATTGCAGAAACAAGCATCAGAATGGTTAAACAACAGGCAAATGATAAAAACATTAAAATTCACAATCATTTGCAGGATGATTTGCTGATAAAAGCGGATGAAAACCTGCTGAATACTGTTTTTCGTAATTTACTTACCAATGCCATTAAGTTTACTCCCGAATCGGGAGAAGTAACAATCAACTCAATGCAAACCGAAAACTTTTATGAAATTTCTGTTGCCGACACAGGAATTGGTATGCCGGCAGAGATACAGGAACAATTATTCAGGATAGACAGCAAAATTACTTCCAGAGGCACTTCAGGCGAACCGGGAACAGGCCTGGGTCTTATCCTCTGCAAAGAATTTATTGAAATGCACGGGGGCAGAATTTTGGCTGTAAGCGAAGAAGGTAAAGGCAGTGAATTTGTATTTTCCTTACCCGTGTGTCTTCAGGGTTTTTCTGTAAGTTAACTATGTTGACAAATTTTTTTTACTGTTGTATAATTCAGTTTCCGTCTATCGGTAATTTACTTATAAATTATAAATGATTAATTTACAAATTAAGGATTTTACATAAGCGCCCGGGCTTGCCGTTCAATAATTTTGTTAGAGAAAATTATAGGCGTATGAAATACCAAATGATTTAATAAACACGAACAAGTATGAATAGATTAGGGAATAAAAGGGCAAGCAAGGGCAAATTATAATAATTAAAATTTATACAGATGAATAAAATAATTGTTATTGAAGACGATATTACATTACTTGAAAACACTCTCGAATTCCTGAGAGAAGAAGGATTTGATACATATTCGGCACAGGATGGTTCGCTGGGTTTGCTTATGATAAAAGAAGTAAATCCCGATTTGATTTTATGCGATATCGGCCTGCCAAAAATGAATGGTCTCGATACCTGTACTGCCATTAAAAAAACAGATTCCCTTAAAGATATACCGGTAATATTTTTAACTGCATATGGAGACGATGATAATATAGTAAAGGGTTTTGAGGCAGGCGCACAGGACTACATAGTAAAACCGTTCAGGTACCAGGAGTTGCTGGCCAGGGTTAATACGCACATTGATCTGAAACATAAAAAAGATCAGTTACAGCAGGTGAATAACTGGCTGGAAAAAAAAGTGAAAGAACGAACCGCCGAATTAGAAAATGCATACCGTCAACTTAAGAGCGCCAATGCAGCATTAATGAAATTAGATGAGATAAAAACGGAATTTCTGAATATCATCAGCCATGAACTTCGCACTCCGCTCAACGGCATAATCGGGCCCCTGCAATTATTAAAACTCAGCGTGGATAATAAAAACCTTGCCGAAGTGATTCGCTTAATAGACAAATCAGCATCGCGCCTCGAAGAATTCTCTCTTACCGCGCTCGAAATCACATTATTCAAATCAGGTAAAAATAAATTCCATATCGTTGCCGAACCTGCGGGCAATTTAATTGAATTCGCCATCTTAAAAACACAAAACATACTCTCGGAAAAAAATATTACCATAACACATAGTAAGGAATCAGATTTATACATCCATGGCGATAAGGAACAAATAATAAAAAGCGTTGCTTATATCCTGGAAGCGCTTTGCACACATTCAGCCCCTGCAACAAAAATGAATATTCACCAGAAACAGGATTCGGGCAATGTGCGGTTCGATATAATAAATACATGCCATCAGATAAATACGGAAAGTGTATCAACTTTATTTGACCTGTTCAGATACGATTATCATAAAAGCGACCATAACCTGGGACTCAGATTATACTTAGCAAAACAGATTATCGAAGCGCATGGCGGCCATATCGAAATGGCTGCAAATAAAAAATCGGGAATTACCCTTTCTGTTTTTTTACCGGTGGTTTTTACTGAAGAGGTGCAGTAATGTCAGAAAAAGGTCTTCATATTTTAATCAGGTTGTTTGCCGTTATCGGCAAAGCAGGCAATGAAGAAAATCCGGTGGTCTGTAAAACTTTTTTAGAAGTCTTACTCTCCTATTTTTTTTCAGAGTCTACGGTTCAGGAGCAATTACTGGTTTTTGAACAACAGCTTAACGAACTTTCAAAACAAACCGGAATTATATTTAATGAACCCGAAATTCAGTCCGTTTTTTCTTTGTGCCGCGAATTAAACAAAGAGCTGAATATGGATCAGAAAATCATGATTGTTCAGTATCTTATCGAGTTAAATGCATTATTAAAAAAAATGGGCCTGTCGGATTCTATTTTACAGATTGCCGAAACTTTTAATATCAGGAAACAGGAATTTGAAAATTACCAATCGTTTTCCGGCGAACGGCTCTACGAGATTAGCGACAAAAAAAATATTTTAATCATTTCGGGCGCCGAGGGCAGCGGTTCATCGGGCATTCGGTATTTACATAAAACCAATCTGAATGGACAGATCCTGATTTTTAAACCGCAGCAAACGGATTCTTTTTTTATACGTGTAAAAGGGGAAACCAAATTAGAAATAAACAGCCGGGTTCTGTATGCAGGTCTCACTTATTTTTTTAGCCGCGGTTCGTCCATAACCGGCACGGAAATATCGCCTGTTCATTACAGCGAAATAGAAAAATTGTTTGTGAATATTGACCCGGATTTAAGTATTGAATTCAGCGCAGAAAATATTGAATACCACTTTCAGTCGAACCACAGGGGAATTTACCCGTTCTCCTTAACGGCAACCAGCGGGCAAATGGTGGCAATCATCGGAGGCAGCGGAACCGGGAAAACCACCCTGCTCAAAATGCTCAATGGATCGCTTAAACCATCGTCCGGAAGAATCCTGCTCAACGGGGTTGATCTTCATAAAAACAAAAAGGCAATGAAAGGGATCATAGGTTATGTCCCCCAGGAATATATTTTGTATGATGAACTCACAGTGTACCAGAATTTATTTTACAGTTCACGCTTATGCTTCGGCGCACAAGACCTCCGGTCGGTTCAACAAAAAGTAATCAAAACATTACATCAATTCGGCCTTTACGAAATACGAAACCTGAAAGTAGGAACCCTGTTAAACAAGACCATAAGCGGCGGCCAGATAAAACGCCTGAATATGGCTATGGAACTCATCCGCGAACCGCAGGTCTTATTTGTGGACGAACCCACGTCAGGTTTATCATCATCCGATTCGCTTAAAATAATCGAGATACTGAAAGAACAGTCTCTTTCCGGGAAACTTGTTTTTATTAATATACACCAGCCTTTTTCAGATATTTTCAAATTATTCGACAAGCTGCTGATTCTCGATACCGGTGGCTTCCCGGTGTATTGGGGAGATCCCGCAGACGCCATTCCCTATTTCAAAAGACATCTTGAGTTGGCAGAAGCAAACATTAACCAGTGTTTACATTGCGGAACCATAAACCCCGAAGAGATTTTTTATCTGATCGAAAAAAAAATTACAGACCATGAAGGAAATGAAACGGGCAAAAGAGAAGTATTGCCGGAACAATGGTATTCCATATTTTCAGACAACCCTGCAAATAAATCCGTCTCGTCTGCAAAAAACAATACTATAACAAACAGGAGCGAACCTCTCTCTTCCAAGGCAAGGCAGTTTATTATCTATTCCAAGCGCAATCTTATTTCAAAATTAGCGGACAAACAATACGTGTTTATCAGTATTTTTGAAGCGCCGGTTCTGGCCCTGGTTCTCGGGATGCTTATGAGGCAATCCGATTTTATTACCCGTCATTATATTTTCAGTAAAAATGAAAACATTCCGTCTTATCTGTTTATCTGCGTAATTGTTGCCCTTTTCTTTGGATTGATCGTAAGCTCTGATGAAATCATCAAAGAAAGAAAAATTCTGAAACGCGAATCATTCACAGGATTGGATTACAGACAATTTTTTCACGCTAAAATTATTTATCTGTTTGCCCTTTCTTTTTTGCAGGTTTTACTTTTTGTGGCAGTGGGAAATTGTATTCTCGAAATTAAGGGAATGACCTTCAGCTACTGCATAGTATTGTGGTCTGTGGCCTGTTTTGCCAATTTGCTTGGTCTTAATATTTCAAACAGTTTAAATTCGATTACAGCTATCTATATATGTATTCCTTTCCTGTTGATCCCTCAAATACTCCTTTCCGGCATTGTGGTTCATTTTGACAAACTTCATTACCGCTTAGCAGGGCAGGAAAATGTACCCCTGATTGGCGATGTTATGGCTTCGCGATGGGCATTCGAAGCGCTTGCCGTTACGCAATTTAAAAACAACGGGTATCAGAAATTATTTTATTCTTCGGATCAGAATATCAGCAATTCAGCATGGATTACAACGTTTCATTTACCCCTGCTTGCAGAGTTGAATAATAACATCTGGGCAGTGCCCGAAGACTCGTTGTATAAAACAAATCCCGACAGGAAAAAGGATATTAATTTACTTGTAAAAGAACTGCAAAAATACAAGTCATTATTTAAAAAATTTTGCTTTAATGTCAGGATATGCGCGGATATGAATTATTCGAATGAAACAGCCGAAAAAACGGAACT
Organism: Bacteroidia bacterium; assembly: GCA_016212695.1. GTDB lineage: Bacteria > Bacteroidota > Bacteroidia > Bacteroidales > GWF2-35-48 > GWF2-35-48. The sequence goes on from JACREX010000243.1 coordinate 30,816, forward strand.
ATTTCTGAAGTCCCTCCAATTATATTATTCAAAGCAACTCGATCAGCTTTTGGCAGATAAAGATTCATATATCAACCGGCTCTCGAAATCAAAAACAAATGATTACCTGATTCAATTAAAAAACAACTATCATAATGAGAAGCTGGCCGAATTAGTATTGAACAACAATGAATATAATAAAAGTTTGATTTTTGAAAATCGGATTATTCGCAAGTACCAGCCTGTATATGCCATTCCGGAAAGCCCGTGGGGTAAAGCGCAATTTTATGCGCCCGTTAAAAAAATCGGCAACACCTATATTGATACATTCTGGTTTAATGTATGCATCATCTGGATCATGACTCTTTTGCTGTACCTAATTTTGATAAGCGATCTTTTGCAAAAATCAAAAAATTGTGTAAAAAAAATCATAAATACAGGTTCTATTAATCTAATACTTCGGACATTTTTTTCATGAAAGGACTGAAGTCCTTATAAATAGGTGGTTTTATTTATTACCCCGACCTTAAGGTCGGGGTTAGTCAAAACCCCGAACAATAAAGGGCTTTAGCCCAAAATAAATAAAAACTGT
>JACREX010000242.1 GCA_016212695.1 Bacteroidia bacterium
AATTAAAATTTCGACTTTTTTATATCACAAAAAGCTCAAAAAACATTATTTTTGAAAAAATAGAATTTTTGGTAGCATCTCCTTGAAAAAATTGGAACTAAATTTAAAAAATCAGGTCGCATTCATGAGCAGACCCTATATTAGATTTAGTCAATAATACAAGTATTTTTGGCATAATTTTTGTAGTAACGTGAAAATGAAAATAAATTTGTGTATTATAAATAAAATAGTATATTTGTAAAATAATTAGTAGTATAGTGTTTATATATACAACCAATAGAAATAATAACGGGAAAGTATCTACATCCCTGTATTTAGCGGAGAGCTACCGAGATAAAGGCAAGGTAAAACATCGATTATTTACTAACATTACAAATTGGCCAGAGGAATTAATTACACAACTTCGGCTTGTACTTAAAGGAGGCAAGGTAAAAAGCAAAGAAGAGTTAGCGCATAAACAAGGCAAAGCGATTGGGGCAATATATGTGATACAGGAAATTTGTAAGTCACTATGTATCTGCAAATCATTAGGCAATGACAGACAGGGAAAACTGGCGCTGTTACAAATCATTGGCCGTATTATCACGCAGGGTTCAAGATTGTATATTGCAAATGAATGGTCGCAGGAACAGGCCATAGAAGAACTCCTTGGTATAAGCAATTACAATGAAGACACACTGTATACTAATTTGGATTGGCTAAGTGATCATCAATCCGAAATAGAGAAAGCATTGTATAAGACACGAAAACCTGGCAAAAGCGGTGGGACAATATTTTTATATGACGTATCATCCTCTTACCTTGAGGGCACACAAAACGAATATGCAGAGTATGGGTACAACAGGGATGGAAAGAAAGGGAAAAAGCAAATTGTATATGGTTTACTTTGCGATGAAAAAGGTTATCCGGTAAGTATAGAAATATTTAAGGGGAACACAAATGATCAGCATACCGTACAGAACCAACTCCTTAAATTAAGGGACGATTTTGGAGTAGAAAAAGTTGTTTTTGTCTGCGATAAAGGCATGATAAAATCATTACAGATAGAAAGCATCCAAGAATTGCAGTGGTATTACTTAACATCAATTACCAAGCCTCAAATAAAAACACTGATGACAAAAGAAGTGATACAGTTAAGCATGTTTGATGATAAATTAAATGAAATAGAATACGAGGGGCTAAGATATATTCTCAGGAGAAACCCGTATAGAGCTGAAGAAATCGGGAATAACAGAGAAGAGAGGATACAATTGGTATTAAAAAAAATATCCCTTCAAAATACTTATCTGAAGGACCATTTAAAGGCATCCCCTGAAGTATCTTTAAAGAAAATTAACGGTGAAATAAAAAGACGAAAACTAACGGAGATAATTATAGCAACGTCATCGGAGCGAACAATACATTATTCGATTGACCCGTCAAAAGAAGAAGAGCAATCGTTGTTGGACGGATGTTACGTGATGAAAACAAATGTATTGCAAAGCGATGAAACAAAAGAAATACTGCATGACAGATATAAAGATTTAGCATTAGTAGAAACTTCATTCAGGACATTAAAAACAGGCTTTGAAGAAGTCCGTCCTGTGTATGTTAGAAAAGAAGAAAGAACAAATGGCCATGTTTTTGTTTGTATGCTTTCTTATATGGTACTCAAGCACATTTGGGATAAATGTAGGGACGCAGGATATACACTGAAATACATTATTGAAACGTTAGACAAAATACAATTTGTCCAATATAAATTTGAAGGCAAAATAATGAAAGTGTTACCCGAAGAATTATCAGAAACGCAAAATGAAATATTACGGTTGTTAAAAATTAAATTACCAAGAGAAGTGTAGTTAAGTTAAAAAAATGGCAACTTGTGCCGAATCCTTTGATAACAAAGAATTATTAAGAAAACTACAGTTTGATTTGAAAGGAAAATACGCTAAATAGAAATCATCAAAACGAAAAATTCATTTCTGCATCTTTCAAAAGAGGAAGGGATTTATCGCGGGGAGAAATAATAGCCGTTTGAAGATCAATCTTCCATTCGATAGATAGTTGCGGGTCTGCATAATTTATTCCTCTTTCAGCAGAGGGGTTATAAAAATTGTCGCATTTATAAATAAAAACGGCATATTCGCTTAACACGGAAAAACCATGTGCAAAACCGTGCGGGATCAGGAATTGTTTTTTGTTTTCTCCTGTTAATTCAACACCGTGCCATTTCCCAAAGGTCGGTGAGTTTTTTCGTATATCCACCGCCACATCAAAGACTTTTCCAAACAGCACCCTTACAAGTTTTGTCTGTGCATATGGTTCCAGTTGATAATGCAATCCCCGCAGAACTCCTTTCCCGGATTTAGACTCATTATCCTGTATAAAATGAAAATCTTTCAGGCCGGCTTCCGTAAATTTTTTTTCATTAAAACTTTCAAAAAAATATCCCCGTTCATCTTCAAAAATCATTGGTTCTAAAATCAATAATCCGAGAAGTTCGGTTTTTATGATATTCATACTTTCGGTTTATTTTGATAATTACTCCGAGGAAAAATTTTACATTAAAAATATAATGTATTTATCTTTTCATTGGCAATGTCAATAAGGTACTGGCCATACTGATTTTTTCGCATGGGTTCTGCAAGTTTCAGCAATTGCTCTTTGGTGATGAAGCCTCTGTTAAATGCAATTTCTTCAATGCAGGAGGCTTTGAGTCCCTGCCGTTGTTCGATGGTTGCTATAAAATTGGAAGCCTGGAGCAAACTTTCATGGGTTCCGGTATCGAGCCATGCAATTCCCCTGCCTAAAAGTTTAACTTTAATCCTGCCTTCCACCAGGTATAATTTATTCAGGTCTGTGATTTCAAGTTCTCCCCGCGCAGAGGGTTTCAATGATTTCGCTTTCTCAACTACGTCATTGCTGTAAAAATACAAACCGGTTACCGCATAATTTGACTTTGGATTTGCCGGTTTTTCTTCCAGGCTGATAACATTCCCTTGTTTATCAAATTCTGCCACGCCATAACGCTCGGGATCTTTAACATAATAGCCAAATACCACGGCGCCGTCCTGTAAACAGGATGTTTCATACAACATCTGGCCAAGACCATGCCCGAAAAAAATGTTGTCGCCCAGAACCATGCAGCAGGTATCGCTGCCGATAAATTCTTCACCCAGGGTGAATGCCTGCGCAAGACCATCCGGAGAAGGCTGCACTTTGTAACTGATATTTAATCCGAGATGATTCCCGTTAGCAAATAAATCTTCATAAAGATGTATGTCCTTAGGTGTGGAAATAATGAGTATATCCCTGATATTTGCCATCATCAGAACCGACAAGGGATAATAAATCATGGGTTTATCATAGACCGGTATTATTTGTTTTGAAATACTCTGCGTAATAGGATACAGCCGGGTTCCGGAGCCTCCTGCCAAGATTATACCTTTCATAATTTTCCTGAATTATTTAATGTTTAACAGATTTCTGAAATACTCAATGGTCTTTACTAAGCCTTCTTCTAACTGCACGTTGGGCTCCCATCCGTTAAGTTCTTTCCGGGCCAGATCGATATTGGGTTTCCGTTGGATCGGGTCGTCGGCAGGAAGAGGAAGATGAATTATTTTTGATTTTGATATTGTCAGGGCAATGATCTTTTCGGCCAGTTCAATGATCTTAAATTCTAAGGGATTGCCGATGTTAACAGGGCCGGTAAAGTGATCGCCGGTATTCATCATTCTTAACATTCCTTCCAGCAGGTCGTCAATATACTGAAAACTCCGGGTTTGTGTTCCCTCGCCATAAATCGTAATATCTTCACCCTTTAAAGCCTGTACAATAAAATTTGAAACCACCCGTCCGTCGTTGGGATGCATCCTGGTCCCATATGTATTAAAAATTCTTACTATTTTAATTTTTACATCATTCTGCGAGTGATAATTTATAAAAAGAGATTCGGCGCAACGCTTGCCTTCGTCGTAACAGGAACGGGTACCTATGGGATTAACATTTCCCCAGTAGTCTTCCGTTTGAGGATGCACCGCAGGATCGCCATACACTTCGCTTGTTGAAGCCTGTAGAATAGTTGCTTTAATCCTTTTTGCCAGACCCAGCATATTGATGGCGCCCATAACCGATGTCTTGATGGTTTTAATCGGATTGTATTGATAATGTATGGGAGATGCCGGGCAGGCCAGGTTGTAAATTTCGTCCACCTCAACAAAATAGGGCATCGTTACATCATGCCTAACAAGTTCAAAATACGGGTTATCGAGAAGATGGACAACATTCGTTTTTGAACCGGTAAAATAATTATCCATACACACAACCTCATGGCCCTCTTTCAATAATCGCTCGCACAAATGAGATCCTATAAATCCGGCTCCGCCGGTGACAAGTATTTTTTTCATGGTGTAACTAAATTTCAAAGATTAATTTCTACCGATCCCGTAATATTCAAAACCATACTCGCTAATTTCTGAAGGGTCGTAAATATTGCGGCCGTCAAAAATCACTTTATTTTTCATGAGTTTTTCCATTACCTTATAATTGGGTACGCGGAACTCCGACCATTCGGTCATAATGATCAAAGCATCCGCATCAATCAGCGTTTCGTAAATATCTTTTGCATAAACAATTTTATCGCCAATCCTTCTTTTTGCTTCTTCGGTTGCAACCGGATCATAGGCTTTAACATGAACTCCTTCTTCCAGTAATTTATGAATCATGACCAAGGAAGGCGCTTCACGCATATCGTCTGTGTTAGGTTTAAACGACAATCCCCACAGGGCGACTGTTTTTCCCTTAAGGTTCCCGTTAAAATGTTTTACAATTTTATTAAATAATACGGATTTTTGCTTATCATTAACCTGTTCGACAGATTTGAGAATTTCCAATGAATATCCGTTTTCATCGGCGGTTTTGATCAATGCTTTTACATCTTTCGGGAAACAGGAACCGCCATATCCGACTCCGGCATATAAAAATTTATTTCCGATTCTTGAGTCGCTTCCAATGCCTTTTCTTACGGAATTTATATCGGCTCCGACGATCTCGCACAGATTGGCTATTTCATTCATAAAACTGATGCGGGTGGCAAGCATGGAATTGGCCGTATATTTAGTTAATTCCGATGAAGGGATATCCATAAAAATTATCGGATGTCCGTTCAACACAAAGGCTTTATATAAGCGCTGCATCACTTTTTGTGCCTTTTCAGAATCTGCTCCCACAACAATCCGGTCGGGTCTTAAAAAATCTTTTATGGCATCTCCTTCTTTCAAAAATTCAGGGTTTGAAGCTACGTCAAAAGGAATATCCGCATTTCTTTTTTTAAGTTCCTCTTTCACTGCAGCCCTCACTTTTTCTGAAGTCCCGATGGGAACAGTACTTTTTGTAACAACCACTAAGTAATCGGTCATATATTGGCCGATTTCTTTTGCAACCGAAAGCACATATTTCAAATCTGCACTTCCATCGTCATCCGGAGGAGTGCCTACTGCAATAAAAACAGCTTCACACTCATCCATGCTTTCTTTTAAATCAGTTGTAAAAAACAGCCTTTTTTTCTCAACATTCTTTTGGATCATTACATCAAGGCCGGGCTCATAGATCGGAGTTACCCCGTTATTCAATCCTTCAATTTTTTTCCGGTCAACATCCACGCAGGTAACCGTAATACCTGTTTCGGCAAAACAGGTTCCGCTAACCAAGCCGACATAACCTGTACCAACAATCGAGATTTTCATGTTTTTAAAAAATAAAAATTTTTGAGGTTCCAAAATTATAAAAAATTATCTGTAATCCCTAACAGATAAAATTTACTTTACCCTATTTTATAGCATAACCGGAATATAGCGGGTAGTTTCTAAACTAAAAATCAACAATTCTTAAAAAACACAGGCAGAATTAGGGAAATATAAAATAAAAGTATATTTTTGCACCTCATTTTGTGTAAACAACATAATGTCTAACTTATTAATTATTTAATTATTACATGGCAAAAAAAAATGATACTCCCGATTTTGAGGATGTTGAAAAATTTGACGATCTCGAAAATCAAGAAGAAATTGTAACAGATACCGAAGCTGAAGAATCTGTTGAAGAAACCCATGAAGAAGAAGTTGATGAAGACGGTTTTTCCATCGAGGAGCTAAAAATGAAAGAGGCTCTTAAGGAACAAGAGCTTGCTAATTTTAACTGGGATGCATACAGCAAGAAAGAAATGGCTTATCCTGCTGATGAAAGAGCAAAGTACGAAGCTATGTACGACGCAACTCTGTCTACCATCCATGAAAACGAAGTGATTGATGGTACGGTGGTTGCCATGAATAAAAGAGAAGTGGTGATTAACATCGGCTACAAGTCTGAAGGGATTATCAGCCTGAACGAATTCAGGTATAATCCTGATCTGAACGTTGGAGATACCGTTGAAATACTGGTCGAAAGCCAGGAAGACCCAAACGGACAGTTAATCATCTCTCACAAAAAAGCAAGAGCATTGCGCTCATGGGACAGGGTCAATCAGGCGCTGGAAAACAACGAGGTTATAAAAGGGTATATCAAGTGCCGTACAAAAGGCGGTATGATTGTTGATGTATTCGGAATCGAAGCATTCCTGCCCGGCTCACAGATTGACGTTAAGCCCATCCGCGACTATGATATCTATGTTGACAAGACTATGGAATTCAAAGTGGTTAAGATTAACCATGAATTTAAAAATGTGGTTGTTTCGCATAAAGCCCTTATTGAAGCTGAACTTGAACAACAGAAAAAAGAAATCATCGCCAAACTCGAAAAAGGACAGATTCTCGAAGGAACCGTCAAGAACATTACATCATACGGCGTATTCATTGACCTTGGCGGTGTAGACGGATTGATACATATTACCGACCTTTCATGGGGCAGGGTAACGCATCCCGAAGAAATTGTTAAGTTAGACGAAAAGATCAATGTCGTTATCCTTGATTTTGACGATGCCAAAAAGAGAATTGCTCTCGGCCTGAAACAACTCACCAAACATCCGTGGGATTCATTAGATACCGAGATGAAGATCGGCGACCGGGTGAAAGGGAAAGTGGTTGTTATTGCAGATTACGGCGCATTTATAGAAATAGCCACCGGTGTCGAGGGATTGATCCACGTATCTGAAATGTCGTGGTCGCAACACCTCAGAAGCGCACAGGAATTTCTGAAAGTCGGCGACATTATTGAAGCGCAGATACTCACCCTCGACAGGGAAGAACGGAAAATGTCGCTTGGCATCAAACAACTGAGGCCGGATCCATGGGATAAGATAGAAGAAAGATATCCGCTCAGTTCAAAACATTCTGCCACGGTACGCAACTTTACAAATTTTGGCGTATTCGTTGAAATTGAAGAAGGAGTGGACGGCCTGATTCATATTTCAGACCTGTCGTGGACCAAAAAGATCAAACACCCGGCAGAATTCACAGCCATCGGAGAAAAAATCGAAGTTGTTATTCTCGAAATTGATAAAGATAACCGCAGGTTAAGTTTAGGCCATAAACAACTCGAAGAAAACCCATGGGAAGTATTTGAAGGGATATTCAAGGTAGATTCCATTCACGAAGGAACCATCCTTGAGATCAATGAAAAAGGCGCTGTTATAGCATTACCTTACGGCGTAGAAGGATTTGCCACTCCGAAACATCTTGTTAAAGAAGATGGCGGCCACGCAAAAATCGAAGAAAAACTCAATTTCAAAGTGATTGAATTCTCGAAAGAGGGTAAAAAAATCTTTGTTTCTCACAGCCGCATTCATGAAGATATAAAGAGAGCCGAAGATCAGGAGAAAAAGAAAAGTGAAGAGAAAGAAAAAGCGGTTACCCAAAAAGCCGTTAAAAAAATAAAGGACAAAATTGAAAAGACAACCTTAGGCGATATCACCGACCTTGCAGCTATAAAATCTGAAATGGAAAAAGAGGAAAAAAAGGAGAAAAAAGAAAAATTGGAGAAAAAAGAAGAAGAAAAAGCTGAAGAATAAAAATATTTATTTATATTTGGTAATTCTATTTTAGCAAAAAACTATTTTAAAACATATTAAATCAAATGGATTTTAAAGTAACGAAAAAGGATAAATATACATTAATCGAGGTATTGGTTGACAAATTAGATACTAATATTTCTCCTTCTTTAAAATCAGAATTAGTTCTAATTTCTGGTAATGGAGAAAACAATATCATCCTCGATTTAAGTAAATGCCGCTATTGCGATTCCTCCGGATTAAGCGCAATCCTTGTTGCAAACCGCCTGTGTAAAAACACGAACGGCACGTTTGTCCTCACAGGATTACAGACTGCCGTTGAAAGACTCATCACGATTTCTCAATTAGATACAGTATTAAAAATCACCTATACTGTAAACCAGGCAGTCGATCTGATTCTTAAAGCAGAGGCAGAAAAAGAAAAGACAGAATAATGAGACTATGTCTTTTTCTGTTACAATCTTAGGCAGCAGTTCTGCACTACCTACATCGCAACGATTTCCAACCGCTCAGGTATTAAACATATCTGAGCAGTTTTATTTGATAGACTGCGGGGAAGGCACCCAGATACAACTAAGAAAATTCAAAATCCGCATAAATAAAATAAATCATATCTTTATCAGCCACCTTCACGGAGATCACTTTTTCGGTTTATTCGGGCTGATATCAACATTCAATATGCTGGACCGCAAAAACGACCTGCATATTTACGGACCGCCGGAACTGGAGCAGGTATTATCGTGGCAGACCGATTTTTTTGACTATCTTTTTTATAAAATTATATTTCACAAACTCGACTGCTCGCATCACCGGATCATTTATGAAACCGATAAAATCACGGTAGAGACCATACCTTTAAAACACAGGATCCCTACCTGCGGGTTTCTGTTTAAAGAAAAACCAAAACCCAGAAATATCATTAAAAGCGCAATCGAAAAATACAATCTATCTATCAAAGAAATCGTAAATATAAAAAATGGAGCCGACCACATATTGCAGAACGGCGATGTTATTCCGAATCGTGAACTGACCTTGCTTCCTCCTCAATCCAAATCATTTGCCTATTGCTCCGATACATTATATAAAGAAGACATAATTCCAATAATTCATGGAGTAGATTTACTCTACCACGAAGCCACTTACACCCATGATATGGAGCATAGGGCAAAAGAAACGTTTCATTCAACCGCCCGCCAGGCTGCCACGCTGGCATTGAACGCCCATGTAAAACAACTTCTACTCGGGCATTTTTCAGCCCGGTATAAAAAAATCGACGAAGTGGTTAATGAAGCTATATCGGTTTTTCCAAACACATTGGCTGCAGAAGACGGGGTATGTTACAAAATCGGATTTTGATTTTATCAACCGGTTTATGTTAAAAAGTTATTCCTTACTTTTTTTATTATAACATAATATTAATATATTTGCCATGTCAATGGTTCTTTCCGTTCATCCGGACGGTAAGAAAAAAGGGAACCCTGTGAAAATCGGGGACAGTACCCGCTGCTGTAAGCTCTGTTGATTTTTTGGCAACCCGGCCACTGTCCGCCAAACGGCGGGTGGGAAGGCGCCAAAAAAGAGTAAGTCAGAAGACCTGCCGTTGATTTTACAATTCAAAGCTTTCGGGGCAAAAAGCTAAAGGATGAACCTAAACAGTTTCCTTTAATTTTCCGGTTAGTTTTTGAATTATTAATTGACATAGTTCAGGTAAAATTTTGTCTTTTATTTAATGTGTTTTTAACTAATAATTTTTAAAACTATGAAAAACAGACCGGTGATTTTTTTACTTGTTATTTCTTTTTTCAGTTTAATATCCAAAACTGAAGCGCAGACATTATCAACCTTTGAGAATCTTACCCTGCCTGCAGATTCATTCTGGAACGGTTCCGATTATTCCGGCGGTTTTACCAACGGCGCGGGATATTTTGTAAATTCTTTCACAGACTGGGGAGGCGGAATCACCTCATGGGCCGGATATGCGTATTCAAATATGAAAGACACAACAACGCCCGGATACGCTAACCAGTACAGCGCTTTTGCCGGCAGCGGGTTTGGCGGTTCCTCAAATTTTGCAATCGGGTATTGTTACCCCACCACAAAAATAAAATTAAACGAATCGCAGCGCCCGAAAGTTGTTGAAGGATTCTATGTGTCAAACACTACGTATGCTGTAATAGCTATGCGTGATGGCGATGCGTACTGCAAAATATTCGGCGGAGTTACCGGAAATGATCCGGACTGGTTCAAATTAAGCGTCTGGGGATATCATAACGGCGCCCCTACGGATACGGTTGCGTTTTATCTTGCCGACTACCGGTTTGCAAACAATGATTCGGACTACATTGTAAAAGACTGGAGATGGGTTGACCTAGCAAGCCTTGGCAATATAGACAGTATTGAAATGGTTCTCTCGTCAACAGATAACGGCCAGTATGGGATGAACACTCCCGCATATTATTGCATGGATAATTTAACGGTTGATTATCTTCCGGAGTTAGAACATCAAATTACCGCCAATTGTTTAAATTCCTGTCAATTTAATTACTTCCGACTAGATACGGTATTTTCTGATTTTGACACTCCTGATTCTATACTGCATTACGAACTTATTTCAAATTCCAATCCTTTATATTTCATTGCGGAAATCCACAGCGATACATTGCAGATTTTTGCAGAGTGTACTACAAAAGATGAACTTTTTATGGATTCTGCAACCTTGGTGATCCGGATATTTTCCAGCGATAATTTTATTGATTATTCATTTACTTTTTGTGCTGATATACTTGAAAATATCATTACTCAATCCATACCTGCCGTGAGATGTTATCCGAATCCCGCTCAATATAATATAACTATTGAAACCGGAAATCAATGTATTGGCTCTGTTGAAATCCTTGATGTATCAGGAAAAACAATTATCCGTAAATCAAATATTAACTCCGGGAAATACAATTATGATATCAGCGGATTACATAGCGGCTTGTATTTTATTAAGATACAAAACAGCGGTGTTGAGAAAACTTTTAAAATCATTAAACAATAAAAATAGAAAAAATACTTATTGCAGTTTGCGGATAGAGTTGATGGGTTGAGCGACTGGTTAGGGTATAAGTCAATAGTAATATGGAAATACCATCAACAAATAACCTTTGACCAAACCAGCAGCCTAACCCTTTAACCATTTACTATAGAGTATAGAAAACCTTGTTCTGTATGCATTCTATAAAGCAATGAAATGAATCAAATGAAACCAATTATTTTTATCCCTTCGTTCGCCATCTTGCGGATCAGGGCATGCTTTTTACTTTTTTACTTTTCAACTTTTCAGCTTTTCAGCCAGTATGCCCCGCCTGCAGGTCAGCCCGGAAGTACGGCTATCTATAAAGACAGTTCCATTATTAAAGGATGGGCAATCGGTTGTACAATTCAACGCGGACTGATGGATATTTCAACTCCGGGTAGTGGTTTTGCCAGCTATGGAAATTCAGAGGCTGCTCTTGGCAAAGCCGATAATAGTACCATAAGCCAGGGAGATGGCGGCATAGTAATCCTTAAATTTAATCCGCCTATTATGAATGGCCCGGGTTTTGATTTTGCCGTTTTTGAAAACGGGTTTAGCGATAGCTTTCTCGAATTAGCTTTTGTTGAGGTAAGTTCTGACGGCATTCATTTTTATCGGTTTAACTCTGTTTCACTGACACAGGATACGCAGCAGGTGGGCGGATTCGACACGCTGGACGCAACAAAAATCCATAACCTTGCCGGTAAATACAGAATGTTTTACGGAGTCCCGTTCGACTTGGAAGAACTGAAAGGGAACAGCGGTTTGAATGTTGACAGTATTACTTATATCAGGATTATTGATGTGGTCGGAAGTATTGATCCGGCGTATGCATCCCATGACTCAGCAGGCAGGATCATTAATGACCCATGGCCCACTCCTTTTGCTAGCAGCGGTTTTGATCTTGATGCGGTTGGAGTGATTCATGCTGCATTCAACTCTATTGAAAAAAATACTGCTGATAGAACCGTCAGCATATATCCCAATCCTGTAACTGATCAAATTATTATTTCTTCTGATGATTCGAAGATTGAAAAAATTGAAGTGTGCGATCCGGCTGGAAAAATCCTGCTCAGCAAAGAAATATTAAACCAAAGTGGTATTATAAAAACGGCTATTCTTTCACCCGGAATTTATTTTATCAGGATAAAAACCGATGATGGTTTTATTGTGAAAAAAATCAATAAGTTCTGATAATTTAATACTTCGGACACTTTTTTCATAAAAGGACTAAAGTCCTCTCTATTACTGGGTTTATTCAATTACCCCGCCCTCCTGCCTGCCGGCAGGCAGGTAAGGGCGGGGTAACACAAACTCACATAAACAAAGGGCTTTAGCCCAAAAAACATAAAAACTGTCGGAAGTATAAGATAATTAAAAGATGAAAACTGAATATACCGGATCTTGTTTTTTTCAAAAATATTTTCTGGTTTTTCCAACCTTTGTATTTCTGATTTCTTATATCTCAACATCTGCCCAAAGCCTTAATGATACCATCCGCATCAAAGAAGTTACCGTTTCTGAAAAATATACTCCGGATATCACTGGATTAAAAATTTTAACACTGGATTCATCTGTTTTATCTAATAATATCAGTTCAGATTTATCGCAACTTCTTTCTGAAAACACTACTCTTTTTATTAAGAATTACGGGCCGGGCCGGGCCGCTACCTCTTCGTTCAGGGGCGCAGGGGCAAACCACACGCAGGTGCTGTGGAACGGGATAAACATCAATTCGTCTATGCTTGGCCAATCGGACTTTAACCTTATCCCGGTTTTTTTTGCGGACGACATATCCCTATATCATGGCGGAGCCGCTCTCAGCAATAACAGCGGTGCCCTGGGCGGAAGTATAAATATTATCAATAAGCCCGACTGGAGCAAAAAGACAACTATCGGTTTCATGCAAACAGCCGGCAGCTACGGCTCTTACGGAAGTTATGTATCAGCAGGATTTGGCAATAATAATTTTCAATCCCGCACCCGCATATTTTATAATTATTCGGAAAATAATTTCAAGTATAAACTTTACGATGGCGCAGCAGATGAAACGAACAGAAATGCCGATTATTTTAAAACCGGGATCATGCAGGAACTATATTACAAATTAAATGAAAAAAATATTTTTTCAGCGGTTTTCTGGACAGACCGCAACAACAATAATTTACCGGGGCAACAGGGAAACGAAAAAAACAACAGTGATTTCATCAGGACTTATATTGAATGGACCCATATTCAAGAAAAATTTACTATTACAACACGAAGTTCATTTATCTATAATTACATGAATTATATTAAAAAGGAAATTGATGTGGATTCACGTAACACTGAATATGTATTTACAAACTTTGCTGAATTCAAATACCATATATCCCAAAATTTTAAATTTGTATCCGGCATAACCATGAATAACTTTAAGGTTATTTCCAATAACTATGATACAACCTCATATCCTCCTAATTTTTTCTCTCATTTTCCCCTTCAATATGATACTACAACCTATTCAATTCCTTCTCAAAAAGAAATTATACAAAATAGTACCCGCTATAGAAATACATTATCTGCATCATCAGGTATAAATATAATTTTATTTAAAGAGAGGCTGCAAACTCTGATAATGTTTAAACAGGAAATATCAGATAAAGAATTCATACCGCTGATCCCATCCTTTGGAATTGATTACAAAATCTTTAAAACAAAAGACCTGCATCTGAAAGCAAACGTATCAAGAAACTACCACCTGCCCTCGCTGAACGATCTTTACTGGGATACGGGAGATGCCTTTGGCAACCCAAACTTAGTTCCTGAAGACGGCTATTTTGCAGAATCCGGTTTACATTATGTGCTGAAAACAAAAAATGAAAACCATCAAATAACCGCCGAAGTAACGGGTTTTTATTCCGGGATAAAAAATAATATTACATGGTTTCAAATAACGCCTGCTACATGGTCGGTAACCAATCTGAAAGAGGTTGTTTCAAAAGGAACTGAAGTAATCCTGAAATACAGCGGGAAAACGGCGGGCTGGAAATATGATATAAATTGTAATTATGCTTACACGGATGCCAAAAATATAATAGCCATAAATGAATCGGACAACTCGGCAGGCAAGCAATTAACATATGTGCCGTTTCACAATTTCAACACCAATATCAGGGTTTCATGGAAGCGGTTTTATTTTAATTATGCTTACTCTTTTACCGGAAAGAGGTTTAGATATTCAGATAATTCATGGTATCTTCCGCCTTATATTCTTGCAGATATTACAGTTGGGAAAATTTTTAATTTTAAAAATTATTCCGTAGCGGTTCAGGGAATCGCTGCAAACATATTAGACAGGGATTACCAGGTTGTGGCAGGCTACCCGATGATGAGAAGAAATTTCTCGGTTGCTGTGAAAGTGGGTTTTAATAAATAAATTTTTCTTTTATGCTTTCAGAGGGCTAAATTTTAAGTTAATTCGTAAAATATAATCACAATCAATTAAACATTATTAAATGTCAAATATCGAACACTGAATATCGAATGTCGAAGTTTTCTTTCGTTAATTATTCGGAGCTCGGAATTCATAATTTGATATTCTTTTATATACTATTTTTTATTGGTATTTTTGCTTGCAGTATCAATACTTTTAACAAAAATCGAAATTAATTCGATACATTCTGCAATGCCTTTTTCTAATAAATCGTTATTCTTACACAACCTGCCTTTTTTAGTAATTTTAAGTCCTATCAATGTTTCACGAAGTTCTTTAAGAATAATTTTGAACTTATGAATAAAATCATTTTTAGATTCAGAGTTTTGTGCTTCTCCGTAATTTAATGCGGGTGACGAACCTGATCTGATCATTTGTCCGGAAATATGATTACCTGCTTTTGTGTTTTGAATGTTATCAGAAATTTCAAATATCAAACAAGTGAAATCAATGAGTCTTTCTTCTAAATTATATTTTGGATTCATAAATCATATTTTTTAGTGTCAAACGCAGATATTTTCTTTATTTCATTATTCGGCGTTTGGTGTTCATTATTCGTTATTCAACTATCAATACCGAACATTAAATGTACTGTTACTCTATTTTTTAATATAACCATCAGTTATTCCCACTCAATCGTAGCCGGCGGTTTTGAGCTGATATCATATACCACCCGGTTGATGCCTTTCACATTATTGATTATTTTATTTGAAACCAGGCTCAGAAATTCATATGGTAAGTGAACCCAGTCTGCTGTCATTCCATCGGTTGAAGAAACTGCACGGAGGACAACCGCATTCTCATATGTGCGCTCATCGCCCATTACGCCGACAGATTGCACGGGCAGTAAGATAACCGCAGCCTGCCAGACCTTGTCGTATAAATTATGCTCCTTCAGGCCTTCAATAAATATGTTATCCGCTTCCTGAAGTATCCGGATTTTTTCAGGTGTTACATCACCAAGGATCCTTATTCCAAGGCCGGGGCCGGGAAAAGGATGCCTTCCAAGAATGATATCGGGAATACCCAGCGTTTTACCCACCCGCCGCACTTCATCCTTAAATAACAGGTTCAGCGGTTCAACAATTTTAAGATTCATTTTCGCAGGCAACCCGCCTACATTATGATGCGATTTAATGGTAGCTGAAGGGCCGTTTACAGAAACGGATTCTATCACATCCGGATAGATCGTACCCTGTGCCAGCCATTTCACTTCTTTAATTTTATGGGCCTCCTCATCGAATACTTCAATAAACACCCTTCCGATTATTTTACGTTTTTTTTCAGGCTCCACAGCTCCTTTAAGTTCATTCCAAAATCGCTGTTTTGCATCCACGCCGATAACATTCAATCCCATATTTTTATAGGAAGCCAGCACTTTTTCAAACTCATTCATACGAAGCAAACCGTTGTCAACAAAAATACATGCGAGGTTAGCGCCGACAGCCCTATGCAGCAATACGCCTGCAACCGATGAATCCACGCCGCCGGAAAGGCCTAATATTACTTTATCATTACCCAGTTTCTTTTTTAATTCCTGAATCGTGGTTTCAACAAAAGAAGCAGGGGTCCAGTCCTGTTTGCAGAAACATATTCCGACAACAAAATTCCTGAGCATCTGCAAGCCTTCCGTGGAGTGATACACTTCGGGATGGAACTGAATTCCCCAGGTCGGTTCATTCTCTATTTTAAATGCGCCCACCTTCACATCAGCGGTACTTGCAATAATCTTAAAATTTTCAGGTATGCTGGCAATCGTGTCTCCATGCGACATCCAGACCTGTGTCTGATCGCTTATTCCTTTTAAAAATAAATCCGCAGTATCTTTAATTTCGAGGATGGCCCTGCCGTATTCCCTGTGGTTGGAAGGCTTCACTTCGCCGCCGTATTTATGCGATATAAGTTGCGCTCCATAGCAAACGCCCAGTAATGGAAATTTCCCTTTTATCTTTCCCAGATCAGGATCCGGAGCATTTTTATCGCGTACAGAAAAAGGGCTTCCCGAAAGGATCACACCTTTAATATCTGCTCCCATATCCGGTATTTTATGAAACGGATGTATCTCGCAATACACATTCAGTTCACGAATTCTCCGGGCTATCAACTGTGTGTATTGCGAGCCGAAATCAAGAATTAAAATTTTCTCCTGCATAGAGTGCGATTTTTCGCCAAATATAAAATATGAGGTTTTTTAATGCAATTAAAGATATGAACAGACTTTCTTTTGCAAATAGAATTTCTATTCTGTATATTTCTTCTTATTTTTGTATAAACTGAATACATAAAATTGAACACATACCGTCAAATACTGACTAAATACTGGGGATACTCGCAGTTCCGACCTATGCAGGAAGACATTATCCGGTCTGTTGCGCAGGGAAAGGACACGCTCGGTCTCCTGCCTACAGGCGGAGGAAAATCAATTACCTTCCATGTATTCTCATTGTCGTGCGAAGGCTTGTGTCTCGTGATTACGCCCCTGATTGCGCTCATGAAAGACCAGGTGGAAAACCTGAAGAAAAGAAATATCAAAGCGATTGCAATACATTCCGGGTTAACCTGCGAAGAAATTGATGCAGCATTGGATAACTGTGTTTACGGCGATTATAAATTCCTTTACCTTTCTCCGGAACGGCTGATAACAGAAATTTTTCGTGTGCGCGTAAAAAAAATGAAGATCAATCTCATTGTCGTTGACGAAGCGCATTGCATCTCTCAGTGGGGGTACGACTTTCGCCCTTCGTATCTTAAAATTGCTGAAATACGTGAATTTCTCCCGGGTGCCACGGTTCTTGCATTAACGGCCACTGCGACTCCGGATGTGGTTGACGATATCCAGGAAAAACTCCTGTTTAAAGAAAAGAATGTGCTGCAAATGAGTTTTGAAAGGAAAAACCTCATCTATATTGTCAGAAATATCGAAGACAAACAACGCTACCTGCTTAAAATATTTTCAAAACTCAAAGGAAGCGCCATTGTATATGCGAGGAGCCGTATCAAGACAAAAGAAATTGCCGGGTTCTTGGTTAAAAATAGTGTTATAGCAGATTATTATCATGCCGGCCTCGATTACGAAATCCGGGATATGAAGCAGGAGCAATGGAAACACAGCCGGACAAAAATAATCGTTGCCACCAATGCCTTTGGAATGGGTATTGATAAACCCGATGTGCGGGCTGTTATTCACATCGATCTGCCCGATTCGCTTGAAGCCTATTTCCAGGAAGCTGGAAGAGCCGGCCGTGATGAAAAAAATGCATATGCCGTAATTTTATATGATGAATCAGATAAGAGAAGACTTGAAAAAAACATTGCAGATAATTTTCCCGAAATACCCCGGATTAAACAGGTGTACACTGCCCTGGGGAATTTTTACCAGATACCTTTGGGAGGCGGAAAAGGAATGTCTTTTGATTTTAAGATTTATGATTTCTGTAAAAATTTTAGCTTTCAGGCAGTGATGGTTCTGAGCAGCTTGAGCATACTGCAGAGCAACGGATATCTTGAAGTAACCGATGAGATTCATTCTCCGTCGAGGATACATTTCATTGTAGAACGGGACGATCTTTATAAATTCCAGGTTGCCAATGCTCAGTTCGACGGTTTTATAAAAATGCTGCTCCGTTCCTATTCCGGCGTTTTCACGGATTATGTCCCGATCAGCGAACAGGCGCTTGCAGAACGATCCAAAGTGCAATTGGATGTTATTTTTAAATATCTTCAGAAACTGCAAAGTATGCAGATTATAAAGTATATTCCCCAGAAAAATTCTCCTTCCGTAATTTTTCTTGAAGAACGGCTTGATGAAAAAAACCTCCTGATCTCAAAAGAAACATACCATAAGAGAAAAGAAATATATACGGCAAGGGTGAATGCAGCCATTAATTATGCAACAACCACTTCAAAATGCCGGAGCCAGATCCTGCTCTCTTATTTTGGCGATAAAGATCCTTACCGGTGCGGCCAATGCGACGCCTGCGCAAGAAGGAACAAACTTGAACTAAGCAAATATGAGTTTGACATTATCCTTAACCATGCAAAGGAAATTCTGAAAAAAGAAGAAATTAAATTAGACGACCTGGTGGACCGCATCCCCTTTGATGAAAATAAAGTTATCAAAACCATCCAGTGGCTTCTCGATAACAATAAAATCAAATACGGCGAAGGAAACCGGCTGATGTGGCATTCATAACGCCATTCTGTCCGATTTGTATGCCAATACATATCCACAAATAAAACATCACAAAACAAACAACTGCTGTTCAAACGCTTAGGAATTATTTATTTTTTTCAACATATTGATGTATTTAATATCAAACCTTAATATATTTGAAAATATAAAAAAACACTTTTATACACGCATGTTTCTTAATAGTATCTCGACTGAAGACGTAAACAAATTACCTCAAAAGTATTTTGAAGGGGAGATTTTCCTTATAGACGGTTATGAAAAATTGCACTCAGCGGTTGCTCTTTTAAAGCAGGAAAAATTTGTAGGATTTGATACGGAAACAAAACCCAGTTTCAAAAAAGGCAAAAGCAACAGGAATCCTGTAGCGTTGCTTCAACTTGCCACATCAGAAAAAGCCTTTCTTTTCCGTCTTAACAAAATAAACCTTCCGGATGAAATTATTGATATACTCAACGACGCAAACATCATCAAGGCCGGTGTTGCGGTCAGAGAAGATATCCGGATTTTACAGCGCATGAAACCTTTCAGTGCCGTAAATTTTATAGATCTGCAGGATCAGGCAAAGAAATTCAAAATCGAAAATTTCAGCCTGAAAAAAATAGCGGCTATCATACTTCAGATAAGAATTTCCAAATCGCAACGGCTTTCAGACTGGGATGCCGATGAACTGAATATACACCAACAAAAATACGCAGCCACGGATGCATGGGCCTGTTGCGAGATATACAGGGCGTTTATGCAGGCATCTGAAAATACCGGTATTTAAAAGGCAAAACCAAACAGGTCAATGGTTTTTGGTCAGGGCAACTCGTTTAGTCATTAGTCAATGGTCAATCGGAAAAATATAATCCTTTATTTTAATGACTGATGACAAATGACAACTTACCAAACCAGCCGCTCAACCCATCAACTACAGACAAAATATTCTATAAAAAATCAATCACTTACCGAAATATTCCACCACATTCTTTTCTGTTTCTTCGAGCCTCACACAATGCAGGCGGATTCCTAGTTCTTTTACTAGGGGTTCTAATTGATCCCAGATGGCAATCGCAATATTTTCGGTTGTGGGAATATAGCCCTTCATGAACTCCACATCCAAGTTCATATTTTTGTGGTCAACCTTATTAAGAACATGCTCTTTGATGATTTCGCTGAGTGTTCTCAGGTTAATGACAAAGCCTGTTTCCGGGCTGGGATCGCCTTTCACCGTTACGATCAAATCATAGTTATGCCCATGCCAGTTAGGGTTAGAGCATTTTCCAAAAATTTCTTCGTTTTTTTCATTGCTCCACTCTTCCCTGAACAGGCGGTGTGCGGCATTAAAATGTTCTTTACGTACCAAGTAGATCATTTTTCTGTTATTTTGGTTTCATTTTTATTTTCTTTTGGGACAATGGGGAAGGCTGAAAGAATCTCCGGCATCCCCGTAGCTTGCAATAACACAATCTTCGGGATTGCAGCAGGTAACGCAAACCCGTTTTAAAGCGCGGATACATTTTATTTCTATATCGGTGGAGAGAAAATCGTTTTTTACAGGCTCGCATTTCATCAGGTCGGTACTGAGATATTTTTTATTGTCGTCTGCAAAAACAGTTACAACAACAGCATTTTTACCCATTTCGTTCTGCACCTTCAATGCTCCCAGAAAATTAGCGCCGGAAGAAATACCCACTCCCAAGCCCCTGTTTGCAAGTTTTTGCGCCATAATGACGGCGTCGCCGTCGTCAATGCATACCACGGAATCGAGTTGATCGAGTTTAACAAGGGAAGGAATAAATTCATCCGAGATGCCTTGTATCCTGTGAGATCCCACCTTATGGCCTGTGCTGAGGGTAGGCGAGTTTGCCGGTTCCAGCGGATGAAGTTTTATTTTTGGATTTTTTTCTTTCAGAAATTTTCCTGCGCCCATGATCGTACCGCCTGTGCCGACGCCCGCTATAAAAGCATCGGGTAAAATATCACGGAATTTAAGCTGCCAGAAAATTTCAGGGCCGGTGGTGGTATAATGCGCTTCAATATTATCTTCATTGGAAAACTGGCAGGGTAAAAATGCATTACCCATCTTTTTTGCTAATTTTTCGGACATGCTGATACTGCCCAGAAATCCGCCCTCTTCTTTGCTCACTAAGTTAACGGATGCGCCAAAACTTTTCATCAGGTTGATACGTTCCAAGCTGAGCCAGTCGGGCATAAATATTGTGACCGGGTGCCCGAGCGCCCTCCCTATGGCAGAAAAAGAAATCCCGGTATTACCGCTGGTAGCTTCTATAATATGAGTGTCCGGCTTCAAAAGCCCGCGGGAATAGGCTTTGAACAATATATGATACGCCATCCGGTCTTTGATGCTGCCGGTCATATTCAGGTTTTCCGCTTTAGCATACAGCGCCCGTTTTTCGCCTTTATATAAAAATTCTATTTCCAGCATCGGCGTATTACCGATGAAAGAAGAAATCCAATCGATCATACTACAGGAAACTGTTTCCATAATTCACAAATCCTTTTACAATTCAAAAAAAAATAAAAATATAGATTTTTAAAATACTAATCCTATTTTTGTAAAAATAATTAACAATTTTAATTCTTCAATTATGAATATTTTAATTACCGGCGCCAGCAGGGGTATTGGTTATGAAACCGCCAAACTATTTGCTGCAGACGGCAATAATATTGTGTATGCATTATCCCGGAACGAATCAGGCCTAAACCGGTTAAGATCGGACTGTTTAGACAAAAATAAAAAAACAAAACTGATACCCATAGTCTTTGATCTGAAAAAAATTTTCACACAGGATCTCTCTTTTTTAAAAGAAATTTCAAGATACACGGACCAGATAGACATTCTAATCAATAATGCAGGATTTTTAGCCAATAAACCCTTTAACGAAATTGACATTAAAACGGCACAATGTGTTTTTGACATCAACTTTTTTGCACCTGCGGAATTAATTAAGATACTGTTACCCTACCTTCAGAAGAGCAGGGCTGCGCATGTTGTTAACATCAGTAGTATGGGAGGATTTCAGGGTTCGGCAAAATTCAGCGGGTTATCGTATTACAGCGCAAGTAAGGCGGCCATTTCATGCCTCACGGAATGCCTTGCCGAAGAATATAAAAACAGCAATATCTGCTTTAACTGCCTTGCTCTTGGCGCTGTCCAGACCGGGATGCTGAGCGAAGCATTCCCGGGATATAAAGCGCCGTTGACATCGGAACAAATGGCAGAATTCATTTATGATTTTGCTATGAACGGTAATAAATTTTTTAACGGGAAAGCGCTGCCTGTATCTGTTTCTACTCCTTAGGCCCTGAAAAAAACCGTCTATTTTTTTACAAACTCATAATCTGTAAATTCAATAAATTCTGCCACAGTTAAAATAAAGGAGCGGATTTTATTATTTTCGATCTTAAACGGGATTACTTTAATGCCAAATTCAGGATCGCTGTAGGTGCATAAAAACCTTTTACCGCCAAGGCATTCAAGAGTACCGGTCATATTGTGGTGTTCGAATTTCATTTTAAGTTTAGTACCTTCCTGTTCAATATCAATGTTGCCATATGCTTCATGCGAATACCTGCCGGTAAATTCTTTCAGGTTGAATGCAGGTTTGAGAACCATCTTTACGGTATCGGTCCATCCTTTGAGTTGTTCATTCTCTATGTTTTTAATATTTTTGAAATAATTCAGGTATAGCCGGCTGTAGTTCCTGTAAGGCAGATTCAGATAA
Source organism: Bacteroidia bacterium (assembly GCA_016212695.1). Classification (GTDB taxonomy): domain Bacteria; phylum Bacteroidota; class Bacteroidia; order Bacteroidales; family GWF2-35-48; genus GWF2-35-48. Next base: position 22,444 of record JACREX010000242.1, read on the forward strand.
GAGTCAATTATTTCCCATTTCAGCGCTTCGAAAAAATAATTCTGGTCGGTATTTGTCAGCACCACGACGCCTAATTTTTCTTCGGGGAGCATGGTTACTGAAGTTACAAAACCATTGACTCCGCCGGTATGCGAAACGATCTCCCGGCCTTCGTAATCCATCAGCGACCAGCCTAAAGCATATAAAGAATAATGTGTTTTATTAAAGGGATGATTTTCTTTTTTCCGGATTGATTGCGGTTCGCGCGTTTTATTTATTACGGGCCAGGGGATCATCTGCTTCTTCTCATACCTTCCGCTGTCTAACTGGCAGATGAGCCATTGGCACATATCTGCCGCCGAAGATCCGATGCTTGCGGCAGGAGCAAGATTGTCTATGTCTGGGATTGGAATGACCTTTAAAATTCCATTTTCTATTGTATGAGCAGAAGCCACATTCTCCTGCTTCGGAATATCAACAGAAAGAGCAACAGTGCGTGTCATCTTCAATGGTTCGAATATTCTTTTTTTTACAAATTCCGACCAGGGCAAGCCGCTGATTTTTTTTATACATTCACCGGCAATCTGAAAGCCGGCATTTGTATAGCCCCAGCGGGTACGGAAATTAAAAAGCGGCGTCAGTTGCCCGAATTTTTTTATCACCTCAGCACCCGAAAGGTTCGATGTCCAATACATAAAATCGCCCTGAAAAGTTTCCATACCTATACGGTGACAAAGAATATCCGTTAATGTTAGTTCTTTGGCAACCCACGTATCTTTCATTGTAAAATCAGGAAGCCATGAAACCACCTTATCGTTCAGGGAGCATTTTTTTTCATAATCGAGCCATGCCATTACCGTTCCGGTAAAAGCTTTAGTATTCGATCCTATCATGAACAATGTATTCTCATCCACCTTTTCCGCTTTATTTAAAGCTCTTTTTCCATACCCTTTCACAAGGATAATTTTCCCGTCTTTCACTATGCCCACTGCAATGCCGGGTATTTCCCACTTTTCGATTGATCGTTGTATATACCGGTCGAGGCTGTCTTTTATAAACGAGGGGAACTTTGCCTGTGAAAAAGAAAATTCACAGGGAAAAATAAATAGGGTGAAAACTGAAATCCAGAATATTTTTTTCATTTAACCCGATGACAGTATAATTCCAATATGTTTTATCAGAACACCGGCAATGTTTAAAAATACCGAAACAGCAAAAAAATTAATTGTAGAATAACGATAACAGAAAAATAACTAATGGTTTTTTCTTAAATTATCTTAATAATTAGATCTGCGAAAGCCCCTCTTGTTATTATCCCTTCTTTTATCCCTGTTAAAACCACCTTTGTTGTGGTCGCCGCCTTTATAGCCGCCTCCTTTATTAAAACCGCCGCCAAAACCGCCTTTATCCCTGTCTTTTTTCTCGACTGCTGCATTAACTACAATAGCCCGGCCTTCGATCTCGGCGCCGTTCAACTCTTCGATAGCCTTTTTCCCCTCAGCGATATTGGGCATTTCTATAAACCCGAAACCTTTGCTTCTGCCACTAAATTTATCAGTGATAATCTTAGCTGAACTCACTTCGCCAAACTCTTCAAAAATCTCTTTTAAATCATCCTCTTTTAGCCCAAAAGGAAGGCTGCCAACAAAAATATTCATATTAACTTTCAGTTTTAAATAATAAATAGATACATAGTTGGCGGTAAAAGTAATGATATTTTAATCAAAAAACAGGAAATATTCAGATTTTCTGCGTACACGGTTAAATTTAATATTTATATGTTATGCCAAGAGTAATGCGCTTGCCTTATTTTGACAAATCAGCAGGATTTTGTACTTTTGTATTACAATATGCGGATATTATTCTTTATAACAGGGTTTATTTTTTTTGCATCTTCTTTATATTCCCAAGGAAAAACCGACCAGGAATTTGACGCTATTATTCCTTACACCAAAGATTTGTCATGGACCTATAAAAACGGGAAAAAAGGGCTGATCGACAAATCCGGAAATGTACTCGTACCAAATTTATATACAGAGATTGACGCTTTTGTCAATGGAGCCGCAATCTGTTACAAAGGGAAAAAAATGGGTATTGTTACGATTGTCGGCAAAGAACTTACCTCCAATGAGTATAATTTTATTGAACCTTTTAACAAGGGGATCGCCTTTACGAAAAAGAAAGGGAACAAGGGACTGATTGACGCTTCGGGCCGGGTAATCATTCCGAATGATTACGATGAAATATCGGATTTTAAAAATGGTATTGCCTATACCATTAAAGACGGGAAAACCGGAATCGTTGATTTTTCGGGAAAAATACTTGTACCCAATGATTATGATTATATCGGAGAATTTAAAAACGGGGTAGCTTTCACGGTGTGGAAAAAACAAATCGGGCTGATAGATATTACAGGAAAAGTTTTAATACCGAATATATACGATACTATCGAAGAGTTTAATAACGGAGTAGCAAAGGCGCATAACAGCGACGGAGTTGTTATTATTTCCATTTCAGGAAAAGTTTTAGGCAAGTCAAATAAATAATTTTATCAAAACATGCTGAAAAGGCTTATTATATATGTTTCGCTGGTTTTTATTGCCGCATCTGCCGTATATGCACAGGAAACGGGATACGACCTCACCATACGGTATTCCGGCAGATATTTCTGGGCATTCCGAGACGGCCTTAAAGGACTGATCAATAAAAACGGTACGGTTATAATACCCTGCGAATACACCTATATCGAAGCGTTCAAAAATAATTTAGCCTTTATTTATAAAGATAATAAAAAAGGTATGATCCATATTAACGGCAAGATTGTACTGCCTGCCGAATACGACCAGATAGAGATGATGAACCCGAAAAGATTCTGGACCTATAAAGACGGCAAGAAAGGGCTGGTTGACAAAACCGGGAAAATAATTATCCCCAATGAATACGATTATATTGATGCTTTTAAAAGCAAGAATGCATGGACATGGAAAGACGGGAAACAGGGCTTAATTGATATAACAGGGAAAATAATAATTCCCAATGAATACGATCATATCGAACCCTTCAGGGGCGGCGTGGCATGGACATTCAAAGATCAGCTAAAAGGACTTATAGACTCAAAAGGTCGGATCATAATCCCTAATGAATACGACAATATAGAGCCGTTCAGCGGCGGGTTTGTAAAAGCATATAAAAACGGGAAAGAAATACTCTTGGACAGCGCCGGAAAACCGATTGTTAAATAAATTAACCTTTACTGCAGCCTGGCCGAAACGGTCTGCCGGACAATAGATAAAATATCCTTAACAACAATCTCTTTCAGTTTCTCAAGGTACACTTCTTTATTTTCAAGTTCTGCAATTTCATCTTCCAAAACTTCGATTGCCAGTTTACCGCGGTCAACTAATTTTTCTTTTGTTCTGTAAAATACGGTCTGTGCTTCATAAAATTTTTCAAGCAAATCCTCGAATTTGTCATCTTTGACATTCCTTGATACCAAGGACTGTTCATTCAAAGCGATATCTGTTAGTTCCTTTTTAGTAACTTCTGCAATCTCTGCAATTTTCTTTTCTAAATCAGCGTTGTCCATAATAATTATTTATTAGTTATTAAATTTTACATTGTGCGGTATCAGGGAAATCATTATTAATATCTGCCGGCGGCAGGCGATGCGCCTTGTTTTGTTTTACTGCCATAATACGGCACGGTTCCTCCTGCAAGTTTTTGAATCTCCTGAACAATTTCTTCGGCGGCAAACTTTTCATTGATGGTTACTGATGTTAATGCAGTGGGCCCGCCATATGTACAATTAATGCATTTGGAACCATCCCTGCATTTGAAAATAACCGATGACGTTCCGGCTTCAACAGTAATAGTATTTAATACAACATCAACAGTGATATCGCCATCCTGGGTAATCCATTTTAAAATACCGGCGCCGGCATTATAACTGAAAATTCTAACATAAGGGTCATACTTCCTGCACAATTCATTAATACGATCAATCCCGCTGCTGCTTCCAGCGCTTAATCTGCCTCCGATCCCTCCGCCGGCTGATTTCCTTCCACCGGGAGAAATCTTTTTTATTTCAGCTACAATATCATCGGCTGCGCTCCTATTAGTAAGCGTGATGGCAGATACATCCGTGGGTCCCCCATATGTGCAGTTTATACATTTTGATTTATCAAGGCATTTAAAGGTTACCGTATAATCGCTACCGGAAGGAATCGCCTCAACGCTGACAGTGCTTAATACCGCGTCGCATATAATATCGCCATCCTTGTTTATCCACTTCAGAACATTTGTATTTTCATTGTAACTGAATTTCCGGATATAGGGGTCGTAGGTTCTGCACAGGCTGTTGATCTTATCAATACCCGCCTGCCAGCTTTGCGAATAACCGAATACTGTTAAAAGACAATATACGGGTATCAATAAAATTTTTCTGTTCATAGCGTATCGGATGTTGTGCAATTCAAATTTATACAGGTATCAAAGATAACTTTATTTTCTATTAATTCAAATTTCTCTCTTTTGCATTTTGATAATCCCGGATTTTTATTTATCTTTACAAAACGAATAACAGCCAAAACATTAATAGCATAATGGCAAAATTATAAGCAGAATCCACTTTTAACATTTAACATTATAAACTTACAATATGGAGCCTCTGATAAGAGTAAAAACGAATAAAACACCGGTCGTAAATTTTAATAACCTCACCGGAAAGTTTGTAATGGGAGGAAGATCCACTCCTGAAGATTCGATTGATTTTTATAAGCCTTTAGTGGACTGGCTCATTGAATATATAAAAAATCCTCATCCATCTACCGAGGTAAATATTCATTTTGAATATTTTAATACAGGTTCGTCCAAATGCATTACCGATGTGTTCAAAGAACTGGAAGCTATTTACAAAGCCGGCAACAAATTAGTGGTTAACTGGTACTATGACGATGAATATATCTTAGATGCCGGCGAAGACTATAAATCGTTTATCCGGGTGCCGTTCAATTTGATTGAAGTGAAGGATGAATAATTCTGATCCCGGTTATTAACGTGAAAAAGGCGCCGGATGTATTTACGATATTTTTATTCCCAAAACCGTTACATCATCAATCTGTTCCGTTTTTCCCTTCCAGTTCTCAAAGATATTATTTAATTTTTCTCTTTGCTCAGGCATATGTAAATGTGCGATTTGAAGCAATGATTCTTTAAATCTTTTCGATAAGAATTTTTTACGTTTTTCTCCTCCGAACTGGTCTTCAAAACCATCGGAAAAAATATACAATCTATCTCCCTTATTAACTTTTATATTGTGATTTTTAAAAGGATGCATTTCCTGATATATTCCTACCGGCATTTTATCTGCCTTTAGTTCTAAGAGTTGGCGGTTGGCAGCAGTAGTTGGCAGTTGGTAGTTGGTAGTTGGCAGTTGGCAGTTGGCAGTTGGCAGTTGGTAGTTGGTAGCCTTGCCTGCCGGCAGGCAGGTTGGCAGTTCCGGCGTTTCACTGCCTGCTGCTACTGTATCCTGCTGCTTTCTGATTATATATAACGGATTATTCGCCCCGGCATATTGCAGTTCTAATGTCTCGGTATTTAATACTAAAAATGCCATGTCCATTCCATCCTGTTGCTCGCCCTCCACACCCCTTTGTTGAAGCGAATGTATTACATACCGCCGCAGTTCATCTAAAACCTGGTTCGCAGATTGTATTTCTTCTTTTGCAATAATTTCGTTTAAAAATGAAATCCCCAACATACTCATAAATGCGCCCGGCACTCCATGCCCCGTACAATCTGCAACTGTAACGAAAAGCCAGTTTTTGCGTTTCTCCACAAAATAAAAGTCGCCGCTCACAATGTCCCGCGGTTTAAAAAGAATAAAGAACTCGCCTTTAATTCTTTCTTTGATATATTGCTCATGGGGCAGCACTGCGTTTTGTATTCTCTCGGCATAACGGATACTATCGGTCAGTTCCGCATAAATATGTTCTATATGCTGTTTTTGTTCCGTGACAATATCGCGTTGTGCTGTGATCTCTTCATTTGCCTGTTGCAACTGGGCTGTTCTGTCTTTAACTTTTTGCTCTAATGTTTGATTAAACTTTCTTAATTCTTCGTTTTGCTCTTCTAATTTTCTGTCTTTAAAATAACTTTTTATGGCTTCGGAAACCGTAAGTCGTAAATCGTCTTTTTCCCATGGTTTACCGATGTAACGATACAGGTTTGCCCAGTTGATTGCATTTGTTACACCTTCTAATGTTGCCTGACCTGTGAGTAATATTTTTAAAGTTGAAGGCGAAATTGCATGTACCTGTTTTAATAATTCATCCCCTTTCATTTCCGGCATCAGGTAATCTGTAATAATCAGCGGTATTTCGTTGTTTTCCAAAACAAGGTCTTTAAATAAAGTTATCGCATCTGTACCGCTTTCGGCTGATTCAACGATATAATGCTCGCCGAAAAAATTCCTTAATTCTGATGTGAGGCTATTGATGATTATTTTCTCATCATCAACACAAAGTATCACAGGTTTTGGCATAAGTAAATTACCTTTTCATAGTTTATTTTGCTAATTTCTCTAACCCGCTTTTTATAGTATTCACAAGCACCTCCGCGCTCCATGGTTTAGTGAGACAGGCATGAAGGTTTGCATGTTTTTGTGCGTTTTCTATTGCAGCTTTATCAGCCTGACCGGTGAGCATTACTTTTACAATATCAGGATATTTTTTATGTATCCGTATTAAAAATTCATCGCCTTTTATACCGGGCATAAGCCAGTCTGAAACAATCACAATGATTCCTTTATTTTCTTCATGAAGTTCGTCTATCAACTCCATTGCTTCAGTTGCATTCTCAGAGGTTTCGTAAAGAAATTTATTACCAAGTTTTTCTCTTAACTGAGCGGTCAGACTCGTGAGAATCATTTTTTCATCATCAACGCATAATATAACCTTATTATTCATAATAATTATGCTTTTTAAAATTTAATATTCTAATAGCAACATCTGTAATAATTATAAATTTGTTTTCCGGGTTGTCATGAAAAGTGTTAAAGAAATTTTTAAGAACAGTTATTTTATTTTTAGTTCGTTCGTCTTTAAGCCTGAGTAAAATTATCCCGGCGTGTGGAATATTCTGTTTAAATACCAATTCGCCGAAATCTTTATCATTAGTAATCAATATACGCTTTTCATGGAAAGCTTTTTGAATAATACTTATATCATTTTCGCCTCTCATTTCGTCGTAAACAGAAAACACATCATATTGTTCTGCCAGCCATTGTGCTACTTTTGGTCCTGTACATTCATCAATAATGAATTTCATACAGCAGGAGTTTTTTGCAAAGGATAGAAAATTGTTTCTTCGAGAACTTTAAAAGAAAACATAAGACAAGCCTTGATATCGTCTTTAAGAAGTCCGGGATATTCATTGATTATTTCTTCTGGTTTTTCTCCCTGAGCCAAAAGCCCTAATATGAACTGAACACTTAAACGTGTACCTTTTATCACCGGCTTCCCAACCATTACGTCAGGATTAATTTCAATTCTTTGTAATAATTTTTCTTGTTTCATCTGTTTATATTTTAGTTAGTATCCCATTTACAGATATGTGTAATTCTATGTTTCTATTGTGTCTATGTGGTAAATATTTCAAATATAATCATTCCCTTGTGTGTCTTTTTTAGTCATGGATGTTTCATAAATTTTATTTAATTTATAATTACCGGTAAATATATTAAAAATTCTGTGTTTCCGTGTTCGCTTACCACTTCAATTTTTCCTTTATGCCTATTAATAATTTTCTTAATGATATCTAATTTTAATCATTATATTTTGAATTGGTTAAATTTATTCATTTTTAGTATTATTACATCATCAATCTCTCCCGGATCGCTGATAATAAATTTTTGTCTGGCTTTAAATTTATCAAATAAAACTTTTTGTTTTACCGACAGTCCTTCATCGTGGTATTTAACTTCAATAAGCTTTTTATCTTCTGTTATAAAATCCAGTCCGGTTGTATTCTCATAAATATACTTGGGATTCAGGTGTTTTATTTTTAAAAACACATAATTTTCAAACAAGCTGCCATAGTCCCTGTTTCCTGTGAAACAAGAACGGATTCCTGTATCCGAAGCATAGATTTTTTTGGGAGAAAGAAGGCGTTCATTTGTTTTGCCATGCCGTTCGGCTAAAAAAATCAGGTACGATTCGGAAAACAACTCCAGGTAACGCTTTGATGTATCGGGCGATATTTTAAGTATTGACGCAATTTTATTTATGCTCAATAACTTCCCGGAACGTTCCATTAAAAGTAAAAAATAATCTTTAAGAATTTGCAGATTTTTAATATTATGCACAGCCGCTATGTCTTTATAGATTATATCGTCAACCAATTCCTGTAAATATTCGATATCGCCCTTAAGCACATATTCCGGAATACCTCCCGTAGTTAAATATTCATGAAACAAACCCGGCAGTAAATGTTTATCAGATATCTTAATTTTAATATTTTTAAATTCCATGTATTCATTGAAATCAAGAGGCAGCATTTCGAATGTAAAATGCCTGCCTGTGAGATAATGTTTTTTACTTTTCAATAACGAAGCGCTCGAAGATGTAGCAAAAATCTTTACATTATGGCTGTCGTACAAATTCTTGAGTTGCAGTTCAAAGTCCGGTTTGTGGGTTATTTCATCGAAAAACAAATAGAGTTTTTCCGAAAATTTAAGTTTATTCACCGACCGGAATGATTCTACAATTTCAATAATGTTATTTTTCGCAAGCAGGTAATCATCCAAACTTATGTAAAGAATATTTCGCGGGGCGGCTTTCTTTTTTTTCAATAATTCGGATATCAGGATTTTCATCAGGGCTGTTTTGCCAACCCTGCGAAGACCTGTGATAAAAACAATTTGTTTGTTGTTAATCTGAGACAGAAGAATGCCCAGCGCTTTTTCCCTGCTGATCAGGCCGGGTTTAAAACCGCCTTCCCACCATGGATTATACCTGCTTAATATAGTCTGCATTGTGCAAAGATAATATTTTTATACGATACCGTCGTATATTTTATTAAATATTTATATGATACTGTCGTATAGTATATGAAATTATTCTAACAGTTTAATCAATCCTAAGTGTTTGTAAACAATTAAACTTTACATACAGAATTTTCAATTTTCAACAAACAATTTTCAATGATCAACAATTTTTTTATTATAAAGCATTGATTATTGAGTGTTGATAATTGAACATTGATCATTTATATTGTTTGAAATTGTA
>JACREX010000029.1 GCA_016212695.1 Bacteroidia bacterium
AGTAAATGTTTTAAATAACGTAGAAACCAACAGGCTTTCATGAACATTTTGAATAATAATTTGATAAACCTTCATAAACCCTTGAAAAATCAGCAACTCAATAGTAAAGTACTTTATCAAAGCGGATAAGCAGTTTTTTTAGTTTATCTAGATAACTTTGTATCTGATTTTTCTTTCTTTTTGATTCTAAGAAATCGGCTCCTAATTCTTTATATGCTTCTTTATTTTTTATGATAAAATACGCAGCACAAAGGTAAATCATTGCCCCCAATTTTCATCCCCCTTTGTGTTTGCCAAATCATGAAAGTTTCATAATATAAAATTTATATGTTCAGACTTCGGAGTGAGTTCAGTCGAACGCTTAAAGCAGAAAGTGAAAAGCAGACCTTGCCTACCGGCAGGCAGAAAGCTATACTGTGCTTTTCTTTTGGCTTTATGCTTTTAGCTCATTAATAAAACTCAAATATAATTACAAATATATTAAAAATTCCATTAATGTCATATCAAAATTTTAAACCCTCAAAAATTAGGTAGTGTTCATTAAACTGTGATTATTGGAAAAAATAGCAAATTTAATTGTTTGGAAATCAGTAAAATTCTTTGTATATTTGAAATGAATTGTAAAAGGATTTTTATTTCATAAAATATGAAAATTGTTCATATTTAATTTAATAATTCCTGAACAAAGATATACTTAAAAATTAGTTTGATAATAGTAAAAAAGTTGTTTTTTGTCTTTGAAAATAAATGGGGATGAAATTTCTTAAACTGCTTGCAATACCTGTTTTTCTCACTTCGGCTACGCTTGTTTCGACAGGCTCAACACATCGCAGTGCAAGTTTTTTACTGCAAACAGAAGTTTTTGCAATAAACGACAGCCTTACCAATGTGTTTCTAAAATTCAAGCCCGGTTTTGGAGCCATTGTCAGGCACAGGGAATCTATGGGAAACCTTGTGCGGCACGTGGGATCATTTCAATTTGAAGTTGGGAGGCAAACATATGGCAAAGAACCGTGGGAACAGATGTATCATTATCCTGAGTATGGCCTGGGTTATTATTTTGCCGACCTGAACGATCCAAAGCTTTTGGGATATGTGCATGCAAGCTATGCGTATCTGAATTCTCCTTTTTTCCGAAACGACAAATTCAGCATGAATTATCATCTTGCCATAGGTTTATCTTATGTCACCCGTTGCTGGGATTACAGGAATAATTACGAAAATCTCGCCATAGGCACACATCTGAATGTATATTTCAATGTCAATCTTAATGCGTCCCTGCGTGTTTCAAAAAAGATTGAACTGACGGCAGGTATAGGAGGCTGTCATTATTCCAACGGAGCAGTGGCGCAACCCAATCTGGGGCTTAATGTTATAGATTTTGATATCGGCTTTAAATATTTTCTGAACGATTGCAAGGCAGAAAAAGTTGTCCAAGAAATCCCTGCATTTAATAAAAAGAATGAATTTTCAATAACACTTTCTGCAGGTACCAAAGGTATTGAAAGAAGGGGAACAAACTATTTATTATCTACCGCTTCGCTTTATTTTGCAAGACAGTTGAACCAGAAACGCAAGGTCGGATTCGGGACAGATATTTTTTATGATGAAACGCTTTATACGGAATTTCCCGACAGCATCCATATGCCTTTTTCAAAAGTTATCAGAAATGGAATTTTCATTTCACACGAATTCCTGATTAAAAAATTTTCTATTGTTACGCAATTGGGATGCTATACATATTATAAGGTGGAACCGTTCTTTCCGGTTTATACACGCTTAGCTTTAAAATATGATATAACACCCAGCATCTTTGCAAATATTGGATTAAAAGCCCATATGGGTGTTGCAGATTTTATTGAATGGGGCGTCGGCTACCGGTTCAAATAAAAAAGCTTTCCCAGTTTCCCGAAAAAGCTTTTCCAATTTCATTCAAATATAAAAAATCACCTGTTAATAAAGATCTTCTGCGTTGCTACTTTCTTCCCTGTTCTGAACACTGAAAAGAAATAAAATCCATTATTCAGTTCGTTTACCGGCAAGAATGCCTGCGTAGAATTTTTTACCGATACATTCTTAAGTTCTTTACCAAGCAGGTCGTACACTTTTATCACATATGACTCCGATGCATTGAGATTATTAATATAGATATTATCCGATGCCGGGTTCGGGAATAAAGAAATATCTGAATTTACAGCTAAGGATTCAACTGAAGTAAGGGGGCCTAAAACCCATTTTACATTTTTTGTTTTTGCTGTGGTATGAGCATCTCTCTCCATTTCCATTACCTGAACGCCAATGTTTTTTCCCCACCACCTGTAAGTGATCGTAGTATCTTTGCTGGTCGAGAACTGTGTCCATCCTGTAAAAGAAGAATGAACCCAGGTTGTATCCATTGTTATTTCAGTTACTTTTTGCCGCAATACATCACAGGTGCCGGATGTTGTGGTAATACTTCCCCAACCGTCAATAAGGCTTGTCAGGTTGGTCCATGAATTATTTTTTATCGAATCAACCAGAGGAATCGGGGAAGCTGCAGCTTTCACCCTTGTAGAATAATTCTCGGTATATGTATCATTATAATTTGATGGTGTGCGAAGCATGGAGAACTGAGGGACGATTGGCACAGTAAGAATCACATTCAATTGAGTGCTTACATTGCCCACAAGGCCCAAAGCATAAACGCCGTCCGCATCCTTCTTCAGATAGTAATACGCAGTTTGGCCATTCATCCTGGTTTTTGCAGCCAGATTAGATGCCGGGAACTGGGTGGAATATGGCGTGGTATTCGGAGCTACAAACGCCATTGTATCGGTAAATGCAGATACTAAAGTCGAAAAATTCCATGTTTGGTTTGCGCCGGAATTTCCCGGAAGTATGCCATTCACATAACTCTGCAGGGTGTCATTGGCATAACTCTTTGTAAGCCCCACAGAAGGAGCATCGGTTGTTGTGATAGTGATCTGGGCTTTCATGCTGAAAGCTGTTATCACAATACAGGCTGAAATCAAAAGTAGATGTTTTACCATAATTTTAAAATTTAGGTTAATACTTTGAAATGTAATGGTCAAATTTAATAAAAATTTGAAATAGATTTATTAAAAGTTACTTTTTAATTCTCATCCCGTAGAACGATCTCCAAACGAAAAACAAAGCGATGATTAGAAATACGATTCCGACAATAGGAGCCGCCTTGCGGAAGCCCGGAGAAATTGCAATTTCCATAGCAAGCAAACCGAACAATGTAGTAAATTTTATAATCGGATTAAGAGCTACGGATGAAGTATCTTTAAAAGGATCGCCCACGGTATCACCCACAACTGTTGCGGCATGAAGCGGGGTACCTTTTTCATTCAGGTCAACTTCCACCACTTTTTTTGCATTATCCCAGCAACCGCCTGCATTTGCCATAAACAGGGCCTGGAATAAACCAAAAACAGCGATAGAAATCAGGTAACTTATAAAAAAGGAAGCAGCGCCGCTGGCTTTAATTTTATCAACAATGCTTGCATCCGGAGCAACATCGCCGGGAGCTGAGAAAAATGCAAAAGCCAAAGCAAATGAAAAAATGGCGATGAATATATTGAACATCCCGCTTTGTGCATACTGGGTACAAATTTTCACCACTTCTTTAGATTTTGCAATATCAGCTTTTTTGGGAGCATTGGGATCAAGATTGATATTTTTCTTGATATACGCTACTGCACGGTAAGCTCCTGTTGTAACTGCCTGCATAGAAGCGCCGGTAAACCAGTATATAACGGCTCCACCGCAAAGGAATCCGAGAATAGTGTAAGGATTCAATATATTCAAAATGGTTTCAGGCTCGACACCCAACGTTTTTTTGATAACAAGGATCAGTGAAAAGATCATGGTGGTAGCGCCAACTACTGCTGTTCCGATAAGCACGGGTTTAGCCGTAGCTTTAAAGGTATTTCCGGCGCCATCATTCGCTTCGAGATAATGTTTTGATTTTTCAAAATCCGGCTTGAATTTAAAATCCTTTTCAATTTCCTCAGAAATATTTTTATTTTCTTCGATCAGCGACAGTTCATAAACACTCTGGGCATTGTCGGTAACCGGCCCGTAGCTGTCAACGGCAATGGTAACAGGCCCCATTCCAAGCATACCAAAAGCAACAAGGCCAAAAGCAAAAACAGAAGGATAAATCATAAACTGATCCAATCCATGAGAGCTTGTAAAGTATGCAATAAACATCAAAAGGAAGAAAACCATGCCCTGCCAGAAAGCGCTGAAATTACCGGCAACAAGTCCTGATAATATGGTCAGGGATGCGCCGCCTTCGCGTGATGCGGTAACCACTTCATTCACGTGGCCTGATTTCGGACTTGTGAAAATTTTCGTAAATTCAGGTATTAAAGCAGCGCCAAGGGTTCCGCAACTAATAATAATAGATAATGTCAACCACAAATTTCCAGGGAGATCACCAATCATGATTTTACTGATAATAAACGTTACAACCATTGATAAAATTGATGTGATCCAAACCAACGAAGTGAGAGGCGCTTCAAAATCAATATCGTCTTTCCCTGCGTATCTTGCCTGGCTGATAAACCGGTTGATCCAGAAAGAAACAATGGAAGTAGCGATCATTAAAATACGCATGGCAAAAATCCATGTAAGCATTTCAGCCTGGTGTTGCGGGAAAACAGCCAGAACAATAAATGAAATAAGAGCGACTCCGGTTACGCCATAGGTTTCAAAACCGTCTGCAGTAGGGCCAACGCTGTCTCCGGCATTGTCCCCGGTACAATCGGCAATAACACCCGGATTACGCGGATCGTCTTCACTAATCTTGAAAACCACTTTCATAAGGTCAGAGCCTACATCGGCAATTTTTGTGAAAATACCACCGGCAATACGAAGCGCAGATGCGCCAAGCGATTCGCCGATAGCAAAACCGACAAAACTTGCCCCTGCATATTCCCTTGGAACAAACAATAAAATGATAAGCATCATGATCAGCTCAACACAGATCAGAACAACGCCAATGCTCATCCCTGCATCAAGAGGAATATTTAATAATTTAATCGGTTTTCTTTCGAGAGAGGCAAATGCCATACGGCTGTTCGCATATGTGTTCATGCGGATACCAAACCAGGCAACGCTGTATGAACCCAGGATACCCACCACTGTCCATCCAAGAATAAGAAGCACTCCTCCAAACCCGGTTTCCTGCAGGTAACCAAAATAAAACCCGATACAGGCTGCGATAAAAATAAAAAGAATGATTAAAAATTTTCCCTGCTGCAACAAATATGTCTTACAGGTTTCAAAAATCACATTCGACACTTCGAGCATGGATTTGTGGGCCGGAAGTTTTTTCACTTTCATATATTGGAAAAAACCAAATGCCAGGCCCAGGGCGCAAATAATGAATCCGAACATCAGAAGGTGATTCTGGCTGCCCGATAATTCAGGAATTTTTAAATCGGCTTCACTTGCCATTGATATGACCGGAGCAAACAATAAAATTAACAGGCTTACTAAATTCTTTTTCATCGCTTATTAAAGTTTGATTATTAATTGGCTGCAAAAGTATAACATTATTACTTTTTTTTCAAATGAAAAGTATCATAAAAAACCAATCATGTTTCTAATCAATTTAAAAACAATTAATTAGTGTCTGTCCATAAAGTCGCATTTTTCAAAAATTTTGTTTGAGAGTTTTCCTGTCCATAAATATTTTTCTTACGACTCATTATTTTTTTTTCAGTTTTTCGTTTTTTTTTGCCTCAAAATTATTTTTTCTTA
>JACREX010000030.1 GCA_016212695.1 Bacteroidia bacterium
ATCACTAGCGTACCATTAGAACTAAAAGAATTTCAATTGATTATAAATAGGTTCTTTGAAATATTGTAGATTAGGTTTGTTAATCAGCTCTTTCACAGGAGTTTTATCCAAAAGCGACATGTTTAAAATTTGTAATATTTCGTAATTGGATAGAGGGCTTTTCATCTGTGCTTTAATAATAGCAACAAGAGCATATGTGGCAATTGCACAATACACTTGGATCTTTACCGCGTTTTCTGAAATTCCCCAGAATGAGAGGATTTTCAAATGCTGTTTTATCCATTTAAAAAATAGTTCAACTCTCCATCGGTACTTATAAAGTAATGCAATGTCAACCGCAGATAGCTCAAAGTTGTTTGTTAGGAACACAAACTCAACCTCGGTTTCTTCGTCATAGAACTTAATGCGCCTAAGCTTATCAGGATAATCTTCGGATACATAGAAGCCAGCAAGAAGTACTGATTGGTCACACCGAACGCCTTTGTCTTTATCGCACCTGAACGAGTATTGCCTTTTAAAATTGAGGTTGCTCTTCGCCCGAACAACAAAGTATGCCCCAGTTCTATGTATGGTATAGAGTCGATCATAATCGACGTAACCACGATCAAAAACATAGAAGCTGCCAACTTCATAGGAAAGCACATCCATTGCGTTTACTTCATGAATGGCTGCTTCTGTGATATGAATAAAGCAGGGTATAGAAGTTTTCACATCAAAGAGGGTATGTAGTTTAATGGCTCCTTTGGTTTTACGAAACTTTGCCCACCAGAAGATGTTTAGGCATAAGTCTATTACGGTTGCATCAAAAGCATATACTTTGCTTTCTATGGTTAACTCAAAATTTTCCGGTAACGAAAGCTCTCTTGCCCGACCAATTAAATGGTAGGCATACTCGGCATAAATCCTCCAGTCCCTTCGTTCATTTGCTTTGGCAAGATTGTTTTTTGAAACATTTTGCCCAAATCCCAGGTGATACGCTTTCTTGCTATGAGCTCCAATACACAAAACCAGGTCGCTTAAACTCTGGCGATTCCCCAGCTGTCCAAAAATCATGCAAAGTAGCTGGTTCCAACAGGTAAAATGTTTTACATATCTGTTTCCATTATATTTTGAAACGATAGAATCAAAGACTCTTTGGGGCAAAAACTCGATTATTTGTGCAAAAACATATTTGCCGTGGTTCATTTTTTAACAAAAAAACCGAAAAATAAACTTCATTTCAAATCGTCACGCCCTTAAAATCACTTGTAAACCTTATCTATCATATATTTCAAAGAACTATTATTAACTTTTATGGTACACTAGTG
>JACREX010000031.1 GCA_016212695.1 Bacteroidia bacterium
ACTCTGAAAAGTATATTTTTATGAATCAGCTTTTGCCCCGTCCCTAAAGGGTGGCTGATTTTCAGCGATTTCCCTTCAGGGATTAAGGGCAAAAAATCGCTGAAATTTAGTTTTTGGACTTTTCGGAGTGGACTCATAAATAGATAAATTAATATGAACTTGAAAAAAAGGAGATTAACAAATGGATGAGATAAAAGACATCGTATTACAATATATAATTGCTGAATACATAGAAGAAGGCGCTGATAAAATCAGTTATGACACGCCGTTGATTTCCGGCGGTATTATTGATTCTTTTTCGATGGTTTCCCTGAAAAGATTCCTCGAAAATAAATACAAAATTTCTATTCCCGATAACAAATCCACACCTGAGGCTTTTGATTCGGTAAACAAGATTTGTGTTTTAATACGTGAATTTGTAAAATAACTTGCTCATTAAATACCAAATAACAAGCATCAAATACCAAATAACTCTCAAAATCCAAAAATTGAAATTTGATCATTGGGATTTATTTGGAACTTGTTATTTGCGATTTGGAATTTTAAACATTAAAACAGGAGGTTTATTATGGCTTATAGCGATAAAGTACGGAATATTTATATGGAACAGCTCAATGGTATCCGGGAAGCCGGTATTTTTAAGCAGGAACGCTTTATTCACAGTTCCCAGGCTGCAGATATCGAAGTAGAATTTCCGTCAGGGGCTGCGCTGAAAAAAGTGATTAATATGTGTGCCAACAATTACCTTGGACTGTCGAGCCACCCCGAAGTGGTTAAAGCGGCGCATGAGGGATTAGACACGCGCGGATACGGCATGTCGTCCGTTCGTTTTATCTGCGGCACCCAGGATATTCACCGCGAATTAGAGAGAAAAGTTACCGAATTCTTAGGCACTGAAGACACGATTCTCTTCCCATCCTGTATGGACGCTAATGCAGGTGTATTTGAAGCCTTGCTCGCTGAACAGGATGTGGTGATTTCTGACAGGCTGGTTCATGCATCGATCATTGATGGTATTCGTCTTTGCAAAGCCATGCGCGATATCTTCAAACATTCCGACATGAAGCATCTGGAAAGCAAACTTCAATTGCATGCTGATAAAAGATTCAAGATGGTTATTACTGACGGCGTTTTCTCCATGGACGGAGATACGGCAAAATTAGATGTAATGGTGGCTCTTTGTGAAAAATATGATGCCCTGCTCTTAGTTGACGATTCGCATGCTTCGGGTTTTATCGGCTCCACAGGCAGGGGAACTCATGAAAAATACGGAGTATTGGGAAAAATAGATATCATTACAACTACTTTTGGGAAAGGCCTGGGTGGAGCATCCGGAGGCTGTGTTTCAGGCCGCAGGGAACTTGTTGAAATGTGCCGGCAGAAAGCGCGTCCCTACCTGTTTTCCAACACCATCGCCCCTGTGGTTGTGTCCGGCGTACTGAGAGTACTCGACATTCTTTCGGCAAGCACTGAAAGACGTGATAAATTAGAAAAAAATACGGAATTCTGGCGCAAGGGTCTTACAGAAACCGGATTTATCCTGAAAGAAGGAGATACTCCCATTATTCCCGTCATGTTGTTTAATGCAAAATTATCGCAGGACGTTTCCCGGGCATTGTATGACGAAGGTATTTATGCCATCGGGTTTTTCTTCCCGGTTGTTCCGCAGGGACAGGCCCGGATCCGAACCCAGATTTCCGCAGGCCATGAAATACATCACTTAGAAAAAGCGCTCGACGCATTCACCAAAGTTGGCAAAAAATTCAACATCCTGCATAAAACAGAACAGGAAATAACTGAAATGTACGGAACATAAATTTATTTAACCTTACTATCTTTCATTATATTTTATTCATTCCGTAAATTAATCAAAAAATTTTCTTTCAACATAAATCTGGCGGTAAAAAATATCCAGCTTATTCCATTTATGGTAAAAACCAGAATTATTATTAAGAGAAACCGATGAGGAATTCCTGTTCCGGAAGAAGCTACCGATGGAAGTGTTGCAATCATTGCTGCAAATAAACCAATAGCAAAACCAGAAATCAGTACCATAAAATTGCCCGTAACTATTAATTTCACAATTGTTTTTCTATGAATCCCCAGCGCCTGCATCATAGCGAATTCGTGTTTCTGATCCTGAATATTCCGGACAATTACAATCGCTATTCCAAGCGTGCTTAAAATTAAAGCAATTGCTCCGAGCGAAAGAAAAATATCAAGGTATGTATTGGTTACAGAATTAAAATTGGTAAGACGTTCCGAAGATGGAACAAGGGTTATTCCTAAATTTTGAAAACGAGATTCCATCAACTCTTTAATTTTCATTTTGTTTTCAATCGGTGCATCTATCAATAAAATATTGCTCCCTCCAACTCCGGGAAAATTTCTCACAAATACATCTTCTGACACAATAATGCTTCCTTGAAAAATAGAATTGGCAAGACCGGCAACAAGTTTTAACCGGATGGTATCGCCATACTCATTGGAGTATTTTAACGTATCGCCGACTGATTTTCCCAAACCCCATTGGATAACCGTCATATCTGCAATTGCAGGATAGATATTTTTACCTAATTGTGTATTTAATAAAGACCATGGATTAAAATTAAGATTTGTATTAATTGAGTTATCAACACGGGTAAAAGAAAAAGCATTTCGTTTTATAAATTCATCCGGGTTCACCCCGATAATTACAGGCTTTGAAACTCTGTTCAGATTCAGGCAGCTTGCATCATCGCCGTTCATTGATTTGATCTGGACAAACGAAACATTTGAATCTAATTCGCCAAGACCGTAATTCTCTTTTCCCGGTTTTGAATTCAGGTCATACAGAACCGGAAATGTTGTTTCGCCATAGAACAAAAACCCGCCCGTACCGGATTCTCTTGCAAAGGCATTTCTATAAAAATCCGTCCTGTTCAATCCGACAGAAATAACAAGGAATGTGGCGATTGAAAGCAGGCTGAGCAAAACCATATTTTGTTTTTTATTATATGTTATGCTGCGGATGCCTAAATTAAAATAATTTAATTTTACGGAACGCTTATTTTGAATTTCGTGTATAATAAAATTACTAATTGCAAGAAAGCCCGACAAAATCAATACTCCCATGATATAGAACAAAGACGGGTTTTGAAATTTATTTTCACTTTTTACAGAAAAAATCAATACAAAAACAGCGATCACACAAACCATAAAAATCACAAGGCTTATCCATGAATTCTTCTTTTTCCTTTTGGCAGTCTGAAAAATTCTTCGCTGCAAATTATGAACGGAAAACCTTGCTTTTCCTCTTATCGCAATTATCATTATTAAAAGAGCAAAAATAAAACTGATAGTGCAACCCATAATCACGGTAACCGGTTTTGCATGAAACTGTATCGAAGATGTTCTTACAATATCATTCCATATATGATTCAAAAACAAAAGAACCATCTGATTGAAATATATTCCAAGGAGGGCGCCCGGAACTAAGCTGAAAGCGGCAATGACAGCCCCTTCGGCCAATAACAACTTTTTAACCCGGCGCGGATGAAATCCCAACGCCAAAAGGATACCCAGTTCTTTTGCACGTTTGTCAATGTTAAGGGAAAATAAAAGCGCAGTTAAAATGAAAGCTGCAAGCAGAAGGAAAAAACTGAGTCCCAAAAACAACTGGCCGAAATCCACACCGTTTGCAGCAGACTGGATGCCTTCTTTTTTAACAGGCGTAACATACAGGCCGACATTGCCGGGACTTACGCCAGCAAGGATTTTTTCAGACAATTTATTTACATCAAGCGTATCGTTAAACCGGATTGCCGTACAATTACCAAATCTGGAACCCCATAATTTTTTTGCCGTCTTATATGACAAAAAAACTTTCGGCGTGCCTTTATGCGCTTTCCAGTATTCTTCATCTTTGGGGCGGATTTTTTTGAAATCTACAGGAATCCCTGTTTCCCATTCGCGGCAGTGATCCACATTTGCCATGCCTTCAAATTCGGGCATTAAAAACCGGTCGTCGCCAAGCCCTTTGAAGGGTATAATTTCCCGTATTTTAAACGCAGATTTTTCTTCTTTCAGTTTCCGCAACGGCCCGACAATAAAATAAGAAAGTTCTATCTCGTCGCCAACTTTTGCCTTGATATCATCTGCCGTCCATTCGTTGATGATCGCCTCATTATCTTTCAAATCCCGCACAATCATTTCGCCCGGAGCCGTTGCAAAAGAATACGGGGTTTCTCGTGAATCCTTACGAATTGAATTCACCAGATAGGTGAAAACAGGCGTTGAATTTTTTTCTGATTTCTGTACCAGACTTACAATAGTATCTTCAATAAAAATCCTGTCTGATGATAGTTCAACCTGGTTCAATGCCGGAATATTACGGAACTTCAGATTGATATCCGCAAGGCGCCATGATTCACAAATTGCTTTATTGATATCCGATTCTGAAATATTTTCCCTGTTTCCAAAAAGAACAATATTGGCTTTGTTCTGCAGCTTCAAATATTTTGACAACTGCTTTAACGAGACGAACACATTATAAGGAGCCACCTGGTTATTCTTTATAGTAAAGTCTCCAAATTGTTTTTTAGACAGGATTGCTTTCACGGTTAACCTAAGGGCCACAAAATTCTGGTCACCCGGAATAAACGGAGCATCCAACGGAACAAATCGCGGCTTTTCAATTTTCAGAAGAAGTTCATCATTTATTTTGATATTTAATTCTGCCGCCAGCCTCGTATTAATTGCCACATCATCATCACCAAGTGAAACGGATTTATTGCCTGTTCCTCCTATTTTCCAGAACTTCTCATCTATGCCGCATATCTGAACATTCTGTATATTTTTTTCGTTGCCGGCAGATCCGGCTATTCCTTTTAATTGTAAAACAGGCGCAGAAGGTATGTCTAATTTTTTATTGATCTTGTCTGCAATATCTGAAGAGAAAAACCGGTTGTAAGAAACCAAAACAAATTCAGCATTCCCCAGCCTTGATAAAACAATATTCTGTAAACTGTATTTCACAGAATCTCCAATTATAAGCGATCCAACCAAAATACCCGTAGCAAGAACAAATCCAAGTATTACATTCAGATGAGAACGCCTGTAGTAATAAAAACTTTTTAATATGAACTGGAGGTTGGTCAATGGTTGAAGTTATTAGAAGCTATAGGTCATTATTCTTTTTTTTACTTGTTACTTGCTATTGTTTAATCAACCTATAATTTTTAAGCTGGTAAATTGTTTCCATTTTATTTGCCAATTCCAAAGAGTGTGTTACAACAATAAGAGTTGTGTTACTTTCATTATTTAATTCCAAAAGTAAATGGCCCAAAATATTTGCTGTTTCCTGATCGAGGGAACCGGTTGGTTCGTCTGCGAGAATTAATTTAGGTTCATTGATGAGCGCCCTGACAAAAGCGGTGCGCTGGCATTCTCCTCCGGATAATTCACCCGGTAACTGATCTTTTTGTTCTGTTAAGCCAACTCTTTCTATGAGCATTAATGCTCTTTGGTACGCTGCTTTTTTCTTTATTTTATCTTTTAAAGCAAGCGTTGGAATTAATATATTTTCCAAAACCGTACATTGCGGGAGCAGGTAATGCATCTGAAAAATAAAACCTATTTTTGTATTTCTGTAATCGGCAAGTTCTTTGTTTGAAAGCTTTCCTATAGATTGCCCATCAAAGATCACAGAACCTGAATCCGGAGTATCCATGCCGCCAATGATATTCAGCAATGTTGTTTTTCCGGAACCCGACGGGCCGACAATGGCAACCGCTTCGCCACTGTTCATCTGTAAACTGAGATTATTCAATACCTCCCGTTTATCGTAAGATTTCGTAATCTTATTTAATTCAAGCATCATTTTTTATCATTTTATTTCATGAAGCAATTTACAAATTCTTTACTCATAAATATAAGCATGGAACAGGGAAAAAAGAATTCAATTTGCCAATGCAAACAAAAGTAGAAAAATTAAGAAGTATTACAATTTATGATTTGAGTAGTTCTTTAAATTTGAAAGATACGGTACTAATAATGTTTAACGAGAAGAGGGTTGATTATTACCGGAGATAATGAATTTGATGTTTTCTCGAGCCAGCAATGCAGGATAATCAGAAGCCACAGCCTGTTATATAAATGGTCTTTCCCGGCAAAGAATTCCTTTTTCAGAATCTCGACAAACTTTGGATTAACAATTCCAAATTTCTGTACATTGCCGGCAGAAAGATGTTCGTCAATAAGATAACGTAAATCTGTTTTAAGCCATTTGTTAAGGGGAACAGCAAATCCCCATTTGGGCCGGTCAAAATAATTTTTCGGGATATATTTATAGAGAACTTCTTTTAAAATATATTTCTGGATGCCATTCTTAATTTTCAGTTCAGGAGAAAGGTTGATGGCAAATTCTATTATGTTATGATCTAACAAAGGCACTCTTGTTTCGAGGGAATATTTCATACTTGCCCTGTCTATTTTAACAAGCAGGTCGTCTCTCAGATAATATTTCAGATCGAATAAAGCCTGCTCTTCGGCCGGGTTGAGGGATCTGGGAAGATGACTGTAATTCTCATCAAGCGAGATGTGGGTAAGAAATTCTTTTTCCAGCAGATGGTCAATTTCTATTCGAGAGAATAATGCCTGTTCCTGTGAAAAAATATGGCTCTTTAACTGGCCTTTTGGCGGCTGCTCCAAAAGGGATGATGCTTTCTGATATTTCTGGTCAGATAATTTTGATAATCCCAATTGCAGGGGTTTCCGCAATGTCTTCAATATCGGATTTGCAAGACGTTGCGCCCATAAATAGGCTCCATATCCATGAAATAATTCATCTCCGCCATCGCCCGACAAGGTCATAGTAACAAACTCTTTTGCCATTCTGGAAACGAGCATGGTCGGAATGGCCGAAGAATCGGCAAAAGGCTCATCGAAGCTATTGATAACAGACTCTATCAGGGGAATAGCTTCTTTATCGGTAACCGTAAATTCGTGATGTTCGGTATGTAAATAATCCGCAATTTTTCTTGCATAACCTGCTTCATTGTACTTGTCTTCCACGAATCCAATAGAAAATGTTTTTACGGGTTTTTCATTCAGGCTCTGGGCAACTGCTGTTACAAGGCTGGAATCAATACCTCCGCTTAAAAATGTTCCGTAAGGGACATCGCTTATAAGCCTGTATTTAACAGATTTTCTGACGAGCTCATCGAGTTTGGCTTTTGCTTCTTCTTCGTCTGAAACAACCGTCTGGCGGAAATTATCTTCGAGTTGCCAATAGGTTTCAATTTTTAAAGAACCGTGTTTTATGCGTGCAAAATGACCGGCCGGGAATTTAAAAATATTCTGATAAATTGTATGCGGGCCAGGAATATAGCCCAGATACAGATATTCATTAATAGCTCTTTTGAACAACTGTTTCCGGGAGTTAATAAAATCTAATTTAAACAGGGCTTTTAATTCGGATGCAAAAACAAAAGTACTGCCATCCCAGTAATAAAAAAGAGGTTTGATCCCCATCCTGTCCCTGAAAATAAAAAGATTGTCTTCTTCTTTATCGTATATAGCAATGGCAAACATGCCATTCAGTTTTTTTACAAATGTAGAACCCCACTCAGAGAAAGCTTCAATAATAACCTCAGTATCGCATTTTGTACGGAATCTCACATTTAATTCTGCGGCTATTTCTTTAAAATTGTATACTTCGCCGTTATACACAATCACATAGCGGTTCGAATGAGAGTGCATCGGCTGATTGGCCTGTGACGATAAATCCAGGATGCTTAACCGGCTGTTTCCAAGTCCGGCTGTTTCTGTATAATAGTAGTCGTTGCTATCCGGCCCGCGGTGGTTAAGGCAAACCGTCATATTAATCAACTCGCCAGCAGAGAAAATAGTATTTTCAGTATAAAAACCGGCTATGCCGCACATGATTCTTGAGATTAAGTCAGAAAGTGAACAATCTTCATTCGAAATTTTTTAAAAGTTATATACAAATTTATTAATTTTATCGTTAAAAAAATAAAATTCGTCAAAATTTTTTACATTTTCTTTAATCATTTCTGTCATTTTTTCTGATAAGCCGCACTGTCGCTAAGAAAATGTTCGATGATTATATTTTTGGGTTTGTAACCTGAAAACAGGCGTGAGAATGTTTCAAAGATACGGTTCCGCTTAGCATGGAAGCATTTCATCAGGATCGGTTTGAAGATACCGCCTATTCTGAGCCCTTTTACCTGAAAGATTTTATTGCTACTATTCCCAAAAAAAAGTTGTAAATTTATAATCAGTTATCGGTGTTCGGTGTTTAGTAATCAGTGTTCGGTAATCGGTATTCGACGGTTTCTATAACTGATTACCGATTACTGTTTACCGATTACAAATAAAATATGTAATTTTAAGCCTTCAACGTATAATTTAAAAGGAACTATTATGAAACGTTTTTTAATACTGATGTTTTTATTGAGTGTTTTTTATTTATCCCAATCACAGAATATTTCATTTATAAAGCATGATAAAGTGGCCGGGCTGAGTGTGGGTTACGGCACAAAACTCTACAACGGAAACCAGTGGAAAATAATCACGCCGCCCATAGCCCTTACATTTGATTATTGTTTGATTGATAAAATTATGAAGAAGGATCAATCCATAGGATTGGGATTGATCGTTGCGCATTCTAAAGCAAAAACCGAATATATCGGGGCTACACAAGGCGTGAACTATGACCTTGTCAATATTGGATTAAGAGGTTCTTATCATTTTTATTTGAAAAAAAAATATGACGTGTATGCGGGATTGCTTGGAGAATATATTTATGCCGATACAACGAAATATGGCCCATTGCCTTATGTCCCCAAGACAGATGAGATAGGGGGTTTAAAATTTTCAGTATTTGCCGGATACAGATATTATTTCAGTAAAACCACAGCTTTCTTTGCCGAAGTTGAATACCAGTTTGCATGGATCAATATCGGTTGCTCGTTCCGGTTCCAGTAACATTTTTCTGTTCTGAGAAAGTCCGTTTCAAACGCCGCATTTGTGTATACTTCGTCTGAAAAGATTTTTATTTTCAGGAAATTTTTGTTTATTTTTACAGAAAATAATCCCAATGAAAAAGAAAATTTACAACTTTACTGTGGTAATCGAATTAGACGAAACGGGTAAATATCTTGCTATTTGTCCGGCATTGCAGGGATGTTACACAGAAGGCGATACCATTGAAGAAGCGTTAGCGCTGATAAAAGACGCTATCCGGATGCATATAGAAGACCGTATTGAAAACGGCAAGCCGATATACACGGAAATTAAAACACAGCGTTTGCGCGTGACCGTATAAACCATGAAACTTCCGGCGCTCAACGCAAAACAGCGGCTATGTTGATACCGCT
Source organism: Bacteroidia bacterium (assembly GCA_016212695.1). Lineage (GTDB taxonomy): Bacteria > Bacteroidota > Bacteroidia > Bacteroidales > GWF2-35-48 > GWF2-35-48. Next base: position 9,381 of record JACREX010000031.1, read on the forward strand.
TTAACACAGGTTCCGACAGGAGAGAACAACTTTTTTGAAGTGGCGGTATATCCCAATCCATTCAGCGAATTTACTAATATCAGGTACAAACTGAATACGGAAAGCAATGTAATGATAAAGGTATTTGACGCTACAGGCAGGGATATTGAGACAGTGGTTAATTCTATGCAAACTGTTGGAGAGTATCATTATAAATTCGATTCGCAGAAGAATAATTATAAGGTAGGTACTTACATTATTCAGATGATGGTTAATAAATCCGTATATCTGAAAAAAATAATTATTGAATAAAAATCGAATTTTTCATTATTCGGTTTACAGGATATTATTTTAATAAAAAGCCTCCACATAAAAAGGAGGCTTTTTGTTTTTAGTTACACCTTAACCCGTAAATTACTACTATTTTTTAAAACGCATCAAACCAGCCTATTAATAAATATTTTGAAAAAAGTTGTAAAAAAATTTGGAAACTGTATTTTTAATTCTTATATTTGCGTATTGAAATACTGAAATAGTTAAATCTAAAATGGCAAAAATATTTACATTATCAGAAGCATCGCATATCGCCATTCATAGCATGATTTTGATAATGAATTCTGGTGTAAGGCTTACTGCGAATCAGATTGCCAAACGGCTGGGAGCATCGCGCCATCATACATCAAAAGTTTTGCAACGGTTAGTAAAAGACCAGATGCTGTCATCCGGAAGAGGGCCAACCGGGGGATTCAATATGCAAAAAAAACCTTCAGACATTACATTATATGATATCTACAAATCCATAGAAGGTGAAATCCGTGAAGTGGAATGCCCGATTGAGAACCGAATATGTCCGTATTATAAATGTATATTCGGCGGCTTTGGGAAAAAAATCACCGCTGAATTTAAAAAATACCTTGAGAGTTCTATCTTAAGCGAATATTCTGATAAAAAATTTAAAAATACAATTAAGTAAAATAATACCTAAATAAGAAAATTATGAAAAGGAAAATAGTAACAATAGATGAAAAAAAATGCACGGGCTGCGGATTGTGTATCCCAAACTGTCATGAAGGCGCTTTGCAAATTATAGATGGGAAAGCCCGCCTTATCAGCGACCTTATGTGCGACGGGCTGGGCGCCTGTATCGGCCATTGCCCCGAAGATGCTATGAAAATTGAAGAGCGCGAAGCGGAACCTTACGATGAAATTGTAGTAATCAAGGATATGATTCCTAAAGGAAAGAATACAATAATTGCACACCTGCAGCACCTTAAGGAACACAATGAAACAGGCTATTTAAAACAAGCCGTTATGTTCCTTGAAGAACATCAAAATGATCTTCCATTTGATATAACAGAAGTTAAATATAAAGTTCATACCATGCAAAAAGAAAAAACAAGCGGAGGCAGTGGTTGTGGCTGCCCCGGCGCTCAGGAAATGAGTTTTAATAAAACAGAAACCACAAATGAAAACCCGGTAAATATCCAGTCTGAGCTCAGACAATGGCCGGTACAACTGCATTTAGTAAGTAAGAATGCTGCTTACTTCAGAAATGCCGATCTGCTCCTTGCCGCAGATTGTGTGGCATTTTCGTTGGGTAATTTTCATCAGCAGTATTTAAAAGGAAAGGCATTGGCTATAGCCTGCCCGAAATTAGATTCCGATATTGAAATATATATCGAAAAACTGACTGCCCTGATAGATGAGGCGAAAGTAAACACAATCACGGTGATGATAATGGAAGTTCCATGTTGCGGCGGATTACTCCAGATGGCAAAACTTGCATTGCAGAAAGCGACACGCAAAGTTCCGCTGAAAGTAATAGTTGTCGGACTACAAGGTGAAATTAAAACTGAGGAGTGGGTGTAAAAAGCAAAAAGGTGAAAGTTAAAATTGAACATTATTAAAATATAATCATAAGGGCACTTCTAAAAACTGAAAATCAGCTTTGCCCCGGCCCTAAAGGGAGGCTGATTTTCAACGATTTCCCTTTAGGGATTAAGGGCAAAAAATCGTTGAAAATAAGTTTTTAGAAGTTCCCATAAATCAATAATCATAAATCTAAAATTTAAAATATGAGTATGTTTTGTTTTCAATGCCAGGAAACGGCAAAAGGTACAGGTTGTACTATCAAAGGCGTATGCGGTAAGACCGATGACATAGCCAATTTACAGGATATGCTGATGTATGTATTGAAAGGAATTTCAATTTACAGTACGGCGGCAAGAGAAAAAGGAGTTGAAAATGATGAAGTGAACCATTTTATTTTCGACAGCCTTTTCACAACAATTACAAATGCAAACTTTGATAAAAATGTATTTGTGAACCGGATTAAAAAAGGATTAGAAATGCGCGACATGATTAAAAATGCGGCAGAAAAAACAGGGGCTCATTTTGAAAATCTGCATGAATCTGCAACATGGTATCCAAAAACCGAAACGGAAATCTTTGAAAAAGCTCCGACTGTCGGAGTATTAAAAACAGAGAACGAAGATGTGCGTTCATTGCGTGAACTTTTAACCTATGGAATTAAAGGGATGGCAGCATATGGCGAACATGCTTTCAACCTCGGGCATGAGAATAAAGAAATATGGGCTTTCATGCAAAAAGGCCTTGCTGCAACAACAAATGACACATTAACGGTAAATGATCTCGTCGGTCTGGTTTTAGAATGCGGAAAATACGGAGTTGAGGTAATGTCCCTATTAGATAAAGCTAATACCGAAAGGTATGGAAATCCTGAAATAACCAAAGTTAATATTGGTGTAAGAAACAACCCTGCCATTCTCATCAGCGGGCATGATCTGAGAGACCTCGAAGACCTGATGGAACAAACAAAGGGTACAGGCGTGGATGTGTACACTCACAGCGAAATGTTACCGGCTCACTACTACCCTTTCTTTAAAAAATACGATAATTTTGTCGGGAATTATGGTAATGCATGGTGGAAACAAAAAGAAGAATTTGCAAAATTCAACGGGCCCATTCTTTTCACTACCAATTGCCTTGTCCCTCCTGCAAATGATGCAGTGTATAAAGATAAAGTTTACACCACCGGCGCAGCCGGATTCGAAGGGTTCAAACATATTGGCAGCAGACCGAAAGACGGTAAAAAAGATTTCTCTGAAATAATCGCCCACGCAAAAAGATGCCCCGCTCCTACTGAAATTGAAAAAGGCGAAATCGTCGGAGGGTTTGCGCATGCACAGGTATTTGCTTTGGCCGATAAAGTAGTAGATGCCGTTAAATCCGGGGCCATTAAAAAATTTGTGGTGATGGCAGGTTGCGATGGCAGAATGAAAAGCCGGGAATATTATTCTGAGTTTGCACAAAAACTTCCGAAAGATGCCGTAATCTTAACTGCCGGTTGCGCAAAATACCGCTATAACAAATTAGGGTTGGGCGATATCGGAGGAATTCCGAGAGTGCTGGATGCAGGCCAGTGCAATGATTCATATTCACTTGCTATAATAGCGCTTAAACTCAAAGAAGTTTTCGGATTAGACGATGTGAATAAGCTCCCTATTGTATATAACATTGCATGGTATGAACAAAAAGCAGTGATTGTATTATTAGCATTACTTTATCTGGGTGTTAAAAATATCCACCTCGGGCCCACGCTCCCGGGGTTCCTCTCACCGAATGTGGCAAAAGTATTGGTTGAATCCTTTGGAATTGGCGGCATCGGAACAGTGGATGATGATTTGAGAAAATTCATGAATTAAATTTTTAAATACCCGGCAGTTTTTAACACAATTGTTAGGTATTTTATTTCACATCATATTTTTAAAGAGTATAAACAAAAAGGAGGTAATTATGAAAACTGTAAATTTTATTGTGAAAGTTGCATTCATTACAATTTTATTAAGTATGCTGTCTTTTCCGGCAGGCGCACATTGCGACACCATGGACGGGCCTGTAATTAAAGCGGCAAAAGATGCTCTCGAAAAAGGAAATGTAAATCTCATATTACAATGGGTGCAAAAGGATGATGAAGCGGAAATCAAAGCATTATTCAACAAAACCATGAAACTGCGCAAAATCAGCGCAGAAGTACAACAACTTGCCGATATGAATTTTTTTGAAAACTTTGTCCGTATTCATCGCGCAGGAGAAGGCGCTCATTACACAGGCCTGAAACCCGCCGGGGAAGTAGAGGCGCCTATAGCAGCAGCAGATAAAGCGCTTGAATCAGGTTCTCTGGATGAAATCAATAAAATGCTGAAAGATGTAATCGGCAAAGGAGTAAATGAAAAATTTAAGGAAATGATGGCATTAAAAAATTACGATAAAAACAAACCGGAAGAAGGCCGTGAATTTGTTGAAAAATATGTTGTTTTTATACACTATGTGGAAGGGATCTATAAGGCTGCCGAAATCTCATCAGGCTGCCCGCATCATCAGAAAGCAGAAGGCGGAGATGCACATACTGCAGGAGGTTGTAAGCATGAACAAAAAATGAATGAACAACAGGAACAGCACGGAGAAAAACCAGGACAATCTTGCGGGGATAATTCACAAAATTGCAATCATGCAACACATATAATATTAATTTTGACAATCCTGAATTTTATCGGGCTTATCATTGTTTTGGCAAAAGTATTTAAAAATAAAAAATAAAGTTATGGAAGACGTTGAAATTTGCCATTGCAATGGCATCATGAAAAGCGAAATTGAAAAAGCCATCCGTGAAAAAGGATTGAAAACTTTTGAAGAAGTGGGTGAAGCAACTACCGCAGGAACTGTTTGCGGCGGATGCCAGGAAGATATTGAATCATTATTAAAGGAATTGAACAAGGGAATTTAAAATAAGTTTACCGGTGGTTTCGACAAGCTCAACCACCGGTAATACAGTTATTCTTTACATAAATAAACAGCCCGTTTAATACAAGCCTTAGCTTTGTCAAAATTATTTTGTGTTATATGCAACGCAGCCCAATAGCGGTATTTATACGAATGCAGTTTCAGTATAAAAATCAAAGAGAGATCGCTCTGGCAACGCCGGCAATTCAGAGATGTTTTTGAAAGGGTATTTTGAGCGCCGCAGCACTGGCAATTGATATTTATTTCCATTCTAATTTTCTTCGAGATAATAAAGCAAATCAAGAATTCGCGTTTCGGTATCGTTAGCTTCAGAAATTTTTCCTGCTTTTTGTTCTTTATATTTTTTTAAAAGATCTTCGAGTTCGAATTTATCTTCACCGGTTATTTTATTTTCTGAAAGTAGTTTATTAACCCTGTTGATCAATGTTTGAGCAGATTCATCAAGAGAGTGTATTTTTTCCGTTATTTTATCATTACTGATTTTCATCCCTCTGCTGCTTTGAAATACAGCTTCTACCGATTCTCCGTTTTCGTTTTGAACGGCAGACATTTTCAGGATTCCATTTATGTCTAATTCAAAGGTGACATCAAGGGTTCCATACTCTACGGGTTTTTTAACTTTAAAATGTACTTTTCCCACCAATTTATTATATTTTACTTTTATATTTTCTCCCTGGTATATTTTTATGTCATATCCTTCCTGGTATTCGGTGACAGCAGAAAAATGTTGTGTTCTTTTAACAGGTATGGCCGTATTCCTGGGAATAATTACCGAATGAAATAAACCTTCATCCTCACCTCCGCCATTATAAAAATCCTGAAAATTAAATGGGTCAAGCGTTTCTATCCCTAATGAATGAGGGGTAATATCAACAAGCACCGTATCAATATCAATTTGATTTATTATAGCTCCCTGAATGGTAGCGCCATGCGAAACAGCTTCATCCGGATTTTCAATTAAAATAGGTACAATATTAAATTTGTCTTCAATCAAACGGTGAATCACAGGAATGCGGCTTGAACCTCCCACAAGCAGAATACCGGTGAGAGATTCAAGGGAGAGGCCCGACTCGGCAATCGCCTGCTCTATCAGATCAAGGGTTTTTTCAATATGCGGATTAATTAATTCCTCCAATTCGTTCCGTGATACAGAAACTTCGAGGTGATATGATTTATCGTTTAGTTTCAGAAAAAAGTTTTCTTTAATATCAATGGAGTATTCAAAAGAAAGTTTGATTTTCGATTCCTCCGCAATTTTTAATAAACGTGCATTAATTTTACTATTACGTTCTGCTTCGATATTATTTGCCTGGGTAAAACGTTTCCATATGAAATCTGCAAGTAATTCATCGAAATCATCGCCGCCAAGGAAATTGTCGCCTTTTGTTGCAAGAACCTCAATAATTCCTGTATTATTTTCAACGATAGAAATATCAAAAGTTCCACCGCCAAGATCGTACACGGCATATTTAGCGCTTTCCAATTTAGTTAAACCGAAAGATAAAGCCGCAGCAGTAGGCTCATTTATTATTCGTTCAACAATAATACCGGCAAACTCGGCAGCCTGCTTGGTGGCTTCTCTCTGCACTTCGGTAAAATAAGCCGGAACAGTAACAACCGCCCTCAATTTATCATTGCCAAGCCCTAGTTGCTCCTGTGTGGAATCTTTAATTTTTTTTAAAATCAGGGAAGAAACTTCTTCTGGCCTCATATTTTTATTTCCAATAGGAATAGTAATATCCTGCCCCATTTTTCTCTTGATCGAACGTATCGTGTTTTCAGGTTCCAGAATTGCCATGTTTCTGGCTGTTTGCCCTACGATGAAGCCTCCGTTGGAATAACTCACAACTGAAGGCAGCAATTTATTTCCGTCAACTGTTAAAGTTACAGGTTTGTTTTCTGCTAATGTAGATACTACGGAATAGGTTGTTCCAAGATCAATGCCTACAATAATTTCGCTTGCCATATATATTAAATTATAATTTGTTTACTACAACTTTTGCTCTTCGTATCAAAGCGCTTTTAAATAAATACCCCTTCTCCAGACATTCTGTAATTTCATTATTTTCAAAATCATCGTCGTTGATGGTTTCTATAGCTTCGTGAAAGGAAGGATCGAAAAATTCTCCTTCTTTACCTGTAACTGAAAGTTGATTGAGCAATAAAAATTCATCCCATTTCTCTGTCAATATTTCAAATCCTACTCTCCAGCACAGGAAAGCTGTTTTATATTTAAAATAATTTAACAATGATAACGTTGGCAATTCTTCATACTCTTTGAGAGTTCGGCCAAGCGTTTCATCAAAGTCAAATATTTTAGAAATAATCTCTTTTATATTATCATCAACACTTACCTCCTTTTTAACTTCTTCGGCAATTTTCAGGCTATCGTTAATTTTATCGGTAACAACAAGAATGTCGTTCGTAAGTTTTTGCGAAATAGTATTATTTTTTTTTACTTCCGATTTCAGAGCAACCAGTTCATTCGTAAATGTACTTAGATCGGGTTCTTTCCAATAGGCAGATATTTCATTTACTTCTTCTTCAGATAATGCGTCAATTGCCTGTATGAGATATTCTTTTATTTGTTCGCGTGGTTCCATCAGAATTTATTTTATATTGAATACTATGGGCACAAATGTATTCTTTAATTCATAATCGCTGTTAAATGGGGTCTCAAAATATTTCTTTAAAAATTCCGAGGCGGGAGTTTTTTCTTCTTCTGTTTCATCATCTGTAAATGACTTTACGGGATCTCTAAAAAACACACAATAAGCGGTATTCATATCAGGTTTCGTGATTATATTATACGCTTCACGAATTTTCATAAACATATCCGGATCCTTCTCCGGCGAGTATTCTTTCACCATACTGATGTATCTGTCTTTGATTTCTTTTTCTGTAGCTTCCGGGCCAAGAGAAAAAAATTCATAAGGGGATTGTACAATTTGAGTTTTCATTATCAATCAAAAAGTGTTAAATTATTATACCTTTTATCAATATTTTTTTTCTTCGGTTTATTAGTTATGATTTCAAGCAGTGGTTTATCCGGGCTGAACTTTGAAATTATCTGGTTATATAACTGCCGGTGTGATTTGTTTTTTGATAAAATAAATCTTGATTCATATATGCCAAGTAATTTTTTTATGAATGAAATTTTTTCTTCTCCCAACGCTTCCTGATTTGGAATTTTAATTGAAAATTTTAAAAAGTCATATGCCAAGAAAAAATATTCTTGATTTGCAATATATGGCTCGGATAAAATCATGAAGATTTTGAAAATGATCAATCTGTTTTTTGCTTCAGGTTTATTGATAAGTTCTAATAATAAAATTTGTATGGTAACCCCCGGATTTGATTTCGTGTTTTCAAATTTACCATTAAGGAATGAGGCGAATTTATTTTGTAATTCTTTATCCGTTTTTACCTCAAATATTACTTTATATATTTCATAAATCAGGTTTTTAATTGATTGAGTTTTTGTGATGCCCCAGAAACCGTCTTGAATATTTAATATTTTCAGGGCAATATTGAAAAAAGAAATTACATTATTCTGTCTTACTATTTCAATGATACGATTGCCGATATCATCTAAGTTTCTGATGGTGAGTTTGTGCTTTAATTCATTATGGGTTGTACAAAATTCAATAAATTTAAAGTTTTCATAAAATGCTGAACTTTCCTTATCTTCTTTGAAATATTTCAGTCGTTTCAGATTAAACTCAATATAAAGCCGATCATTTTTATCAGGAGAATATTCATTAAAAATAATAAACTCGATAACAAAATCATTCAGGGCATTATGCAGGTTAAGTATCGCTTTATTTGAGAGAGAAAGAGGAATTTCCCTGTTTAATGTGGCAAAAAAGAATTCTTTAATTCTTTCCCTGAAAAAATAACCTTCAAAATCCTCGTGGTCTTCAATTAGCACCTTGAAAAAATGAAAAAAAGCGACGAATTCTTTTGCTCCTAATTCATTTATTATCGGATTTGAAAGAGTCAAAGGAATATCATCGTATATTTTTTTATTGCCCGATATGTAAGATAAGGCATTAAAAAAGAAAAGACCTAACAAATTAGCCTTGATCTTCATGAATTTGTTAAAAACCCCGTCAATATTAAATTGGGGGAAATTCATCCGGTGAACCGACGCCGCATTCAGGCAAATTGCTTCATATTTATAATCATTGAGCGTATCCTTGTGCTTGCCTATATAAAGAAAAATATTTTCATAGAAAGAATATGCATCTGAAAGAATGCAATTAGCGGAAAAACTGATGTAAGTATTTAATGATTCCGGAAAACTAAAAAAAACATTTCTGTGCTTTTTTATAAAATTTTCAATTATGACATATTTTGCTTTTTGTGTTCTTATATCTGATGGATGCTCTTCTTTTTTTTGCTCAGGCCTATGTGCTATTAACGCAGAAATCTGGTTAAAAATAATCTGATCCCCGTATTCTAAATGCAGGTCATTAATTATTGAGTTAAAAGTCGAATCATTCAGCGGCTCGCCATGGATACATAAATTTCTGATATCCTCAGATTGGGTTCTGTTCATCTCTGCCTGTTCATTTTCTATAATATAATCATTCAAGCCGGGGACAGAAAGTAAATAAATGTTTTCAACCGACGACATGGCTGTCTGGTTTATAATTTTATAGAGGGGTTTCAACGAAGTTGAGTGAGCGACTTTCTTTTTTTTAAGATTAATGTATGATAAAAAAGAGAAATTTATTTGTTGTGAAACCGATTCAGGCTTTGCTTTTTTAATAGTTTTTACAAATTTAGCGGTTTCCCCCTTCTGCAGATAAAACATAGCTTCTAAGTAAAGCAGTTTTTCTGATGGAATATTGCTTAAATAATTTTCATATTCAGCCTGTAAATTTTTAAAATCTTTATAGGATAAAAAAACGCCTCTGTAAATTTCAGATAAAAGGTAGTAGTAATAATAAGGATGGGTCTCTGTTTGATGAATACTGGTTTTCAGGTAATCTGATGCCTTCGGGAAATCTGACAGATAAAGATAACACATTCCGGCTATAACCCTGCTTCTCTCTACGGGTATGGGAAATTCCGGCTTCGCCTGAACGACAAAATTTGATTGAAGCAGATCAATACAATCCCCGAATCTCAATTCATGAAAATATTCCAAAGCAAGCTGGTTGATAATTTCAGCTTTCAGTTGCTTTGCCACCCCGCTCTGCTCCTGCATAATTTTAGCCTGTTTAAACTGGCGGAGCGCTTTTTTGTATTGTTTTTGTTGAAACGAATCGTATACTTCTTTTAATAAAATCATAAAGTGGAGAATTTTTTTTTGACAAAATTAACTACAGATTTAGTGGTACATCTCTTTTTCTTATTGAAAAAATGAACAAGTAATAAACATTTTGAGAGGATAGAGAAATATCCATAAAAAATAATTTGTATCTTCGAAAATACTTTAAAAATTTAATAATGGATTTCAAAGAATTTGAAAAAGCTGTAAAATTCAGCTTTAACGACATCATCGAATACCAGGAACATTCGATTGTGAGCAGAACCATTCTGAAAAGAGAAACAGGAAACGTATCGTTATTTGCTTTTGATAAAGGAGAAGCGTTGAGCGAGCACTCCGCTCCTTTCGATGCTATGGTGCAGGTGGCAGACGGGCAGGGAGAAATTATCATTGACGGGAAATCTCATTTCCTGAATGCAGGGGAAACGATCATCATGCCTGCAAATATCCCTCATGCAGTGAAAGCCGTGGAGAAATTCAAGATGGCGCTGACAATGATAAAATCAAAATAATTATCCTATTTTTACAAAGCCTGCTCTGCTATTAGAGTATTTTTGACTCTTAAATACGGGAATTTTGTTTAGAACATTTAAAAATATATTTTTGTTAATCAGGCCGCCACGGTCCTGGAACATCCCGGTAATTTTTCTGCTGGGAATTTTCATTGGGCTTCTCGCATACATATTATACATATCGCGCGCCCAATCGTATCTTTCCGATTCTCCCGCAACATGCGTCAACTGCCACATCATGGCGCCACAGTACTCAACATGGTTTCACAGTTCACATCGTGAATTTACAACCTGCAACGATTGCCATGTCCCGCACAATAATATTTTCAACGCTTATTTTTTTAAAGCAAAAGACGGTATGCGTCATTCTTCAATATTTACATTGAGAATGGAACCCCAGGTGATTTTTATTAAGGAAGCGGGAATAAGAGTGGTTCAAAAAAATTGCGAACGGTGTCACAATTATCTTATGCAGGAAATCGAACTCAATGGGAAAAAATTAAAGACATGCAGGTATGCAGCTGTTGAAGAAGATGACGATGATGATGATGAAGGAGATGGCGAACGGCTTTGCCGGGATTGCCACAAAGAAGTGCCCCATGGCATGGTAAAAAGCCTCACTAGTACACCGTATGCACGTGTGCCATTACCTGAAAGCCCTGTTCCTGACTGGCTCAGAAAAGCGATGAAAAAAGAAACTGAAAAATAAATAATAACAATAATTTAAAACACATGAAATATCCATGAGATAAAATATCACACCAACCGGGAATGATTAATAAAAAAATATAAACGCAGAGGTGCAGAGTCGCAGAGGAAAAATAAAAATATATGTATTAAAGTAAAACTCGGCGCTTCAGCGTCTCAGCGTTAAAATAAAAACACATGGAATATAAGTACAAAATAATCATCAACTTATAAAAATTTATACACATGAAACCAATCAATGAAGTTGTAAAAACAAAACCCTGGCTGGGTTGGATACTGTTCCTGGGAACAATGGCGCTGGTATTTTTTATCGGATTGTTTGCATCTTCTATAATGGAGCGCAGGGCGGAAGTTGTGTTTGCATACAAACCAACTGTTAAGCTCATGGACGGCGAACCCCGAAACGAAATCTGGGGGAAAAATTATCCGCGTGAATTTAATTCATATTACAAAACACAGGACACAACATTTAAAAGCCTTTATAATTCCGGCAATAAAACAGATATGCTGGCGCAGGATCCTAAGCTTGTGATTTTATGGGCCGGTTATGCCTTTTCAAAAGAATACAATCAGCCAAGAGGCCATTGGTGGGCAGTGGAAGATATCAGGAATATATTAAGAACCGGCGCTCCGAAAGACGAGCACGAAGGGCCTCAGCCCGGAACCTGCTGGACCTGCAAAAGCCCAGATGTGCCGCGCATGATGAAAAAAATGGGCATCGAAAGTTTTTATAAAACCAAATGGGGCGCATTAGGATTCGAAATTGTAAACCCGATAGGCTGCGCAGACTGCCACGACCCCGAAACAATGAACTTAGTTATTACACGGCCTGCGCTGATTGAAGCGTTCCAGAGGCAGGGAAAAGATATTACAAAAGCATCCCACCATGAAATGCGCTCTCTTGTATGTGTTCAATGCCATGTCGAGTATTATTTTAGGGGCGACGGCAAGTATCTTACATTCCCGTGGGACAAAGGCTACAACATTGAAGATATTGAAAAATATTACGACGAGGCCGGCTTTAAAGATTGGGAACATCCCATCAGCAAAGCGCCCATGTTAAAAGCGCAGCATCCCGAATATGAATTGTTCCGGATGGGCATACATTTCGACCGCGGCATTGCATGTGCGGATTGCCACATGCCATACATGAACGAAGGAGGCGTAAAATATACGAACCATCATATCCGGAGCCCGCTGGCAAACATTTCCGGTTCATGCCAGGTGTGCCACAGGCAAAGTGAAGAAAAGCTCAAAGAGAATATGTATTCCGGGCAGAAGAAATGTTTCGAACTTCGCGAAAAAGCGGAACAATTAATTGTTGCGGCCCATTTTGAAGCAAAGGCTGCCTGGGATGCAGGAGCAAAAGAAGACGAAATGAAACCTGTCTTAACCCTGATCCGTCATGCGCAATGGCGTTGGGATTTTACCGCAGCCGGACACGGCAATTCGTTCCATGCCCCGCTGGAAGTGGCCAGACTGCTGGGTACTGCAATAGAAAAAGCTTCTGATGCAAGGGTTCAGCTTGCGCGTATTCTTGCAAACCACAATGTGACAAAACCCATTGAAATCCCTGATATTTCCACAAAAGAAAAAGCACAGAAATGTATCGGCTTAGATATGGAAAAATTAAATTCAGAAAAAAAAGAATGGCTGAAGACCGTTGTTCCTAAATGGCTTGAAAATGCTAAACTAAGGGAGAGTAAATATAAAATTTAAACAGCGCCTTTTATATTTACAATGATGGCAAGCAGGGTTAGGTTAAATGAAGAAACGGGAAATTAAAATTCTCGTTTTTTCGGATTAATATTCTATAAAAGGGTATATTTGCATTAAGGCAAACCCAGATTCCAATACTGCCGGCATTGGTTGTATCGGAATACTAAAGGTGAATATAGAGGGTTAACAGCAAGCATTAAACGACACCGTATCAATTGACGATTAAATAAAATATGAGACCAAATGAAATTGACTGATGAATTAATTGAAAAGGGCTTTTTTAGAAGTGTAAAAATAAAGGATGAGCAAATTCTTATACTAAAAACTCCTTGCAGATTTAAAATATTGCAAAAAGTAGTTATTAAGCTAAAGGAAAATTATCTTGACGATGAAGAAATAGGTGGAGTTATGCGAGCAAAGCCGACAACTGTAAATGGCGAAAATATTTATATAGTTGATGATGTGAAATTTATTCGCAACGCCATTGAAGACCAACCATTGTTTGATAAAATTACAGGTAACCTTTTAAAAAAGAGTAACGCTTATTTATTAGATGGTAAGCAATTTAATGAAGAACGAAAAAATATTTTTAACGTTAGGTGTTTGCCAATTCGATTTCATACTCACCCGACAAAAGGAAAAAATATTTTTGACAGCATAAAATATCAACGCGAACAAACCGAGACATCAGACCAAGATAATATAGCATCGCAAGGTTTTGAACCGATAGACAATCAAAATATATTAATGCCAAGAGGGTTAATTGTAGGAAATAAAGACATAGGAAACGACATTTTTATTGGAGTATATGATGGGTTTATTGCCCCTCCTGGATTTGAAGAAAGTAAAAGAAAAGTACAAAAAGAAAACATTAATAGTATAGGAAATAGTATTACAAATAAAATATCATCTTGGAATTTAACTGACAACGAAAAAATTGTGTACGGAATTGGAGCAGTTCTGATTTTAGGTTATCTTGTTTATAAGACAAGAAAATTCAGCATCCCGGTTGTTTTTTGTTTAGCAGCAGTTGGTTCTATACTTTTGACAAACACGGGCAGCATTGAACAGCCAAATTATTTTAATAAACTTTCATTTGGGGACGCTGTTATTTATATTCCCAAAGAAGATGGAGAGTATTATCCCAAGTGATACAGCGATAAAAAAAGTGTGGCAACAGCAAGCAAGCGTAATGCTCCACAAATTAATAACCGCCGCAAGAAAGGCAGCAATAAAACCATGAAAGAAATAGAACTTTTAACATCACCTAATCATATAAACCCTTATCTGACACATTGGACAGGACGAAAAGGTGATGATAAGAAAGCATTTGAAATACTAGAAACAATTATTTCAAGGAAACAATTAAAATTTGGAATAAATAGAACATCATATCCTTTTGCAAATGTAAAAGTTAAAGATTGCATGATTAGTTTTACAGACACTCCTATTGAACATGCTATTGACCATTGTAGACGATATAATTATTTTGGGATAAGTTTCAATAAAGAAAAATTAATAAAATATGGTGCAAATCCAGTTCTATATATAGTAAATAACAGAAAGCATCATCAAGCCTTTTTTTCAGACTTAAAATGGAGAGGAATGCTTCCTGCAAGCAATAACTTTGAACGGAATAATTTAACATGGATATTATCGATTATGCAACCTTATAAAACCAGAAATCTAGAAAAAAAAGGATTTCCGGAATATTTAGAAAGAGAATGGAGAATTATTAGGGTATTACCTTCTAACTTGACGGAAAATTCAATTGCAATAGGTGGTCCATATAATGAAAAGTTTAGTGGTACCATTTCTGTCAAAAATGAAATAAAAAAAGGAAAAAATATTGAAACTTTTTTTCTGAATTTTAATCCAACAATTATTGAAAATATTATTGTGCCCAATCATTATAAAAGAGAAGGTGACGATTTATTAAAAAGAAATAATTTAAAATGTGAAATTATTGTAATAAAAAACAGTCACAGCAGGTAACTTT
This sequence comes from Bacteroidia bacterium, assembly GCA_016212695.1. Lineage (GTDB taxonomy): Bacteria > Bacteroidota > Bacteroidia > Bacteroidales > GWF2-35-48 > GWF2-35-48. Next base: position 24,400 of record JACREX010000031.1, read on the forward strand.
GGTCAGGAATTATATAATTAAATAATGAACTTAACCAGTAAATTAATAAAGTTTAAAAAAACATGAATTCATTAAGGTACTTAAAATATTCTATTTTACTCGCTCTATTCATTTTTTCTGTGTCTCATATTTTTGCTCAGTTAAACAAGTTTCATTTCGAGCATATCACTACAAAAGAAGGCCTTTCTGTTGATAGAGTTATTTGTATATTTCAGGATAGCTACGGTTATCTTTGGATAGGTACAACACATGGCCTAAATATGTATGATGGTTATAAATTCACCGTTTTTCAGAATGACCAGCGCGATCCATACAGTTTATCTCACAACTCAGTGTGGTGCATACGAGAAGATCGCGATGGATTTTTATGGATTGGCACCTCCGGTGGTGGTTTGAATAAATTTAATAAAAAAAATTATTCTTTCACTATTTA
>JACREX010000002.1 GCA_016212695.1 Bacteroidia bacterium
AAAAATAAAACATACCCAACTTTATAATGCTACACCATTCATTTCAGAAGTGTCAAAAAAACAAAGAAAAATTTTTGAAGCGTTTAATATCCCTCTGGCAAAATTACATAGTTATTAACTTTAAAAATCCTTTTAGGTTTTAATCATTTTACCAAAACACGAACCATGGGAAGACGAAGCGCAATCTTGGCTTCTTGCAAGGGATTCCGGTTTATTCGAATTACTGTTTCATAATTTAAGGTATGAAGGCCATCCCGGGCTTTGGCATGTAATCTTAATGATTCCAAGCCGCCTGTTCAGTTATGAATATTTTGGTTATATCTCCGCCTTTTTTTCTTTAGCGGGCGTAATTATTTTTTTGTATTATTCTCCGTTTCCGCTTTGGGTAAAAATAGCATTCCCGTTTACCTACTTTGTTTTCTTTCAATATGCCGTAGTTGCCAGGTGCTACTCCTTACTATTACCCTTGTTGGGATTAGTAGCGGTTTCTTATAAAAGCAAAAATGAAAAACCGTTGTTTTTTTTATTGTGGATTTTTCTTCTGGCAAATGTCTGCCTGCATGGTTTTATAATTTCTCTGATTCTAATGCTCAAACATTTTTTCGATGCGATAAGGCAATGGAAACAGTTTTCGAAAAGCGTGAAAACAAAACAAGTTGTAACCTTTTTAATTTATATTGTCATAATATTATTTGTTATAATTCAGATGAGACCTGCGCCGGATATCTCTTTTTCAGAACATGGATTTAAATTCAGAGCAGATTATTTTTGGGAATTAAGTACAAAGGTTATAGCCGAAATTTTTACCGGCTTCAGTTGGCTTTCATATTCGGTTTTAATTATTTTTTTAATTTGGTTTTGGATAAAAAGAAAATTGCTGATTTTCATATTATCCACACTTTCAATATTGATTTTGTTTTCTATCTATTACAGCTTCTGGCATCAGGGAGTTCTGTTCCTTATCTGGATTTTTACGCTTTGGCTCAGCTTCGCCGAAGAAAGAAACCGAATAGATGTAAAATCTTATTTTTATGGAATAATTAAATATTTAGTATGGGCAGGTATAGGGATTGTGTTTGTATTTAATATTTACTGGTCTGTAATAATTTCTTTGAATGATTATAAAAAGCCTTATTCGGCAGGGAAAGAAGTAGCTGATTTTATTAAAGGGAACCATCTTGAAAATAAAAATATCTATGCAGGCAACTTCTGGTCTGTCTCAATTCTACCGTATTTTGAAAAAAATATTTTTAGAGCGCCATGCTATAACAGAGGATGCAGCTACTGGGTGTGGTCGAAAAATTACGAATACCCTGAAGATACGGATGTGATCATAAAAAAGAAACCGGATGTAATAATTTTCGGCAGGCCGGAGATGTTTAAATGCCCGGATAAGATTGCCGGATATCGCCTTTTCAGATTCACAGGTTTTCTGTTTTGGAAAGACACAATCAAAAATGTATTGGAATATAAAGTATTTCTCAGGGCAGGCTGCTCATTATGACGAAGTGTTGGTAGTCATGCTGAGCGGAGTCGAAGCATGGAGCGGGTTTAAGTGAATTAAGTTTAATATTTGTGAATTAATCAAGCTAAAGCCTGCTATTGTTTAGAAATTCAAAACATTTATTATTTTTGTTTGTAATCACAATCCGTTTTATGCGATTGATTATTGCTGTTATATTGGTTTTAATTTTTTTTCAGGCATTTTCACAAAACCAGAAACAGATAGACAGTGTTCAGAATTGTCTCACCCTGGCTAAGCAGGATACTACCCGGATCCGGCTACTGATAAAACTTGCTTCTATTTATTATTCATTGGATCTTAAAAAAGGAGAGGAGTATGGAGATAAAGCATTGGCCCTTTCGGAGAAGATTAACAGCAAAAGGCATATTGCCGAATCGCTTCATAAACTTGCAGATATTTATTACTACCAGGGCAAGATAGATAAATCGAAAAAGACCTACAACGAAGCCCTGAAGATTTTCAGAATTTTGAACGACAGGAAAAAAATTGCTGGCTGCTATAATGATATAGGCTATGTGTTACGCGAAGAAGGCAAATATGCGGATGCCATTGATCATTATCAGAGTTCATTAAAAACCTATGAAGCGCTGAATGATATTAAAGGAATCGCCCGTGCAACCCTGAATATCGGGGTGATCTTTTCCGACCAGAATAATAATGCAAAAGCAATAGAATACCAGGAAAAAGTGCTTGAACTGTATAAGAAAATCGGCGATGCGGCATCTATTGCAAATACCTATGCAAGGCTCGGGAACAGCTACTCTTCATTGAAAAAAAGTGCAGTTGCCATAGAGTATTACAATAAATCGCTGGAACTTTTTAAGAGCGTGAATCACAAACGCGGAATCGCTGTTATTTACAATAACCTGGCCATTATGTACAATGATATGGGAGAGAACATAAAAGCGCGCGATTACTATCTCGATACGCTGGAACTGCAGTTTGCCGGGGCGAATAATCCGTTGTATATTGTAGAGACGGGGGAGTCCCCCGTCTCTACGATACGTGAACTTCGCCCCGACAAAATGCCCGTCGGCATTCACCATCAAAACGAATCAATGCCTTTCACAAATAACAGGATTCAATTGAAAAAAGGCGATACCGTATATGTTTTTTCTGACGGATTTTTCGACCAGTTCGGAGGATCCAAAGGGAAGAAATTCTCGCCCAATAAATTTAGAGAACTTTTGTTTGGCTTCCGTGATTACCCGCTCGATGAGCAAAAGAAACTATTAAACACTATTCTCGATGGATGGAAAGACGATATAGATCAGGTTGACGATATCCTTGTGGTTGGAGTAAAGATTTAAAAGACCTTAAAAAATCTATCATGAAAAAAATATTAATAATTGCGGCCAGTATTTTTCTCCATCTGACATTGGTGTTTTCTCTGCAAGCGCAGACAATCGGAGGTCGCCTTGCAAATTATCAGAAAGAAAATGACAAATCTGTACAAGTACTCTGCGACACCTTGTTTTCATTTCCCACAACAGAAACCTGGCCGGCAGGTCTGGCCTGGGACGGACAAAACCTGTGGCTCACATCTCATGATATTCCACTTATTAAAAAGCTAAGCCCTTCAGGAATAGAACTGGGCAGTATTCCATCTCCTACTATTTCGGGCTCATCTGGCGGTGGACTTGATTTCGACGGTGTTGACCTATGGGCAGTTATTGAACAGGACAATATGTTATACCGAATAAATCCGAATACCGGAACAGTAAAACGACAGTTTACCCTGCCCTCTCAGGGCACCGGAGATCCCAATGGATGGGGCATTGCCTATGACGGTAAAAATATGTGGTATTCGCAATATTTACCTCCTATCCTGTTTAAAATGGATACTGCCACCGGGCTGCCGATTGAAACATTCAATCTCCCGGCCACAATAATTTCAATTCATGCAATAAATGGTAAACTTTATGGGATTAATACAATAATGCCCGGCGCACAAAAACTTTACCGTTTTAATATGACAAACGGAACGCTTATTGATTCTGCGGAATGGTGTATACCTTATCCGTTGGGACTTACCTGGGATGGTGCAAATTTATGGAACGTGAGTTCTATGATAAGTGTCGGGGGAAATCAGAGAGTATATAAAATCGGCTCGGCTATTCTGAATGATGTTGAGGATTATCAAAATTTTTTTCATGATGGCGCATCTTTAGTTGTTTCACCAAATCCGGTAAAAGATATATTGATTATTGAGATTTCAAATCCTCACCCTTCGACCCTTCGACCATTTCGACAGGCTCAATGGCCTCAGGGCTCAGGGTTCTGCGTATTAAATTCTAAATTTGAAATACTCAATATCACCGGTCAGGTTATCTACTCATCCGTCATCCATCATCCGTCATCAGTCATAGATTTGTCAGAGCTACCAAGCGGCGTTTACCTGATAAAACTAAATACTGAAAAATCAGCAATCATCAAAAGATTTGTAAAACAGTAAACAAACAAAAAACCCTGTCCGGGTTCAGATTGCAGACAGGGTATTTTTCTTTCTCTATAGATGATCAATGTGTATCAAACTTAAGAAGTTTGTGAGGTTTAATCATATTTTCCGGAGCCAGTATCTGGTCTAATTGTTCTTTCGAAAGCAGTTTCTTTTCAAGCACCAGTTCATATACGCTTTTTTCTTTTTCGAGCGCTTCTTTAGCGATCATGGAACTATTTTCATAGCCGATATACGGATTGAGAGCAGTAACCAATCCTATGCTTTGTTCGACAAACCATCGGCATTTCTTATCATTGGCCTTAATGCCCTCGATACAGCGGATGCGGAGCGTATCCATCCCATTCTTCAGAAACTCTATGGATTCGAATAAACTTTGCACTATCATCGGCTCCATGACATTAAGTTCAAGCTGTCCGGCTTCTGCGGCAAGGGTTACGGTGAGGTCGTTGCCAATCACTTTGAAAGCGATCTGGTTCACCACTTCAGGAATCACAGGATTTACTTTCCCCGGCATAATGGATGATCCGGGCTGCATCGGCGGCAGTTGAATCTCATTCAATCCCGCTCTTGGACCGGATGCCAGCAGGCGAAGGTCATTACAAATTTTTGACAGTTTAACGGCAAGCCTTTTCACTGCGCCCGAATAGATCACATATGAGCCGGTTTCAGAAGTGGCTTCAACTAAGTTTTTGGCCAGGATAATATCATCGCCGGTGATTTTACGCAGATGTTTTATTACAATGGCGCTGTATTCAGGCTCTGCATTGATGCCTGTGCCAATGGCTGTTGCGCCCATGTTTGCCTCGAGAAATAATTTTGCATTTTCGTTGAGCCGCGCCACTTCGCTTTCGAGCGTATCGGCAAAAACGCCGAATGTCTGCCCCATGGTCATAGGCACTGCGTCCTGCAACTGGGTGCGGCCCATTTTAATGATATGGGCAAACTCATCCGACTTTTTCCGGAACGATGCGATCAGGTCTTCCAGATGCCCGATTAACTTTTTATTGCTGTTGTAAATAGCCAGTTTCACTGCCGTAGGATATGCATCATTCGTAGATTGCGACATATTCACATGGTTGTTCGGATGGCAGAATTTATATTCGCCGCGATCGTGTCCGAGCAGCTCCAGCGCACGGTTGGCAATCACCTCGTTTGCATTCATGTTCATGGAGGTGCCTGCGCCGCCCTGCACCATGTCCACAACAAAATGATTATGAAATTTTCCATCTAATATATCTTGACATGCACCAATAATCACATCGTGGATCTCTTTGGGTAATAACCCGAGTTCGTAATTTGCATGTGCGGCAGCCATTTTCACAATGGCAAAGGCATCAATCAGCAAGGGATAAAAATTCATGGTAACTCCGCTGATATTAAAATTTTCTACAGCACGCAAGGTCTGTACGCCATAGTAGTGTTCATATGGCACTTCGCGGTTTCCGAGAAGATCGTGTTCCGTGCGGGTTCTGCCCGATTCATACTGAAAAGCCGAACTTACCGATTTATTATTTGCCTGGCGCATCCTGCGTGTGATGACGCGTGCAATATTCGAAAATACCTTGAGCGATATCGTTGCATGGCTGTTAAAAAAATCTCTCCCGATAACCAGCGCAACCGTTTTTTCTAATACCCTCGCATTGGTGGAATGGGGAGAATCTTCCGTGAGAGCGCCCTCTCCGAGAAAATCGTATTTGCTGAACAGGCACAGCCTTTTTTCATCGCCGTGAGGAGTTTTTTTATAAAGTTCCACTTTCCCGCTGAAAATGATGAATATTTCTTTCCTGGCTGTTGATTCTTCAAAAAGATGTTTCTGCGGTTCATAATCCGCTTCCATGATTTTTCCGGCAGTGACTGCAAGCTCCTGATCGTTCAGGCCATTGAAGAGTTCTATCTCCCTTATAAAATCGAAAATTTGTTTTGTATCCATAAGTAATAGGTTTTTAAATGAGTTTTAAAATTAGATAATTTTTCAAAACCAGGAATATTTTTCACAATTATTTTTTTAAACAATTCGGGCAATAACAAAACCTACAGACAGGTATCAATTAAGCACCCTTTACCTCGTCTCTTTATAAAGTCTTTTCAGAACCCTTTTACTTTCATGGATAATTGATTTCTTTTCGGTTTCCGAAAGGGTTTCCAGGGTAAGTATCAGTTCGTGTTTTAAATCAGGTTCCCGATTCGAAACATCATACAGAATTTTAATGCTGTAATATTTTACAGCTACGGGTTCGTAGCGATCTTTAAGAAAATTAAAGCAACAGTCAACAAGATATCCTAACTGATCTTCATTAACAATATCCAGATATTCGGTGAAAATTTTCAGGAGCGACCTTTTTACACCATCCACTTTAAATCGGGGTAGCTTTTCTATTACTTCGCCCAGAAAGGGCTTTATCAGTTTTGGTTTTTTACCGACCGCCATTTCGACCACACGCGCCGCCCTCATGGAATACTCATCTTTATCCTGCATGGCAAACCGGAGAAGCGGACCAAAAAACTGCGGGTTATCACAAATCTGCTTTTCTGCGATGTCTGCGATCAAGCGCGAACTGTCAACAAGGAGTTCCTGAAAATCCATTTTTATTTATCTGGACTAAGCCTACCAGCGGCAGGCGGGTTAATACATTTGACTTTTAAAAGGGATACCTAAAATTCCTGTTTAATCATCAAACAAATTAATAGGGCAAAGATAATCATGATTTCTTTTATTAAGAAAAAAATATTTCTAAATTTGCCGGTTTACAAACTGATGAATGAGTCCACTCAGAAAAGTCCGATATTTTGGAATGATGGAAAAATGGAATATTAGGAAAGCCCATTATTCCAACATTCCATATATTCCAATTTATAAAGAAATTACTTTTCGGAGAATTATATTCAAAACAATCACTTTTAATTTTTAGCGATAACAAAAACCAATGAAAAAAATAATCTTCCTTCTTTTATCTTTTGTCTTTTTACTTTTATCATTCAACTGCTTTTCCCAGGTCAATAAACTGGGTCTGCCGTTTATGAAGTATTATTCTCCGAAAGAATACAATGCACATGCTTTGAACTGGGCAGTTGCCCAAGATAAAAGGGGGATCATGTATTTTGGGAATAATGCAAACGGCATCCTTGAATACGATGGCACTTCATGGCGGCAGATTGAGATTCCGAATAACCTTATCGTGCGCTCTCTTGCTGTTGACAATGATGGAAAAATCTATGTAGGCGCTGTGGGTGAATTCGGTTTTTTAATGCCGGATCAGAAAGGAAAACTCAATTATAAATCTCTTTCAGCGCGGCTCGATACGTCAAAAATAAAAATGGAAGATATCTGGAAAACCTATTGCGAAACCGATGCTGTTTACTTTTGTACGCCTTTCAGAATATATAAATACCAGCCTGGGAAATCTATTATAATTTTAGATCTCCCGAAAGAAAGTTTTCTCAGTTTTCTTATAAACAATCAGCTTTATGTCGGAAATTACAAAAAGGGATTGCTTGTATTTAAGAATAATAATCTCCAGGAAGCGAATGTAGGAGTTGATTATGCAAAGAAAGATATTAATGTGATGCTTCCATATGATAAAGAAAATATCCTGATAGGTACTTCCCAGGATGGTTTATTTATTTATAATATGGCTTCGGGAAATTCCACATCTCTGGGTTCGCCCGATAACGCTTCTGTTACAAATGATCTTATCAAACAGAATGCGTTGTATTGTGGTATTATTTATAACGATGGTTTCGCATTGGGAACGCTTAATAATGGAGTTTATATTATCAATAAACAGGGAGAAATCACACAGCATCTCACAAAAAAAACCGGCCTTCCTTTTGAAACCGTAACATTTGCTTTTAATAATACAGAGAATAATTTTTCAGGTAATATCTGGCTTTCATTATCAAATGGTATTTCAAAAGCTGAAATCAATTCTCCGCTCAGAAGGCTTGACTCTGAATTTGGTCTTGCAGGAGATGTGAATGCCGTTGCTCGGTTTAAAGGAGTTCTTTACTTTGCAACAGCTACGGGTATTTTTTACTTAGAGTATAATAAAAATAATGAACCTGTATTTATTCAGATTCCCAGGATGAATAATACCGCTCTTTCATTTTTAATTTTTAAAACCCCGAAAGGAGAAGAAAAACTGCTGGCCGGAACAAGCGGAGAGATTTTTGAAATCCAGAAAAACGGAACTGTATCGCTGGGAACTAATTTTGTGTGTGCTGTAAAGATGATACAGTCTAAAAAGAATCCCGAATTGATTTATGTGGCTGCCGCAACCGGGCTAAAAGTCAGGCGTTTTAATCAGAAACAGGAAAAATGGGAAAAAGCAGATACCATAAAAGAAATTACTGAAGAAATGTTATCCCTGGTTGAAGATAATGAAGGGAATATCTGGGCATCGTCATTACTGAACGGAATATACAGAATAGACCCCAACCGGAAAGTTAAACATTTTGGTAAAAACGACGGCCTGTTATCACTAAACGATATAGAGGTGAATATAATTGACAACCAGTTAATATTTGCAACGCCCAACGGATTCTATAAATACGATATACAAACAGATCGGTTTATTGCCTATAATGGATTTGGCAAAAAATATTCAAATGGTAAGACACAGGTTTTTCATGTTCAGGAAGGTTATAATGGTAAATATTGGTTAAGCCTGATTAATGGAAATAATAAATGGATAGAAACGATCACAAAACAAAAGGATGGAACATACAAAACCGATTCCGTTCCTTTTAAACGTTTTCCCAATATGTCATTATGGACTTTTTATAATGAACCCGATGGGATAACATGGCTTGGAACATCTGAAGGTCTTTTCACCTACGATAATAATTTTACAAAAAATTATTCTGTAAAATATAACGCTCAGATCAGGAATATCACGATTGGCGAAGATTCAATCCTTTTTTACGGTACATTCTTTAACAGGAGAAAAATTGATAAAGGACCTTTTGCATTCGACAGCCTTAATATTTTCTATGAACAGACAGACGAGTTAAAACCAACCCTTAAATATAAATACAACAATCTCACATTTATTTACTCAGCTCCGTATTTTGAAGACGAAGGCTCTACGCTTTATAGCCACTACCTCGAAGGTAATGACGAAGGCTGGTCAAAATGGACAAAGGAAACAAAGGCCATCTACACGAATCTCTATGAAGGGAAATATACTTTTCATGTAAAAGCGAAAAATGTTTTTGGCGTGGAAAGCAAGATCACTTCTTACCAGTTCACTGTCAAGCCGCCTTGGTACAGGACCATTTGGGCATACATTTCTTATGTGATTTTACTCATTCTTTTTATATGGGCTATTGTCGCTATTGCAACCTACCGGATGAAACAGTTGAACATTGCATATGGCCGTTACCTTCCAGGTTCTTTCCTGAAACTGCTTGATAAAGCAAGGGTAATTGATTTGCGCTTGGGCGATTTGACGGAAAAAGAAGTTACAATAATGTTTTCCGATATCCGGTCATATACCAATTTATCAGAAAGTATGAGCCCGCATGATAACTTCAGGTTCCTTGTAAGCTATCTTGGAAAAATAGGAGATATGCTTCATCAGAACACCGGGTTCCCTGTTCAGTATTATGGCGATGGGATCATGGCCATGTTTCATGGCGATACGGATTATGCCGTGCAGGCGGCTGTTGATATGCACAACAAAGTGGCTGAATACAGCGTGGAAAGAAAAACCAAAGAGAGAAGGGAACTGCATATTGGGGTTGGTTTGCACACCGGAAAAATAGTGATGGGTATTCGGGGCGATGCGCGCCGCTGGGAAGGAGGGATTGTTGGCGATTCGGTAAACCTTGCATCACGGATGGAAGGCTTAACCAAAATGTATGGCGCATCAACCATTATGAGCGACGATACATTTACCCGTCTCAAAAACCCGAAGCGGTTCAACATCCGTTTTCTGGGTAAAGTTAAAGTAAAAGGCAAAGACATTCCAGTCGGGATTTATGAATTGCTCGATGGCAACGATAAGCACATCTTCGAAATAAAAATGAAAACCAAAACCCATTTCGATGCAGCCCTCGATTATTTTTTTGAAAAAGATATTGAAAAAGCCAAAGACCTTTTCCATCGTGTGCTCGAAGTGAACCCTGACGATATTGCAGCGCAGCATTATTTTGAACTAATCAAACACTATCTGGTCGAAGGAATCCCTGCCGACTTTGACGGTGTTGAAAAACTTGATAAAAAATAATTTTAAAGATTGATTAAAAAATAAATATGGTACACTGATATGACTGATATAACTGATTTATACTTTAAATGGTTAAATGGCTGACATTGTTAAATGGTTAAATGGCTGTAAACAATTTAGCAATTTAACAATATAGCAATATAGCAACCTGCCTGCCGGTTCACCTGCCGATAGGTATGGTAGGCAAGTATAACAATTTAGCAATATAACAATTTGACAATGTCTCTTGAATAAAAGTTAAATTTGTAACCGTTTGCAGTATAAATTGATTTTGTTTTTTAATATAAATGTCGTTCTTATTTTATTTTTTATCAGTATTATCAGTCTAATCAGTTAAATCAAAATCAGTGTACTATCAAAACTAATTTAACAAAATAATATTTTATGAAACTACGATTTTTAGGAACTGGGGCGGCCTTCAGCATGAAGAACTACCACCCCAACCTGCTGGTTGAGGAAAATGGTAAACGGTTGCTCATTGATGCAGGCGGCGATATTCGTTTTGCCTTGCGGGATGTCGGGCTTTCCTCAAATGATATTGACTCGGTTTACATTACCCATCTGCACAATGATCACATCGGCGGTATGGAATACATTGCATTTACTACCTTTTTCAATCCAAAACATATAAAACCGAAGCTTTTCTGCCATAAAATTCTTGTGGAAGATTTATGGTCGCATTCGCTTAAGGGTGGTTTGCAATCCGTACAGGGAAAGGTTCTCAATATCTTCGATTATTTTGATGTGCATGCCCTGAACCATGATGGCTCCTTTGAATGGGAAGAAATCAATTTTGATCTGCGCGCATCCATACACGTTTTCAATGGATTCTCCACAATACCTACTTTTGGCCTGATAATGACTCCAAAATCCGGTGAAAAAATATTCCTTACCAGCGATACCCAGTTCACTCCCGATCATCTGAAAGCGTCATACCAGGCGGCAGATATTATTATTCAGGATTGCGAAACCTCGCCTTTCCGATCAGAAGTGCATGCACATTACGATGATCTCAGAACCCTGCCCAAAGAAACAAAAATAAAAATGCTTTTATGGCACTACCAGGATAATGTGGTCGAAAAATTTGATGAATGGCAGCAAAAAGCGCTGAATGACGGATTCAGGGGTTTTATCCGCAAAGGAGATCTTTTTGACTTTTTTGATGTTATACTCAAAACCCTTCAACCTTAGCCCGATTACCTTTTTTCCCGAATACCGACCGTGAGTCCCGTGTGGGACAACGTCCCCTTCGGGATTACCGGTTACTAACGGCTAATGACTAAGGAATATGGCGCAGCGAAAGAAAAAACAAAGCAGGCAAAGCCTGCAGAATATAGCGGCGGCACAGCACAAAAACGAATTTTTTCGAAAAATATATCATATATGCAAGGCTTCCGGGTACGCGCATGTTTACCCGCTGATACCTAAGCAGAAACTTGAAACGATGTATGCTATACGTTGCCATTCGCTAAAAACATTAGCGGCAGAGGGGCATGAAATCCCAAACAACATACTGAAAGATTTTAAATTAATTTTTTCGGAACGGCTAAAAGAAGAATTTGTCCCCATTATACCCGGCGGCGACGAATTTTCCTTAAACGACTTTTTTACCGCAGGCCTGTCTTTTTACACAGACATAAATAATCTTAAAGAAGACGCTTTCCCTGCAGCCAAAGAAATAAAACAGGCATTATCCGCATATTCGGCTCACTGCAGCGACACCCTATACCCGGAAGCCTGTAAACGCCTTCACAATATCAACATGACTCTTGGATTCATGTATAGCGACCTGAATTCGTGCCTTTATTGGGGAAAGCAAGAATTCAGGTCAGACACCGAAAAGATAGTGATGCTTCATTACATAGATATCCGTAGCTGTACGCCCCAAAAGATACAGGTAACCATCGAAGGCAAAACCCGCCCCGCCACGCGTGTGGGATGGGCTTTTGCAGGCTATGGCCCTCAATGGGCGAGCCTGAAACCCTCGTCGCTGGGCATACAAAACGCCTTTTCCGAACTGCCGCTCGATGTTTACATACAGGATCATGCGCTCCGGCGGTTAAGCGAACGGCTCGACAACATTCCCGGCTTTTTGGCGCAACAATATCTTTTCTTCTCATTGCAAAACGTGAATGCGATAAAAGACGGTAATGGCAATATACTGGTTGAATATAGAGTTACCGATATAAAAGCCGGTTATTTACGGGCCGATATCATTAACGGCATTATTCTTATCCGCACTTTTTTATTCCTTACCCATGACGGAACACCCGAAGGAAAAAAGCTAAAAGAACTTTTCGGGTTGCAAAAGACAGATACCGCCTGGTTTTCGCTCGATAAATTAAGCACATACATGGCTTCGGATATCCACCAAAATGAAGAAGTTAAAAAAATATTTATCCAGGCGGGTTTTGGCCGCCTCTTCGATCTGCACGATATAATAGAGCCTGTGGCAATCAATAAAAAAGAGCAATCGCCGGCTATGTTAATGGTTCAATATTTAAAAATACAGGAAAAACTGCCGCCTGATACCGGCGCTTTCACCGAACTTCCAGATAATCCGGCATTGGGTGATGGTTCGACCCTTCGATAGTTCCCTTCGATAGTTCGATATTTCGACGAACTCAATACAACGCAAAGCTCACTACAGGCAAGCTCAGGGTAAACCGGCTCACTACGGGTAAACTCAGTACAACGCCCTGCTCACTTCGGTAAACTCAGTGCATCGCACCACAGGTTTGTGATTTACCGAATACCGAATTCGGAATTTTATCCATAACATAAACGCGTTATGCATCCGGGCAACTGCTTTTATCCATAACATAAACGCGTTATACATCCGGGCAACTGCTTTTATCCATAACATAAACGTGTTATGCGTCCGGGCAACTGCTTTTATCCATAACATAAACGCGTTATGTGTCCGGGCAACTGCTTTTATCCATAACATAAACGCGTTATGCGTCCGGGCAACTGCTTTTATGCAATCCCTTCCAAAGGATTGTGTCCGGGCAACTACTTTTATGCAATCCCTTCCAAAGGATTGCGTCCGGGTAACTGCTTTTATTCATTTCTTTCCAAGGGAATGTGTCCGGGTAGATTTTTCTGCTCTTTCTTTGTTTTTTCATTAATTATTGTTTATGTTTGTAACATATATCAACGTATAAACTCTCAATCAGTATTAATTTAAAATTATCTATTATGAAAAGAACATGGATTTACATTATCAACCCGATGTTAACGGCTACTGACGGCAGTTATCTGAGCGCCATGAACCTATCTGTTTTTCACGACAGCGCGTTGTATGCCGTGAATACCGACCCGTTTTTCGGTCCCTTATACACAGCGTATCATCCTATACACTTAGCGCTGAAAACCGCTTTCGATGCATGGACTGCGCAAGGACATACACAAAGCGGGCAAACGCTTAACCTTACACAACTGCTCGATTTGTTGTCCGGCTCCAAAATAGACCAGTGGGATATCGCCATACAGGCGGTTTATAATAAAAAAACGCCGCAATACAAGGCATTGCTGCCACACCGCCGGATTCCGTTCCAGGGCGGAAAACAATTGGAACGCATGGAGGCTGTAAAAGATTTGGGTGTAAACCTCGCAGGCATTTCGGCGCTGGCAAGCGTTAAGACGGCTGTTGACGCTTTTTATACGCAATTAGACGGCGCCAACACGGCGCAAAAAGCCGGCAAAACAAGCACGGGCGCTCACAGCGATGCACTGGAAACCGCCCGTGTAAATATGTGCAATGCACAATATGCAAACCTCGGAGCGCTCATAAACCATTTTAGCGCGGCTCCTGAAAATATTGCCGCATACTTTGATTTAAAAACAATTCGTAAAGCCGGACAGGTCCATTTTATAGGACATATAAAACCCCGGCAGGTTCATGCAGTGGTGAAGCATACTTTCGACGCAGACGACGAGGTGAAACTCGAAAACACGGGAACCACTGAGTTACAGTTTGGCTTAATGCAAACCAAAGACGCAAAACACGCATTAGACGCTTTTACTCATACTACACATAAAACAATCACCCTTAAACCCGGTGAACAGCAAACCCTGCTTGCCTCATCGCTTGGCGATCTTACATACACATTCCTTATGGTTTACAACCCACATACTGTGGAAAAAGGAGAGTTTACTGTGGAATTGGTGTAACTTTTAAATGTAATTAATTAGTGTCTGTCTATAATGTCTTAAAAATAAAAAAACCAATAATGAATACCTGCCCGCTTCGCAGCAGGCGGGTCGAACAAGGAATTTTGAATTTCGAAATGCATCGACACCTTCAATATTCTGCGGTTCCTTGTTCATTATTCGATATTATAAATTATTGAGTTTATGGACAAGCACTAATTACAAACGGTTAAATAAAAAGTAACAAAACTATACCTATACAACCAAAATAGATGTATAGGTATGATTTTGTTGCGCCTATAAACAAGTTACCAACAAGTGCGTGAAAAAATTTCCGGGTTGAAAAAACCTTTTATGACTTGAGAAAAAAGCAATAAAACGATTATAAAAATAAAAGACTGAAAATTGAATAAAATATTATCCGTAACAAAAAACTGACTGAAACAGAATATTACGGACATTT
>JACREX010000248.1 GCA_016212695.1 Bacteroidia bacterium
ATTTCAACAGCAATTCATCAACAACATTGCCTTAAAGTTTGAGTAAATAAAATTAAAACAAAATTTACGTTTATCTAAACTCTTTTGCATCAGGCAATGTTGATAACTTTTTCCCAGCACCTCAAAATAAGATCTCACGAATATGTATCCGTCTTATTTTGTAAATGAACTTTCCGCTTATGAACAAATATTATACTTTTTTATAGCTAGTCGAAGTATAATTATATATTTGAAAAAAATACAAACATTAAAATATGCAACTGATTATTGAAAACCTTTCTAAAACCTACTCCAACGGGGTACAGGCTTTAAAGAATGTTTCGCTGACCCTGAACCAGGGTATGTTCGGGCTGTTGGGGCCTAACGGAGCTGGCAAATCAACGCTGATGAGAACCATCGCAACCCTGCAGGAACCCGATGAAGGAACGATACATTTCAATTCCATTGATGTACTAAAACAGAAAGATGAAATAAGAAAAATCCTGGGTTACCTGCCGCAGGAATTTGGTGTATATCCCAAGATCAGCGCGGAAACCCTGCTTGATCATCTGGCAACACTTAAGGGAATATCCAATGCAAAAGAACGAAAGGAATTAATAAAAGCCCTATTGAATAAAACCAATTTATTCGATAGCCGGAGGAAGAATCTTGGCGGATATTCAGGAGGCATGAAGCAGCGTTTCGGAATTGCGCAGGCGTTGTTAAACAATCCGCACCTGATAATTGTCGATGAGCCCACAGCAGGCCTTGATCCTGCAGAGCGCAACCGTTTCCTGAATCTTTTAAGCGAGATCGGAGAAAATTCCGTGGTGATTTTATCAACGCATATTGTGGACGATGTAAAAGAGCTTTGCACGGATATGGCCATCATCAACAACGGCGAAGTGCTGATGCGCGGAAACCCGATGGAAGCAATTTTTTCGCTCGAAGGAAGAATCTGGAGCAAGCGGATCGGGAAACCGCAGATGGCAGATTATAAAAAAAATTTCAAGGTGGTTTCAGAAAAAATGATCTCAGGAAAACCCGAAATTCATATTTACAGCGAAACCCCGCCCGGCGAAGACTTTATCCCTGCCATGGTGGATCTGGAAGATGTATATTTTTCTAATATTTTTTTGAAGAATTAAAACCTGATGTCATTTCAAAATTTCAAATCTATGTTCTGGAATATCCTGAAATTCGAAATAAATTACCGCAGGAAACGGCCTGCCACCTATATTTATTTTGGAATATTTTTTCTCTTAGCCTTTCTTGCCGTTACCACAGATGTCGTTAAGATAGGAGGCAGCAGCGGCCAGTTGAAAGAAAACGCGCCTACAAGCATTACTTTTATGATGCTCGTCCTTTCATCTTTTTTTGTGATGATCACATCGGCCATCATGGGAGTTCCTGTTTTAAGAGATTTTGAACAGCAGACCGAATCCATCATGTTTATTAATCCAATAAAGAAAAGAGATTATCTTTTCGGAAGGTTTTTCGGTTCGTTTATAGTTTTGATTTTTGTTTTCAGCGGTTCATTTCTTGGATTTGTACTGGGCGAATTCATGCCCTGGCGCGAGGCAGATAAACTTATGCCCTTCAGCCTCTGGAATTATTTGCAGCCCTTTTTATTTTATGTGGTTCCGAATCTTTTTTTCAGCGGCGCATTATTTTTTGCAGCAGGAACGCTTAGCCGCAAAATGATCACTGTTTACGCCCAGGGAATTGTAATCTTAATGATTTATATGGTGGCGGCAAATCTCATTTCAACTATTGACAACCGTATCATTGCGGGATTGATTGATCCGTTCGGGATAAATACAGTGAGCATTTATACAAGATACTGGACCATGGCTGAAAAAAACACACAGGTGGTTCCCCTTGCCGGTATTGTTCTTGCAAATCGTTCTCTATGGTTTTCGGTAGGTATTATAGCGCTAATCATTACCTATTACAGGTTCAGTTTTTCTGTGATTCAAAACTCTGTACTCAAAAAGAAAAGAAAGATAATCGAAACTATTTCCATTATCAATACAGATGTTGTAATTCCTCTGGCAACTCAGAAATTTACAATAGCCAACGATATTAAACGCGTTGTAAAATTAGCCTGGTTCTATTTTAAAAATGTTGTTAAAGAACCCGCTTTTATTGTGATCGTGTTCACCGGGATTGTTTTGCTATGCGTGAATGCAGACAGTTTCGGGACTATGTACGGTACTCAGACATTCCCTGTAACCTACGAAATGCTGCAGTTGATACAAACTTTTACTTTGTTCTTCCTGATCATCGTGGTTTTTTTCTCAGGCGAGCTCATCTGGAAGGAACGCAACCTCAAGACAGATCAGATTTTTGATGCGCTTCCTGTGAATAATGCAGTTACCCTTGCAGGTAAATTCTTTTCATTGGTATTTATTTATATCGTGTTAATATTTGTTCTTATTTTTATCAGTGTAATTATTCAGACAATAAAAGGATATCACAATTATGAACTGGGATTATATTTCAAAACCCTGTTCTCTGAAACTTTCCTGATGATAATCCTTTACACGCTACTGGCTTTTTTTATACAGGTATTGGTAAATCATAAATTTCTGGGTTATGCCCTGATGATCGTTTTCTTTATTGCATCCGCAGTGATTAGCAATCTCGGGGTAGAGCACAGACTCTTTCATTTTTCAAGCGGTAGTATGGGAACCTATTCAGATATGAACGGGTATGGCCATTATATCAGACCTTTTATTTGGTTCAGTATTTACTGGGTAGCTTTTGCCTGCGTTTTATTTGCTGTTGCGATTCTTTTTTCCGTAAGGGGCATGGATACTGTTTTCAGAAAACGATGGAAGCTCGCTAAAATAAGGTTTGTAAGGCCTGTTATGATTTTTATGTTTTCCTGCCTGGCTGTTTTTATTTTATCGGGCAGTTATATTTTTTACAATACCAATGTCCTGAATAAATTCGAAAATTCTAAAAATGAAGAAAAGAAGCAGGCAGAATATGAAAAGCAACTGAAAAAATACCAGTTCACCCTACAGCCAAAGATCACGGATACCCGGCTGAAGGTTGATATTTTTCCGGAGGAACGGTATTTTGTGGCAGAAGGATATTATATACTGAAAAATAAAAATCAGAAACCCCTTACGGAAATTCATATACAATTGAATTCCGATTTTCAGTCGTATTGTGATTATCTCACATTTTCACGGCCGGCCAAACTGAAAGAAAAATTCGATAAATTTTATTACAATATCTATCAATTGGAACAACCCCTGCAATCCGGAGATACTCTCAAAATGAATTTCAAAATAAGGTTTGTTACCAAAGGATTTGTCAACAGCGGATCGAATACAAACATTGTTTATAACGGCACTTTCTTTAATAACCTGAGTTACCTGCCCACGCTCGGTTACAGCGCAGATGCCGAATTGAGCGCCGATGACAAAAGAAAAGAAAACGGGCTGAAAGAAAAAGAACGCATGATGGACCGGAACAACCCGGTAGGTTTGTCGCAATGCCTTTTGGGCGATGACGCCGACCGGATCAATTTTGAAATCATCCTGAGCACTTCGAAAGACCAGATCGCTGTTGCGCCGGGTTATTTGCAGAAAGAATGGACAGAGAACGACAGGCGTTTTTTCCATTATAAAATGGATGCCACGATCCTGAATTTTTATTCTGTTTTATCGGCACATTACAAGGTTTTAAGAGATAAATGGAATGATATCAACCTCGAAATTTACTATCAGAAAGGCCATGAATACAACATTCATTCCATGATCACTGCCATGAAAAAATCATTTGAATATTATACAAAGAATTTTTGTCCTTATCCGTACAGGCAACTCCGAATCCTTGAATTTCCAAGGTACGAATCCTTTGCCCAGTCATTTGCCAATACGATCCCGTTTTCCGAAGGCATTGGTTTTATTATGGATGTGGGCAACGAAGATGTGGATATGGGTTTTTATGTCACCTGCCACGAAATTGCCCATCAGTGGTGGGCGCACCAGGTTACCGATGCCAATGTAAAAGGCAATGGCATGATCTCTGAAGCGCTGTCGCAGTACTCCGCCTTGATGGTAATGAAGCATACCTATTCTCAGGAGTTGATGCAAAAATTTTTAAAGCATGAAATGGACAGTTATCTCTTTGGACGATCTATGGAACGGAAAAAGGAAATGCCACTTGAGATGTGCGAAAATCAGGGTTACATCCATTACAACAAAGGTTCGGTAGTGTTTTTTGCACTTCAGGATTATATTTCCGAAGACAGCGTGAATCTGGCATTAAAACGTTTTGCCAAGGACTGGGCGTTCCGCGAAGACCGTTATCCGAATTCAGCCGATCTTCTCAGGTATCTCGAAGCGGTTACCCCGGATTCTCTGAAAAATATTATTACCGATATGTTCAAAACGATAACACTTTTCGAGAATAAAACAGAGAAGGTGAAATCAGAAAAACAGGCTGCCAGTAAATACAATGTTACCATTGATGTTTCTGCAAAAAAATACAGGGCAGACAGCCTCGGAAACGAAAAACCTCTTCTTGTTATCAACGATTGGATTGATATCGGGGTTTATGGTAAAGACGTTAAAGGAAAAGATAAATTGCTGTATTTAAAGAAGCATAAGATTAATAAATCGCAAATGACATTCACTGTTACTGTTGCCGAAAAGCCATTAAAAGCGGGAATTGATCCGCTAAACAAACTTGTTGACAGAACTCCGGATGATAATGTGAAAAGTGTGGATTAAGAGGGGAAGAAAGGTATAGGGTATAAATGGCGCTATTGTCGCTGATTTGATTCTTTTGTATATTCATTATTCAGATATTTTATGAATAATATTGGGTAAATTGAAATTTTCACTATACATAGCGAAGCGTTACCTGTTCTCGAAGAAATCACAGAATGTGATAAATATTATATCTGCCATTTCGGTTTTCGGAGTCGCTGTCGGAACTATGGCGCTGATAACAATACTCTCGGTTTTTAACGGCTTCGATACTCTGATTCAATCCCTCTTCAATTCCTTTGATCCGGATTTAAAAATTGTTGCAGTACAGGGAAAAACTTTCACTGCCGACGACGAGCGTCTCACAAAAATATTGAAACAAAAAGGAGTAAAAAATTATGCCGAAGTAATCGAAGAAAATGCCTTGCTCAGGTACAAAGATAAACAATTACCCGCCATCGTAAAAGGCGTGAGCGATGAATTTTCAAAAATGACAGGTATTGACTCGATGGTGGTGAGCGGGAATTTTATGCTTAAAAATAAAGACGGTTTTTATGCTGTGGTGGGAAGCGGCGTTTCATATTTCCTGTCTGCAGCGCCCGGCATTGTAAGCCCGATAAATATATATGTGCCTAAGAGAAGCGGCTCCCTTACAAATCCTGAAGATGCATTTATTATAAAATCAATTTATCCTTCGGGCGTGTTTTCAATTCAGCAGGATTTTGATTCAAAATATATTATTGTTCCCATTGAATTTGCCCGGGAGCTTTTTGAATATTCAAAGGAAATTACTTCGGTAGAGATTAAGCTTGAAAAAAATACGGATAAAAAAAAGTTACAGGCGGATATACAAAATATCCTTGGAAATAATTTTGCGGTTAAAAACCGGTTTCAGCAGAATGAGTTGCTTTTTAAAATAATGAATTCCGAAAAATGGGCTATATATCTCATCCTTACATTTATTCTTCTTATCGCATCATTTAATGTAATCGGTTCGTTAACCATGCTGATTATTGATAAGAAATCGGATATAGGCATTCTGCAAAGTTTAGGGGCAGACCGAAAAACGATCCGGAATATTTTTCTCTTCGAAGGTTGGATCATTTCATTCATCGGCGCGATTCTCGGACTCATACTCGGATGTATCCTGTGCATGCTGCAGCAGAAATTTGGGTTTATCAAATTAGGCGGCGCCGGGCAGTCTTTTATCATTGATGCGTATCCTGTAAAGATGCAGGCCATGGACTTTTTCTATGTCTTTTCAACCGTTGTTATTATCGGCTTCATAGCAGCCTGGTATCCGGTGCGGTATATGACAAAAAAGTATCTTAGCCTGCAATAATATCATTAACTTTTTTTATTTATAAAAATTTGATAAATGTTTAATCATTCTATAATTCGACCTTGGCCTGCCATGAGCTTGGCGAATGGCTCATTATGACGAATGATTGAAAGTCATGCTGAGCGTAGTCGAAGCATGACACGGGAATGTATGATTTATGAATTTATTATGTAAGTGATATTTAAAAAACAAATGAAATTAAAAATTCAAACAGCGCTTCAGAATTATTATCGCACACAGATTGGATTTCTTTCGGTTGTGATGCTGATCCGTATTTTTGAATATTTCTCTATCGCTTCAAAATCGTTTGCCGTAAAATACCCTTTGCCATATGAATTATCCGGCCTTTTTTATGATATATGGATATGGCTGTTTTATAGTATGATTCTGCTTATACCTGTGGGACTGATCTTTTTGCTCCATAAAAAAACAGCAGGCATTGTAAATCATACTATCAATATTATTGCCCTTCTTTTTTATATTTCTTTTATCCTTGTTTTCTCACAACGCACAAAACCATACGATCATGAATTTTTTACACGCGATATTTCAGAATCCATACAGACAATAAAACAATTTGCAACCATCGGGTTTAAGGTTTACCTGCCCTACATCGTCTATATCCTTCTTTATGTTATTATCATAAGGATTTTTCTGAAAAAACTGAATATTAAACCGCTGATTACCTATATTATTTTAGCGTTATCACACGTATCTGTTATTCTTATAAAATACGCTTCACCGGATGAAAAATGGTTTAGCGAGAAACAGGCATATTACCTTGTGTGCAATAAAATGACCTACTGGGGCGCTGAATCTTACAAATATTTTAAATATTCTGATCGGTTCACCCTGTATGGAACAGACCCGCAGGAAATTGACCGGCAGATTGCATTTTACTGGAAAAATCATCCTGCCGAATATATAAGCAAAGAATACCCGTTAATGCACAGGAACACATCGCCGGATGTGTTGGGGAATTTTTTCAGTTTCCATAAAAAACTTCCGAATATCGTGATCTTGGTTATTGAGGGGCTGGCCCGCAATTTCAGCGGCGACAGCGCAGTTTACGGGAGTTATACGCCCTTCCTTGATTCTCTTTCAAAACGCAGCCTATACTGGATAAACCAGTTAAGCGCTGCGCCTGGTACTTTTGCTGTACACCCGTCCATTACAGGTTCGTTGCCATATGCAACCCGTGGATTCTCGCTGATGAGCGAAATGCCCGACCATTTATCCCTGATCAAAATACTTCGAAGAAACGGTTATTTTACAAGTTTCATGGCAGGCAGCAGCCTTGATTTTGATAATATGGGAGGATATATCCGGGTTCAGGGAACCGATTTCCTGCTTTCAAAATTCGGATCAAAATACAAGGAGATGGGTATCGGCCCAAAAGGCTGGGGCATGGGCTATCCGGATGATGCGCTTTACCGCCGCAGCATGGAAGCGCTTGATTCCATCAAAAAATTTCCATACCTGAATATTTACCATACAGTTACCTCGCACGAGCCGTATCTTTTCGAACAACAACCGATATATGAAAAACGATTCGATATAAAACTCAAAAACATGCACGTATCCGATGCAGTGAAAAAAACCATGCAGGAATGCAAAAACGTTATGACCACATTTATGTTTGCCGACGACTGCCTGAAAAAATTCTTTAGCGATTATAAAAAACGCCCGGAATATTCAAACACCATTTTTATTATCACAGGCGATCACCATATCGGATCGGTTCCTTCAACCGAAGAAATAGACGATTACCACGTTCCCCTGATCATTTATTCACCCATGCTGAAAACCGCACGGAAATTTTACTCTGTCAATACGCACAACAACATCGCCCCTACCCTGCTTGCCATGCTGAATGCCAATTTCCACCTTGAATACAATCCGCCCGAAGTACACTGGATCAATGATGTGATGGATACCGCCGTTAATTTCCGTAACATACACAAGATGGCCTTTATGGCATGGGGCCGCGATATACCGGATTATATTTATAAAAACTATTACCTCTATGAAGACATGCTGTATGAGCTATCACCGGAACTTAAAGAAACACAAATAATAAATGATTCATTATTAAATTATATTACTGAACTCCGGGAGAATTTCAAGTTTATCAATTCGTATGTGTGCATGAATAATAAAGTGTTTCCTAAAGAAAAAAACATATTGCCCGGCGAAAAAGAACTGCTGCTCGAAATTAATAATCCGGAAGAAAAAGCATATAATATAAAAGAAGACCGGGCGGGCCTTATAAATTTCTTCCGTGTGCCCCGGAATTACCGCTATCTGTATGTGGATGTGGCACTCGATTTCTATATAGCTTACGATGATACCGATAAATTTCCTGCCGTTCAATTGGCGCTGATTGATACAACCCGTGGTAACAGGGATTACCAGTACAGCAGCAACAAAGATGTGATGCTCATGGCCAAAAAAGGATTTGCCGTTAATTCATGGAGCCACCTTACCACCTACGACATGTTTACGCTTTCGGATTATTCAAAATATAAGAACTTGGTATTCGACCTCGCTTTTTATAACAACTTCGACTTTATTGATGCTAAGAAAAAAAACCTGGAAGTGAAGATTTACGGAATTAAATAATGTATGAATAAAAACATTAATTTTGCACTGGGCAAGTTTGCACATTTATTTGAAAGACCCAAGCCCCAAATTCCAAGATCAAAATTCAAAGGGAAAAACAATACTTCCCTTGTTCTTGGGACTTGAAATTTGGAATTTGAAACTTGGGTCTTGGAATTTGGGACTTGGAATTTGAAATTTTATCTATTATTCCATTGTCTTCGATGTTAGATAATGACTGACTGAACGGGCCGCCCATGTCTTTCGTTCCTGTTGGAGAACAAATTTGCGGTGAACGAACCGTAACCATATAATTTATCTGCCCCTGGTTCGGTGGAATATCGTTATAGGAATTATACCCCGTAGCAATGCTGTCTATCAATACCCATCCCTGCGAATTGGAGTGCCTGTAAATGTAACATCCGGGGAAATCATAACCTTCGTATTCTGTCCAGATTAAATTCCATTCATTACCTATACCGCTGTTGATGGCAAGATGAATTGTTTTGTGCGGTTCGCTTGCATCACTCTCGTTTCCGCAAAGATCAACCGCCGTTATTTTATAGCGATAGGCTCTCTGGTGCGGGTTTGAATTTACATCAAGAAAGGCGCTCATACTGTTGTACGATTTTGACCCTGCAAGAAAATAATATCCTGCCCAGCTTCCCTCACGATACACATTATAATAATCAATACTTGTTGTTACTTCTTTTTCCCAAACAATAAGATTTTTGTGTTCAATACTGTCCACAGTTACAATACAAATTTTCGGCGTGGCAGGCTGCGTATGGCTGATTGTTGCGCCTGTTGAACCAATGCAGCCCAAGCTGTCGGTAACTGTTAACTGGTAATCACCCGGAGCTAATTGTGTAATATCCTGCGTGTGCAATGAATTTGACCAATTATATATGTAAGGCGGATTTCCACCTGAAACGCTTACATAAATAGCGCCATTGTTTCCGCTGCAACCGCTTTGTATTACACTGTCAATTGTTACCACCGGGCCATTTGCCGTATTGATTGAAACCATCAGGGGAAAACCATTTGTACAACCAAGCGAATCTGTTACAATAACAGAATAAACACCCGGGGCTAAATTGGTTTGCGTTGCAACTGTGCCGCCATTACTCCATGCAAATGAATAAGGCTGAGCGCCTCCGGTAGCTGTAATGGTTGCTGCGCCGTTTGTATTTCCGCAACTTGCCGGCGTGGTTGTTGTAACCGCATTTACCTGGTTTGGCTGGCCTACAAAATAACTTGCCGTTGCCATACAACCTGTGAAATCTGTTATTTCTATTTCATAGGGGCCTGCCGTTAAATTTGAAATATCCTCAGTGGTTGCGCCCGTGCTCCATAAAAATGTGTATGGCGTTGTTCCGCCTGAAACTGTAATATTAATAGCGCCATTACCCGAACCGAAGCATGTTAAATTGGTAATGGTATGCGCTGAAATAACAGGGCCGTTGGTGTTGCTTACAGTAGCAAGCGTAAATGCGCTGCAAGCCTGTGCGTCTGTAACAGTAACCATATACATACCTGCCGCAAGGCTGTCTGCCGTTGCCAGCGTATCGCCGCTTGTCCAGGCATAACGATACGGTTGAGCGCCTCCGTCTGGATTTACTGTTGCGCTGCCGTTATGCTGATTGCATGTTGAATTTACGACTGTTACACTAAGCGTTAAATTACAATTTTGCGTACTAAGCGATGGCTGCTGAAACCCTTGTGTTAATATAAACCCGGAATTCTGGAATGTCTGTATTACCGCTTCGCCAATGGTGAAATTAAATCGCAGGCTTGTATTTGAATAATAGCCGCCTGACGATGAGACAACCTGTCTTTCGAGGGTTTGGGCATGACAGTTTAAAGTTTGAAGCCCGCCTGCCAACAAAAGCAAAACCAAGCGTCGGCGGGCAGGTTTCAAGTTTAAAGTTAAGACTACAAATATGAGAAAAAGATATTTTTTCATAATCATTCTATTTTAAGTAAATTTGCATAATATTATTATTACTAAAAAGGAAAAGACATTCGTTGTTGATATTTTTATGTAATTAAAATTTATTATGTACAGGCAAATAATAATTCCGGAGAGCAATACTTTTTTGCTTAACCTCCCTGCTGATTTTATAGGACGACAGGTTGAAGTAATTGCTTTTCCTGTTGAAGAAAATCAAACATTGGAAGAGCAGAGTAATGGCGATAAATATTCGTGGGATAAGGCGTTGAAGTTTTTCAAGAAGAATGCAGTTGATTTCAGCAAAATAGAAAAATGGAAACGCGAGGACTTGTATGAATAATATTTTTCTTGACAGCAATATTTGCGTATATGCTTTTGATAAAAGCGCACCGGAAAAACAGCAAAAGGCATTTGATTTACTGAAGGAGCGCCCTTTTCTTAGTTCGCAAGTGATCATAGAAACGTACAATGCCTGCCATAAAAAATTAGAACTTTCACAAACGGTTTGCGAAGAAACTGTTTTGTTTCTTACTGACAACTGCCGCATAGTTGAAATTAAGACTGCGACTATTCGCTCTGCCATTGCTTTTAAAAGAAAATACCGCTTTTCCTTTCTTGATTCTATGATAGTTGCCGCTGCTCTTGATGCCCAATGTACTACCTTATACACAGAAGACCTGCAACACAACCAGCTTATTGAGAAAAAACTTACCATTATTAATCCTTTTGGCTCTTATCTAATTGATGGTTGATTAATAATTTTTGCTTACCTTTGGCACAAATATTAAATATACGATGACTACGAAAGAACATATATTTGCAC
>JACREX010000249.1 GCA_016212695.1 Bacteroidia bacterium
ACCATTGCTTGGATTAGGATAAACGCTGATACCGGTTCCTGCGTTCTTCTCAACTATAGCAGTTACGCAGTTCACCAATGCAGTGTCTTCTAATGACACACAACTATTAGCATCTGTTACTGTTACGATGACCGTATCGGTAGGAGAACCAACAAGTCCGGTAACTGAAGAGGTCGTATTTGCATTGTTCCATGCGTACTGGTAAGGTCCTGTTCCGCCAGAAACAATGGCATCAACTACTCCATCGCTATTACCGCAAACCGGTGAGGTAATAGAAAATGAAACCGTTGGTGCTGTGCCAATGGTTACATTAACACTGCCTGAACCTGTACATGTATTTGCATCCGTTACTACTACTGAGTAAGTTCCGGTTAATGATGCTGTCAGCGTTTGGTTCGTGCTTAAATCCGACCATGCATAGGTTGATCCTGCATTGCCCGCATCCAGCATTATTGTGCCTCCGCACTGTGTTACGTCTGCTCCTAAAGAAACTGTCGGTGGAGTGTTAATCGTTACATTAACACTGCCTGAACCTGTACATGTATTTGCATCCGTTACTACTACGGAGTAGGTTCCAGTAGCAGATACTGTCAGTGTTTGGTTCGTACTTAAATCCGACCATGCATAGGTGGATCCTGCATTGCCTGCATCTAATATTACTGATCCGCACTGGGTTACATCGGCTCCTAAAGACACCGTAGGTGGAGTGTTAATCGTTACATTGATTGTACCTGAAGCCGAACTGCAGCTGTTGCTTACAGTCACAGAATAGGTTCCGGTAGCAGAAACAGTCAGCGTTTGATTGGTACTTAAATCCGACCATGCATACGTGGATCCTACATTACCGGCATCCAATATTACTGTTCCTCCACACTGCGTTACATCTGCACCTAAAGAAACAGCTGGGGGGGTGTCAATGGTTACATTCATTGCATCCGATGCAGAACACCCATTTGGAGCAGTTACTGTTACAGAATATGTTCCTGAAAAAGCAACGGTAAGTGTTTGGTTTGTTGAAGCATCTGACCATAAATAAGTGAAACCTGAATTTCCTGCATCCATAAGAACTGTCCCACCACACTGAGTCACGTCTGATCCGAGATTTACAGTTGAAGGTGTGTTGATGGTGATTGTTGCAACGTCAGAGCCGGTGCATCCGTTCCCATCGGTTACCACTACTGAATAAGTTCCTGTTACAGAAACAAGGAGCGTTTGGTTTGTTGAAGCATTCGACCATAAATAAGACGAACCAGAATTTGCTGCATCCAGCATTACAGTTCCTCCGCACTGCGTTACATCTCCGCCTAAAGCAACAGTAGGGGGAGTATTAATCGTTACATTAATAATATCAGAACCTGTACATGTATTTGCATCCGTTACTACTACGGAGTAGGTTCCAGTAGCAGATACTGTCAGTGTTTGATTGGTACTTGCATCGGACCATGCATACGCAGAGCCTGCATTGCCCGCATCCAGCATTACTGTGCCTCCGCACTGCGTTACATCTGCACCTAAAGCAACAGTAGGGGGAGTATTGATCGTTACATTAATAATATCTGAACCTGTACATGTATTTGCATCCGTCACTACTACAGAATAGGTTCCAGTAGCAGACACTGTCAGCGTTTGATTCGTGCTTGCATCGGACCATGCGTACGTGGAGCCTGCATTACCGGCATCTAGTATTACTGTGCCTCCGCACTGTGTTACATCAGATCCTAAAGAAACAGTAGGGGGAGTATTGATTGTTACATTAACAATATCAGAACCTGTGCATGTATTCACATCGGTTACTACTACTGAATAAGTTCCTGTAGCAGAAACAAGTAGCGTTTGGCCCGTTGAGGTATTCGACCATAAGTAAGACGAGCCTGGATTTCCGGCATCCAATGTTATTGTTCCTCCGCATAGGGTTACATCGGCTCCAAGGTTAACAACAGGTAGTGCATTAACAATAATGCTCACCGGAATCATAGCATCATTCGTGGCATTCAGATCTCCTGCCACCACGGTATTTGCATTTATAATGTAAGTGCCGGCAGCACTTAAATCAGCAGCAGTAGTTACATCCACATTCATCGTTCCAGTTGTTACTAAAGTTCCTGTGCTTATCGTAACGGTAAAACTTTGAGCGATGGGACCGGTCATATCAACTACTACATCAGTAGGATTAGTAGAAAAATCAATATCACTTGCACTAAAATTTTTAATGGTAACTGTTACCACTTGATTAGAAGCAGCGCACATTGGAGATGTTGGCTTAACTAAAGCTGTGGCTCCCATGTCTTGCGCCTCAGCATTAAGTGCAAATGCAGAACATATTGTGGCGATTGCGAAGATTTTTGTTATTTGTTTTTTCATTGTATAATTTTTTTTGATTAATACTCAAATTCCGAATCTGTATATATTCTAATTCAACAGAATATAGAAGAAGACGGAGGTGCTCGTTCTTGTGTTGAGGAAACAGCACAAGAGTAAAATAGTTGCGGAAATAAGATACCATCATGAGTACTATGCCTGCATACCCAAACCACATGATGGAGGGGAAAGGAAAAAAGGGGCGATACAAGCCCTTTTTTATTTCTTCTACCCATGTTTTGCTTCAATTCGTGTGAAAGAGCAATGGGTTTAGTATTAACCTTATGGGTATTTTTTGAAGTAGAGAATATTTGTTGGGCTACACCTCTTATCTCGAGTTCTTGTGCAATGCTATACCCACCCAAAATAAAGAGACAAGAAAAGAATAAAACAACTAGTAAGTATTTTTTATTCATCTTTTCAAATGTAGCAGTTACTGCTTAAATCGACAGATTCAGCCCATATGTTGATAGTGGTCATAAACAAACAAATGTAACAATATATTCTAAATCGTGATAAGCATCATAGTTTTTATTCAGATTTCTTCCCTGAGGTTAATGCCACTTATTTGTAATAAGTGGCTGAGGATAGTGGTCTCGCTTGGTGTTCGATTTGGATTTTTTCTTTAAGCATATCAGAAAAACATCATAAATCACCAAACGATATTGTCAGGATTTGGGCGCTGAGCAAAAAAGAATCTTCAATAATCTGCGTACTCCTGAAACATTGTTTGCAAGAAACTTTTCCCTTCTTTTTCCATGCGGAATTTTTCGGAAGGGTAAATTGTTTTCTCAAAAGGGAAAAGATTATTGGTATGGGAATAAACCAAGTATTGGTTCGGACGTACCCACCCAAAACCATCATAACATTCATAAAAAGCAAATTGCGGAGAGTAAGGATTGAAAAGGTTTTTGCTCCATATATATTTTTGGG
Source organism: Bacteroidia bacterium (assembly GCA_016212695.1). Classification (GTDB taxonomy): domain Bacteria; phylum Bacteroidota; class Bacteroidia; order Bacteroidales; family GWF2-35-48; genus GWF2-35-48. The sequence continues at coordinate 3,292 of JACREX010000249.1, forward strand.
CAGGCATTCCTAACTGATGCAGAAGGGTTGAAGCTATATCAAGCTGCGATCCAATTTTTTTATACCGGTATCCCCGGAACTCATCCTTAATTACATTTCCATAAAACATCATCGCAATTTTTCTGTACTCCGGCTGATGATTATCCCAATGGTGAGGAGAACGGTGGCTGTGATCTGATACAAAAACAAAAAGTGTATTATTAAACCACTTCTCTTTTTTAGCACTCTGAATAAACTCAAACAGTTTCAGGTCTGCATAACGGATCGAATTCACATAATCATTTTCATCTGCACCCCATTTCACTTTATCATTTTCCTGCATAGGCATATCGTAAGGAGAGTGGCTGCTGAGCGTGAACATGCCGGCAAAAAAAGGTTCTTTCTCATTTTTTAACTCTTTTAATTGTCTTGTATACAAATACTCATCGTGCACACCCAATTTCCCACGGGGGATGTTGCTGTCAAAATCTTTTCCTTCAAGGATCCGATCAAAGTTATTGTAATACATATAAGCCTTGATATTTCCATAACTCAACTGTCCGCCAAACATATAAGAGGTTTTATACCCTGCGTTATGAAACTCCGTATTAAGGCATGGCAAGTGATTGTATTTTCCCGGCTGACCGATAATGGAAGTTCCGGCAGGTAGCGCAGGAAACCCACTGAAGATAGCGGTCATTCCCTGATCAGACAGATCTCCGCTTGCATAAATACTGTCGAACATGATTCCTTCAGAAGCAAGCAGATCAAAATTAGTTGCAGCGCTGTCATAACCGCCCAAAGATTTTATCATATCTGCCGACCAGCTTTCAAGAATAACAAGAACAACATTGGGGCGGTTGGTTTTTAAAAATGAAATCGTTGTGTCTTTTTCTGTCTTATAAATTTCTTGTACGGCTTTCTTAGCGCTATCGGCTGAGAAATATATGTACGGATTTCCTTCCATGTTCTTTTTATTTTCCCATATGCTCTGCCCCATATTCCATCCCGAATTCACGGCAGCAAGGTTCAGCACATTGTACTTTGAAAAATAAGCATCGCTCTGCTGAATGGGAATTTGCTGAATGCCGCCACGAATTCCAAGCACAAGAGCAACAGGAGAAACGATAACGAAAAGAAACACGATAGAAATTTTTTTAAATCCTTTTGTCTGAGCAAATACCGCTATCGGGGCAAGAGGTGAAATTCTATTGTAAATAAAAACACCTGCATATGTCAATACAGCAACTGCCATCAGTCCGAAAAGCAAAAAAGATGTTGGCGATGAATTGATCACTTCTTGGGGGTGTGCAAGAAAATGAATTGCTTTCACATTGATTTTCACTCCCCACTCATTATAAATATCCAGTTCCGCAATAACCATGAGAGAGAAGATGATTAGGAGTATAAGAATGTATGCTTTATGAATAGTGGCAATAATTTTTGAGGGAATGAATACATAAACAGAAAAAATAAGAAACGAAAACCAAAGAAAATAACACGCCATGGACGTGTCGAGATAAAGTGCCTGCCAGAATACAGGAAAAACTTCTGTGAATGAAGCTCCTTTAAGTTCATCCATGTTATACAAAACAAAAATGCTTCGGCACATGAAAAAGAAAATCAGCCAGAAAAGGTACTGTCGGAAAAGTGCTATGAAAGGATTTTTAAGCATCTTGCAAATGTAGAAGTTGTCATGACTATTCGTGATAAAGTCGCAAAGTTTGTTTTTTCTATCCCGGCAGGTAGTTAAAACCTACAGGCAAATACAGGAAATATTTTTTTCATGCAATACAACTCATCTCAGCCTGAAAAGTTATTTGACGAGGATTTTTTTTCTTAGAAAAACTCACTGTGAAAACAATTCTCTGGTAAAACATAATTAGTAGATTGACTTTGATATGTTTCGCGCGGTTATAAAAAAATATGAAAAGGGCATTGGTGGAGGTTGTTCATATAATTATGGTCATGTTCTATATTTTGGTTTGAAATCTATTGTTATATTTGTTTGTTTGTGCTGCTATCAGCAGATGAGGTGAATATGTCGATTTAAGCGGTAACTACAACATTTGAAAAGATGAATAAAAAACATTGGGTAGCTGTATTCTTTTTCTCTTGTTTTCTCGTTTTAGACTTACATCTCCCTGAACAAAGTGCGTTGCTATTAGGTGCGGAAAAACAAAAGGTGTTCTCTGCTCTAGAAAACACCTTTAATTTAAATATAAGATATCTTGCTCTTTCACACGAATTGAGGCAAGGCATGGGAAGAAAAATAAAAAAAGGACTTGTATCTCCGCTTTTTTACTTCTGCCTGCATCATGTGGAGTGGGTTTATCGAAATAACACCCATGGTCTGATTTTATTTCCCCAGCTATTTTATGCCTGCACTATTTCCTCAAAGCAAGAACGTGCTCCTCCGGCTTCTTCTATATTCTGTTGAATTAGAATATATGCAGATTCGGAATTTGAGTATTAATCAAAAAAAATAACACAATGAAAAAACAAATAACAAAAATTTTAACGATCGCCACAATATGCTGTGCGTTTGCATTTAATGTTCAGGCGCAAGATATGGGAGCTACAGTTTTAGTTGCTCCAACCTCACCAATGTGTGCTGCTTCTAATCAAGGAGTAACTGTGACAATTAAAAACTATGATGCTGTGGATATTGATTTCTCCGCTAATCCAACTGATATAGTGGTTGATATTACCGGTACCATCACTCAAAGCTTCATCGTTACCGTAAACACAGGAACCTTAGTTACAGGAGGATCTCAGGATGTAGTTGTAACCACAGGTGCCAACTTTGTTGTGGCTGGACCTTATGATGTGGATGCGCATACTGTAGTAGCAGGCGATGCAAATTCTTCAAACGATGCATTAACTACTGTAAATATTACCGTTAATGCGGTACCGGTAGTTAACTTAGGATCAGATATAACACAATGCGGAGGCACAGTAATGTTGGATGCCGGCAATGTTGGATCAACCTACGTATGGTCCGATGCAAGCAGCAATCAAACATTGACAGCTTCAGCTACTGGAACCTATTCTGTAGTAGTAACGGATGCCAATACTTGTACAGGTGAAGGAGCAATTAATCTTACTATAGAATCTTCTCCTGTAGTTGACATGGGATCAGATGTAACTCAGTGCGCAGGAACAGTAATGTTGGATGCCGGTAATATAGGATCCACGTACGAATGGTCCGATGCAAGCACCAATCAAAAGTTCACGGCTTCTGCAACTGGAACCTACTGGGTTATTGCCACTAATTCCTGCAGTAGTGATACCGATTCAGTAATGGTAACGATCAACACTCCACCCACAGTTTCATTAGGGTCGGATGTAACGCAGTGCGGAGGCACAGTACTATTGGATGCCGGCAATGCAGGATCCACCTATGTATGGTCAGATTTAAGTACCAATCAAACATTGACAGCTTCTTCTACGGGAACCTATTCAGTAGTAGTAACCGATGCAAACACCTGCACAGGTTCAGGCAGTATTAATGTAACCATTGGCACAGCACCTACAGTTTCATTAGGATCAGATGTAACGCAGTGCGGAGGCACAGTGATGTTGGATGCCGGCAATGCGGGATCAACGTATGTGTGGTCAGATGCTTCAACGAATCAAACACTCTCGGCATCTTCAACCGGAACCTATTCAGTAATAGTAACGGATGTAAACGGATGTACAAACAGCGATACACTGGATGTAACTGTAAATACTCCACCCACAGTTTCATTAGGGTCGGATGTAACGCAGTGCGGAGGCACAGTACTATTGGATGCCGGCAATGCAGGATCCACCTATGTATGGTCAGATTTAAGTACCAATCAAACATTGACAGCTTCAGCTACTGGAACCTATTCTGTAGTAGTAACGGATGCCAATACCTGCACGGGTGAAGGAACAGTGAATGTAAACATAGAAACTCTTGCTGTAGTTAATTTAGGAGCTGATGTAACGCAATGTGGAGGCACAGTAATGTTTGATGCCGGCAATGCAGGATCTACCTATGAATGGTCAGACGCTTCGGTTAATCAAACCTTAACGGGTGCTTCTACCGGAACGTACTGGGTTATTGTTACTAATGCCTGTGGTAATGATACGGATTCAGTAATGGTTACTATCAACACGCCACCAACAGTTTCTTTAGGTTCAGATATGACTCAGTGCGGAGGCACAGTAATGTTGGATGCGGGCAATGCAGGATCAACCTATGCATGGTCGGATTTAAGCACGAAC
>JACREX010000244.1 GCA_016212695.1 Bacteroidia bacterium
AGATTTCATGGGTTGGATAGATGCAAATACTCCTGTTTCTTTCTCTTCAGGAGTTTGGACTAAAAATAGTAATAATATTTCTAACAATAATTCAGGAAATGTTGGTATTGGAACAAACACACCCTATAAAATGCTAACTGTTATGGGCGATGTTTCATTCGTCAACTATAATGCAACAAATACAAATTCATTTGAAATAATTGGCAATAATGCAGTACCAACAAGAAGGGGTATATCACTCAACAATGACCCGAGTGGTGCATTGAATTTCTGGATTCATGACTGGCAATCATCTGCATTTAATTTTATGAGAAAAGATAATGAAGATCCGATGCCAGGAACAACAAACCTAATGACAATACTGCAAAATGGTAATGTTGGGATAGGTACGACTTGCCCTGACGCAAAATTAACAGTTAAAGGAACCGTAAAGGCGTTCGATGAATTTGTTGTACAAAATACTGTTGGGGGTTGGTGTGATTATGTATTTGACGAAAATTATAAACCAATGACATTAGTTGATATTGAAAAATATTTGAAAATAAATAAACATCTGCCCGAAATTCCATCTGCCAAAGAAGTTGAAGAAAATGGCGTAAAACTTATGGACATGAACAGACGTTTGTTAAAAAAAGTGGAAGAAATGACATTATATATTATTGATCAGGAAAAGCGAATAAAAGTTCTTGAAAATAAATTAATGGTAAAATAATCTTTTACAAAATGAAAACTATAAAAATAATATATAAAACTGCTTTTGTAATAATACTACTATTAATTACAGAGCTAAGCTTTTCCCAAATCATTCAGCAGGGGGAAGTAATTAATGTTACAGGTGAAGTATCTAACACCGTAGGCAGAACTTATATTGCCAGGGACAAGGTTACAATGAAAGACGGTTTTAGATTTAGGCGAACAAGTAATGAAGAATTTAATGCTAAGTTGAATGAAAACATGCTTATTGATGTTGACTACCAACCCGACATTGATCCTGGTGATCCCGGTAGCAGGCCGTGGAGCAGCGCTTTGCCAGTGGGAACAACAGCAGGCAGTTTTAATGTGTCTCTTTCAGGTGCAGCAACGTATTCTATCCCTATATTAGTGCCACCGGGTACTGCCGATATTGTTCCAAATATTGCAGTAACCTATAATAGCATGGCAGGAGATGGAATAATGGGTTTGGGTTGGAACATATCCGGTATTTCTGCTATCACGCGGGTTTCAAAAACTATTTATCACGATGGCGCTACAGGTACTGTTAACCTTGATACCGACGACCGTCTGGCTTTAGATGGTAACAGGCTTATTAACACCTCCGGTAATTACGGTACGGATGCTACTGAATACCATACTGAAATAGAAACTTTTACAAAAGTTACAGCACATGGCGATTTCAACAGTAGTAGTTGTTGGTTTGAAGCAGAAACCAAAGACGGCAGAACAATTGAATATGGATATGCAAATAATTCAAGAGTTATTCTTGATGGTGCAAATAAAGCTGTTTCATGGCTCGTTAATAAAGTCACCGACAAAACAGGTAATTATGTGAAATTCTCATATAGAGATATGGGCAGTTCTGAATTTGTCATAGATAAAATTGAATATACAGGTAATGCCGGTTTAAGTCCTTATAATTCTGTTAATTTTTATTATGAGACCAAGCCTGTTTACAATACAATATATATAGCGGGTTATCCAATAAAGCAAACAGCATTGCTTAATAAAATTAAAACAATATGCGAGGGCAATCCTGTTAAGGAATACAAATTTAGTTATGCAGATCATTTATATTCGCAACTTATTGAAATCACTGAATATGGCTCTGACGGCTCGCATTACAATTCAACTGTATTTGGTTACAATTCAGGCTCACAGCAACCATCAGATGTTGATGTAACAGGTTTAACATGCGAGCTTGAGGGTACTGGAGCTGAATACTTGGCTTTGGATTATAACGGAGATGGTAAACAGGATTTATTACAAATGGTATGGGATATTCTTGTTGGAAAACAATGGAGATGGTGGAACTTGTATCGTAATGACGGTGAAAATAATTTTACGCAAGTTGTGAGCCAAGGTGCATTTCCTGCAGATTTCCAACCGCCTGATAATTTCTTTCCTGTCAATAAAGGCAGTATCGGGAATATGATTATTGCAAACAGCGACTTCAACGGCGATAATAATGACGACATGATGTTTACTACTGTTAAAGAGGAGAGTTATTATACATATACTTTTTATCCGTATCTTTCAAACGGAAGCACATTTCAACCTCAAACCTCATTTGAGCGCGCTTCTCCTTCAAATGATGATCACGGACTTACTTTACGGTATCTTGATATTGATGGTGATGGTCGTCTTGATATTTTTACGCACAATGTTGACTATTCTGATCTTAGCGGATATGTTCGTCTAAATATAAATGGAGATTATACTACACCCTGGCCTACCGGTATTGGTTCCGAATATGAATTTAAAAATTCATACCCGATAGATTTAGATGGCGATGGAAAAACAGAATTGGCAAATATATACAATACAGACAATGGTAAATATTATATAATGAAATTCATAAACAACTTGGGTTTATATATTGGAACAACTACAGAACACCCAAGTGCATTACCGGGTATCAGTCCGTTTGATAAAATTCTTCCAGGTGACTTTAACGGCGATGGAAAAACAGATATTTTAAAAACAAATAGTGTCCTGCAAACTTCTCCTGATTTTAAGTGGACAGTAGCACTTAATAAAGGTGATAATAATACTTTTGATGAAAAAGATTATACAATTTTTGAATCCCCGTTTCTTACTATGGCTGATAATGATAAAAGAGCATGGCATTATGTTGCAGATGTCAATGGCGATGGAAAGTCCGATATTGTTGAAATTGTCAACCAGCCTGGCACTGATTATTATCATACAGTTTTTTCTACTATTAATGTTTTTATCAGCACTGGTAAAAGTTTTATTGCACTAACCCCTTATGTTTTAAATTGGAAGATTGATGAAGATCTTTACGAAATTGATTTAGGCGATTTTGACGGCGATGGTGCTTTGGAAATATTTATTAATAAAGGGGGCTGTGGAGCCGGCAATATACATATTATTGACTTTAATCTTTCACCATCAGATTATTTGTTAAAAATCATAAAAGACGGGTTCGACTATGAAACCGACATTAACTATAAAAGTATCACTGATAATTCTGTTTACACAAAAGGAACAGGTGCAACTTTTCCAAACTCAGATTTTCAAAAACCCTTAAATGTTGTTTCATCAGTGGTTTCTAATAATGGTTTTGACCTTACGCATGACACAAAATATACTTATACAGGCGCTAAACTACATAAACAGGGCAAAGGTTTTCTTGGCTTTTCAGAAATTTTAACTGAGAATTCAAACACAAATATCAAGACGAAACAGACATTTGAAATGAATAATAATAATACCTATTATATATTTCAGCCTAAAACTACTGAAATTAAAAATGGCTCAACGCCGGTTTCATTAACAACAAATACCAATGAAATATACCCTTTTGGTAATAATCGTATTTTCCCTTATACAAGCCAGAGCGTTACAAACGACGTCATAAAAGGTGTTACTTTTACCACAATATACGATTATGGAACCACAGGCTCTGATTATATGCTGTATGGAAATGTATACAAGGTAACTACAAGTTTTGGTTCAGATGGAAGCAACAAGGTGGAATATTCCTACACGAATGCCGGTGCATGGTGTCCCGGAAAACCCGCTACTGTCAAAGAAACGTCCGACAGAACAACTCCTGCTTCATCGTTTGTGAAAACCACAACATTCTCTTATACTAATGGGGCGGTAAGCGGTATTTCTGTTGACCCGGGAACAACAACCTCGCTTACTTTGAATAGTTTTGGGTTGCCCGATGTTATTACCATTTCCGGAACAGGTGCTGCAACACGCACAATTTATCTGGAATATGATTCGAAAAAACGCTTTGTTACCTCTGAAAAGAATTCTTTAAACCACAAAACCGAAACGCAGTATGATCCGAGATTTGGAGTGCCTGTTTTTCGTAAAGACATTAGTAATCTCGTTACAACTTACACTTATGATGGTTTCGGGAGACTGAAAAAAACAACTACGCCACAAGGTAATGTCGCTACAAATACTTTTGCGTTTGAAAGCGGTAATGGTATGAATAATACTGCTCTATACAGCATCACTACAACCATGTCTGGCGCTCCTTATCTGAAAAAATACTACGATATTTTCAGTAGGGTTGTTAAAGAAGAAACACAGGGGTACGATGGTTCTGCAAATAAAGTGGTTTACACTTACACGGAAAAAGGTCAACTTTATACTAAATCACTGCCTTATGAAGCCACATCTGCCGGCGACATAACATATACTTACAGCGATCCTATTGGCAGGGTAACTAATGTCAGCCATCCGTCAGGCGCAAATATTTCTTATGTATATACTCCCGGTTTAGTAGTAATAACAAATTTCTCAATGGGTGAAGTTACTACCAAAACTATTGATGCCTTCGGTTTAACCACACAATCATCAGGCAATCCATCAGGCCTTATTAAGTACGAATACAATAGTCGGGGCTTGCTCACAAAAGCCGAATCACCCGGTAGCGCTGTTACAATGGATTATGACGATTTCGGTTATCAGGATTATCTGAATGACCCTGATGCCGGATATATTGATTATAGTTATAGCGCTTTTGGCGAACTGTTAACACAAACTGATGCCAAAGGTACATTCACAATGGTTTATGATGAAATTGGAAGGCTGTTAAGTAAGGTACATTCAACAGGCGTAGCTTCAAACTATACCTATTATTCCGATGGTTTTGGAATTGGAAAAATTAAAAAGATTGAAGGTTCCGATAATGTAAAGTATGAATATAAATACGACCGCTACGGAAACACTGTTGAACTAACCGAAAACATCCAGGGAAAAATCTTTGTGTCAAAATACAATTACGATAATTTCGGTAGAGTTGTAAAAACAACCTATCCCACAGAATCCAATAGTTTTATCGTATTAAATGAATATGATCCGTCAACAGGCTACCTGAAAAAAATTAAAAAATCCGATAATACGGTTATTTGGGAAGGCAACACATGCAACCAATATTTGCAGCCCACAAAGTATTATACAATAGCCGGAAATTTGGAAACTAAAAAAAACTATGATATCTATGGGAATATTTCAGGCATTAACACGGCAAGCGGTGCGGTACAAAATCTGTCATATAATATCACGGCAACAACAGGCCTTATGAATGGCAGAAACGACATACTGCAAAGCATTAATGAAACATTTGATTACAACGACAATATGAAACGCCTCAAAAAATCGCATATCAATAGCGTTTTATCTCAAAATGTGGACTATGATGCCTTGGGAAACATCACATTCAAATCCGATGTCGGCGATCTTAAATACGAAGGAATTCCCTATGCGGTAACTGCCGTAAAAAACGGCTCGTATATGCCCATGAACAGCCAGGAAATAAATTACACCGTGTTTCAAAAAGTTGACTATATTAAAGAATATACTGATGAAACTGCAACCGACTACCACTATGCAAAATTCACCTATGGCCCCGATGACCAACGGCGAATCATGAAGCAATATTACAATACTGATTTGCAAAGGTCAAAGTATTATGCCACTAACTTTGAACGTGAAGAATACACAGACGGCGCACGAGAACTGCATTACATTTCAGCAGGCGATGGTCTCTGTGCCATTTATGTGAAAAACAGCAGAAATGGAGTTGCTACAGACACACTATATTATATTTACAAAGACCACCTCGGCTCCATCACAACAATTACTGATGAATCGGGTAATGTAGTCCAGCAACTTCGCTATGACCCCTGGGGCAAACGCAGCATTCTTTCCGGCATAACTCATCCCATTTTCGACCACGGTTTCACAGGCCACGAACACCTCGATGCGTTTGCTTTAATAAACATGAATGATCGTGTTTATGACCCTATCTTAGGCCGTTTTCTTTCACCTGATAACTTTACACAGTTGCCCGATTATTCCCAAAGCTACAACAAATTCTCGTATTGCCTCAACAACCCCCTCAAATATACTGACCCCAGTGGTAACAATTTTTGGGCTATATTTGGAATTGCTGCGCTAGCTGACGTAGTTGCATGGCCAATTGCAACTGGCGTTGTTGACGCCCTAACTACTGCATTTTTTAAAGGTGGTTTAGACTTTTCAAGTAGTTCATCAATGGGTCAGGCTTGGAGTAGTTATGATCCGTCGGCTTCTTGGTCTATGACAAATAAATCATACAAAATTTCGGTTGGCATGTTTCAAACAGACCCAAATAGAAACTTTGCTGGCAGAGCATGGCAACTTACTTCAAGATTTACATGGGAAGGGCTACAGACTTTTGTTGGCTATAATGCTGCCCAAACTCATAATATTTTAGGAGGTGTTAAAAGCGTAGATTATTATGGAGGTGCAACTCTTTTAGAAGGTTATTCTGTCAACTGGGGTGCAGTAACTTTGGGTAATTATATTTTTGGGTCAAGAGGCATAAAGGCAGATCCGAGTGATCCATATTTCCAACATGAATATGGTCATTATTTGCAAAGTCAAGAAGTTGGTCCGCTTTTTTATTTTGCATATGGGCTCCCCAGTTTGTTTCATACGGGTAGTTCCAATTACGACCATTATTATACGGAGCAAAATGCGAATCTAAGAGCATATCGTTACTTTAATAGACATTACGATAATTTTAATGGTTGGAGTCCTTGGAACCCTATTGATGATTACAATGCAGATGCAACATTTTGGGGTTGGGATGATTGGACAGACCAATTTGAGCAATGGATTAAAAATAGTTTAACGATACATAGACCTTAAAATTATGAAGTTGTTTTTTATTCAATTTTGTATAGGTATTTTTTTGTGTTTGTTAAGCGGCTGCGAAAAAAAAGTATTCCGTGGCATTGATGATAAATTAAGGATTAAAAATAATAGTGGCAGGATTATTTTTTTCGCAGGTAGTCCTAATTATCCCGACACAGTTATACCTAATTATAATCCCAAAAATGATGTGGATCGCCTAATGTTGAAGCCAAATGAGGAAAAAGGGTTAGAGGTTAGTGGCACATGGGAAGATCAATTTAATAGCAATATTAAATCAGGTAATCTGCTTATATTTATTTTTGACAATGACACTCTGAGTAAATATACATGGGATCAAGTTAGAACGCAGTATAAAATTTTAAAGCGGTATCAATTGACAAAGCAGCATTTAGATAGTGTCGCTTGGCGAGTTAATTATCCTTAAAATGAAAGCGGTATTTGTTTTGATTTTTTTTATGGTTGTTTTAGCAAGTTGCGGTAAAAAGCCAATCGCAGACTTTACATGGTCACCACAACAACCAAAAGCAGGGCAGGAAATGCAATTTCAAAATTTATCAAAGGATGCTAAGAAGTATGATTGGAATTTTGGTAATATGTCTATTGGCAGCGGTGAAAACCCAGTGCATATTTATGAAAAATCAGGTGATTATATTATAGACCTTACAGCGAGGAATGGTATTCATTCAGATACAAAAACAAAAACGATAACTATCATACCTTAAAAAAACCTACGAATATGAGAACAATATTTTTATCAATTGTAATTGTCATGGTGCTTGCAATAACAGGTACAGCACAGCAACCGTATGTAAAATATACCTATGATGCTTCGGGCAACCGGGAAAGCCGCATCATAGTGATGCCTTCACAGTCAGCGAGGTTGTCAAATCCGGCAGATACTACGCATGTTGACACACTCACAACAGCAAAGCAGGAAATGCAACCTGTAAAAGAAATCCTTTCCGGCGGGCAAACTGTGAACATTTACCCGAACCCCACTAAGGGAATACTGGCAGTAGAGGTAACAAACACGGGCAGTTCGACCACTTCGACAGGCTCAGTGGCCGCAGTGTCCGGTTTGATAGAAATAGTTGACCTCAACGGGAAGCAGCATTACATCAACAAAAATTTTGCAGGCCGCGATGAAATAAACTTTTCATACGAAGCGGCAGGGGTTTATTTTTTAAGGTTAGAGATTGATGGGAAGAGGGAGGAATGGAAGATAATAAAGCAGTGAAATAAAATAAAAGCCCTGAAAAACCGGGGCTTTTTTATTATTACTATTCAGTTCTTTGTTCCCAAATATCCGGATTTTGGCTGGTATGGAAAACAGCAATAACAGAAATAGTTTTTGTTTCTTCAATTATTCTGTAATGAATTAAAAACGGAAAATTTTTAACAGTTACACATCGTACATCGCTATATCTAACGTGAAACCCGAATGGTAAAGTTTTTAATAATTTTAAATGAAGTTTTATTTCCTTATAAAATCGTTTA
>JACREX010000246.1 GCA_016212695.1 Bacteroidia bacterium
AAACATTTGTTTGGAAGTTCCGCTTTGGGTTTCCATACTATTTTTTGTGAATAGGAATTAATGAAAATTAATCCAGATAAAAGTAGAGTAAAAAAAATCTTTGTTACCATTTTAATAATCTTTTAAGTTAAACAATCATTTAATAATATTTACCAGTTGCTAATCTCTATCCTATTTAGCTTATATGGAAACGATCCATATTGCAACTAACTAGCATATAAGTATAATGTCGTCATATATAACAGTGAATACACATGCCTTACACAGTTATTTTTTCATTATTTGTTTCTTATCCATATTCGAATAATTTCATTTGCCTGAATTACTTAAAAACTTGCTTTCTTATTTTTTCTATAATACCTGAGCTTACCCAATAGATATCACTCTTTTCATTTAAATCATTATACCTTGAGAAGAAAATATATTTTTCATCTGGTGATAAAGAAGGACATGTTTCATTGTATTCGGAAGTATTAATTAATATCCCAAGTTTGATTGGATTAGACCATTTCTCATTTTTATCTTTAAACGTTATGTAGATATCACCTTTGCCATTAAAAAGAATAAAATTTCCATCTCTTGATACAAAAGGATGAGCGCCGAACGGCAATCCTAAATTTTCAGTTTTTGAATATTTATTGTTAACCAAGATTGATTTATAAATTCTGAATACAGAAAGATTTGTATAATACATGGTGTTGTCATCAGAAACAGTGGCCCAAAATACCGGAGTGCTGTTTACAGGCGAATCCAAAAGTTTGGGAAGAGACCATTTATTTTTTTCTTTATCAGCAAACCAGATTCTTGATGTGTCATTTACATTGGAAGAGAAAAAAAGTTTTTCTCCATTAGGAGAATAAAACGCCTCAAATTCCCAACTTTTATTTTTTCTTAAATCAGCCACCTCAGGTTGAGTCCAGGTTCTATCTGCAAGCTTTCTCATAACCATTAAACCATCACCGGGTTCCTCAGCAGTAAAAAATACTTCATCCCAAGTTGGTGAAATAGCTAAGCCATATTCAAATCTATCAGTAATAGAAATTATTCCCTTTCCAAATATTTTTGGAATTGAATCAGGTGGATTATCAAATATTGTTCCCTCAATAACATAGTTCTTATTCTGAGCAGAACTATTTGCAACACAAGCCAAAAGTAAAACATAAACGATTATTTTCATATTATTTCGTAAGTAAAATGTTATACATAGTTTGATTAAATCCTTTTCTTATAAGAATAACTGCTAAAACTAATTCAAATAAAGCTGTCGGTGTATTCATTAACAGGTAAATTGGTGTTACTATTTCAATCAGATCAAACATTAACAGAAATGTTGCAAATAAAGTTAAAGTATAACCAATAATCCCCCAGACCGATAGCCATTTTGGAATTAGTTTCATTTTATAAAATGAATAGTACAAAATCAGACTGCCTAAACTCCATGGTAGTATCATTCCAATATGATTCATCCAATCTCTACCTACTCTAAGTAATGCTCCAATGGTCTGGAAATGTGATTGGTTTGGCTGCCCTGCCGTTACAAAACTTTGACTTATAAATAATAATAGCAGGAGAGAAACTATTCCAACAAAAAGAAATGTAGCACCAATTATTCTGAATCCGAAATACCCGAGTGCATACAATTCATTATATTTTTTAATTATTGGATATAATAAAACCGCAACGCACACATAAATTGCAGCCATAGTAAATTGAAAAAATACTGCCATCAAAACCTGCGTCTTGATTGATGATAATTTTACCAGATAATCTGGATATTCCAACGCAGGAACTGTATTCAATATCCCAAAAATTATTCCGCTAATTAGAAATATCCCAAATGCAATTGCTGTTTTTCTATTTGGATTCATATTTATTCCTCACATTCTATCATGAATTGGTTTTGGTAATAGTTCTATAATCGAAGCAATTATTCTCCAACGTTTTGTCACTTTTGCCGTGACCCTTCCAGCTAAATAATCTAATAAGTATTTGTTGCATTGTAATACGGTGCATGCCTGCTTCCTCTAAGTCCTACTAATTAACTCGCTCCTGCAATCAAGGGAACGAGAATATTTGGAATAAAATCTACTAGAAAATGAGCAATAATGTTTGCTTTTAAGTCACGTTTCTTGAGATAGAAAAAAGCAAGAAGTAAACCAGCAGCTGTTGCTATGACAATTCCTGCTAAACCCTGTCGGTAATGAAGCATTCCAAAGATTAAAGCGGGAAGATAAAGATAAATTAATCGGTTACCGGTGTACTTTTCCAATCTCTCTATGATAAACCCCCTGTAACTTATCTCTTCAATTACACCGGCTCTAACCATTATTATTGATAATACTAGCATTGATACATTATCATATCGATTACTCCCCTCACCATATGAAATACCTAAAAGGTGAAAAATTCCTACAATACACGCTAAAAGAACAACGCTCGAAATCGTGATTAGTAGTGCAAGCACTAATGATTTTCCCCAATGTTTATTATGAAGACCTATCGATTCAAGGTTTAATTTTTCACCCTTTACAATAAGGACTAGAAGTAGCCCTGTTAAAATGAAAAGACATGACTCTCGAATAATAACTATTGTGTTAGTTAATTGTATATCATCGGTAATTTGGTTGAATATAAAGAGTAGAAGTGGACCACCAAAGAAAGCGAGAATTAGCCCCATGATTGTACTTTTTGGAATTTTATTGTTCATATATTTAAATTTTAAAGTTAGACATTAATGATTATTTTTCTGTTTGAATTTATTTTTACAAATTGTACCGCATTCTATTTTCACAAATATCTATAAACGCACTATTTTTTAGTACCAAGTTCCGGATTTTCTGTGGTAAGAATTTCGTTTTTTCTTGCCCTTGATTCCATTGAAAGAATGCAGTTATAAACAAATTTATTTATCGGAGTTTCAATACCGTATTGCTTTCCGAGTTTAACGACGGTTCCATTCTGATAATCAATTTCTGATGGCTTACCTTCCCAGACATCCCTTGTCAATGATGATGTAGAATCATAAGGATATGTATCAATTAGGGCTACGGTTTTATTGACGAAATCGGATTCTATCCCGATACCGATTTCCCGAGACAGTGTATAAATTTCTTTTAATAATTCAATCATCATGCTTCGCGTTTTCGGCAATTCTCTGAGTTCACCGTACGTCGATCCTGTAACGGCAAGCAATCCACTTACGCAGATTGTTATAAATTTCTTCCACAAGTCTGCATTAATATCTTCAGATATTTTTGATTTTATTCCCGCCTTGTCAAACACATCTTTTACGTTGATTAACCTCTCGGTTTTCGAATTATTTATTTCACCGAATACAATCGAAGGTTCAACGCCAAAATGATTTATTATACCGGGTGATTCTATTTTGCTTATTATAAAACACAAACCTCCCACAATATTGGATTCGTTCAGGCAAGTTTTTAATTCATCGACTGCCAACACTCCATTTTGAAGCGTAATTACAATGGTATTTTCTTTTATAACCGATTTTAATTTTAATGCAATTTCTTTTACCTGCCATGCTTTAACACAAATTAAAATCAAATCGGCATGTTTTAATTCTTCTATTTTATCGGTTGCGTTAACTTTGTCTATTTTGAAATCCCCCAGAATACTTTTTACAGTCAAACCATTTGTTTTTAATGCATCGAGATTTAATCCTCTGGTAACAAATGTAACATCATAACCTGCTTTGGCAATCTTGCCGCCGAAGTAACCTCCGACCCCTCCCGTACCGATTATTCCTATTTTCATTTGATTACGTTCGTTGATTGAATGTTCTCTAATCATTTATTTATAAAGCTTCGTATATTTGACCATGGTACTTACATCCGCACTTTTTTATTTTCCTAAGCTATACAGACTTCACAATTATCGTTTATCTTAAGTTATCAATTAATGCTGATTGAAAACCGTTGTACTCTGATTTTTATTTAATTTTTTTAATTCTACTAAATCACATCCTTTGCTTTCGGCTAATGCTATAAAGTCCCTAGATAGCATTTCCATTTCACCACGACCCGAAAGTGCATGATTTGAAATTACTGTCTCCGCCCATTTTGTATTAAAAATAAAGGGGAATAAAAAATTTAAAATAGAAACTGGTATCATTCCAAACATATTTAATTTAGGAGGTGTAATTCCAAAACCTGAATGCTTCAAAAAGTAAAAAGTTTCTTTTAATGCAAGATTCATTTGATTAATAGCAACTTTGTTCTTCGCAAGAGTATAATTATTGTCCCCATCATAATAAATACCGTACGCTAGAGGACATACCATTGCAACATGTGATTTTTGCCATGAGTCCATATTTCTGGATATCGCAACCGGAAATCCGGCGGTTCTCAGGCAATCCTGTAGCTCTAAGATCCGCGTTGTCCTTTTACCGTTAATCTCTCCAAGAGTTGTAAACTGTATAAATCTTGATGTTAAAGTATAATGAACAATGCCATCTTCAATCTTACCACCCGCCCCGGGGAAAGCAGGAATCACCCGTGATTCTCCAACTGAATTTATTAAATCCGAATAGCCGCTTGGTGTATTTACCATGAATACAAAATTTTTAGATTTATTAGGTCTCAATATTGGTAAAGCAGAATCTAAATGATCTTTCCTTAATATTACAAATACGTAATCATATAAATCATAGTCACTTAATTCGGAAATAATAGAAACATTAACTTTTGTAATATTTTTTTGTTGAGCCGATTTGAGCAAAAGTCCCTTTTCTTGAAGTTCGATTAATCGCTTATTTCGTGCAAGTACTGTTACTTTATGTCCGGCTAAAGCCAATTTCCCAGCATATATGGAACCAATTACGCCTGCGCCAAATATCAATAATCTCTTTTGTTTCATATTTCTTTCATCTTTATGAATACTTTTATAAAAATTAATGTCTATTTTTTTGTTACCCGATTCAAGCTATCGACAATATGATAATGTTCTTTTGCTTTTATAGAATCATTTAAACCAAGATATGCATCACCAATGTATTTATGAATACGATATTTGGCCGGAAAATGTTGTAGTAAAAGATTGAAGCTTTCGATTGCTTTATCGTATTGTTTGCTTTGTAAATAGGCATCGCCCATATCAAGATATGCATAATAGAATGTCGGGTCTATTTCCATGGATCTTTTTAAATAAGAGATAGCCGCGTTGTAATCATTGGTCCACATTGATGCCATAGCCACCAGCCAAGCTGCAATCTTGCTGTTTGGATATCGTTTGTATACTTCGGTATATTTTTTCAGTGCCGTAATAGAATCGTGTTCTATCCAGTAACTATAATCACCATCAAAGATAAGCCGCTGTACAGTTGTGTCTTTTAACGAATATTTTTTTGCCTTTTTTAATTTTTCCAAATCAAATGGCCATTTCTGGAATGCCTGAAATGAAAGAGCCATATAAAATGTAGAGTCAATAGCCAATATTTTTTTCGCCAAGCTATCCATTTTCTCACGTTCAAGTGTGAAGTATGCTTTCTCCATCTGAATATGTAATAGATTAATACTATCGTTTTTTGATAGGAGAGGGAATTCAAATCCCCATTCTTGTTTTAAAGCCAGAACTTCCTCTTTGAGTGATGGTTTTCTTGTACAAGCGCTTAGACAAATGCATATTAGTAAAGCTAAAAAAACATATTTTAATATTTTCATAATTTAATCATCTCGATATTTTTCAAAAATTGTTCATAGTGTTGTCAAACACTACAACACTTGTAAAGTTCAACGTCTAATTATTTTTTATCCATCTTTTAATTATATCGCAGGCTAATAATAGAGTTGATTTTCCATGTGAACCATTTTCGATTAATACGTATTGTTTATTATGATGTTTCCAGTTTTCATAAATTAAATCGCAACCCTTCTTTTCTACGATATTGTCCTTTTCACCATAGAGCAAAAGTAGAGGAAAGTCTGCCGCTTTGGATAATACGAGCATCGATTCCATCAGCTTTTTTGTCTCTGTCATTACATACAAACTAAAATACTTCACCAGCAATGGATTGTTATTCCGCAACTCCGATTCGTGTCGGTCTTCTTCGTTTTCGATTTGTGAAGAATCACCAGCCATATTAACAATCGGTGTATGTTTTGCAAAAAAATAATAGTAAGCGTATTTAATGTACTGGAAAAAGCCAGGAGACATTCCTTTTGCATTTTTTAAAATGTATGCCGGATTTACAAGAATTGCTCCGGCAATATTTTTTAGATTGCAAACAGCAGCCAACAAAATTGCGGCTGACATGCTATGGCCATACAAGAATATTTTATGCTGCACGGAACCATAATCTTTATCATTGGAAATGATTTCTGAGAAATCATTAATAAAATCTTCAAAATTAGAAATATCACCGCGTATACCTTCAGAATATCCGGTTCCACGCGGGTAAATAACGACAACTCTGTTTTCGTCATTCGATAAAATACCGATCAAATCTTTTTCATTGTGATGATTTATCCCGGTTATGCCCGAGATGATGAAGATTGTGGAGTTGTATTTTTCTACAGGCGTATAATTATAGATAAATAAATGATGTCCATCTCTTACTCCGAAGAAGTATCCATCGCTCTTATTTAATATTTCGGGTTTATCAAAATTCTTCATCGAAGTACAAGAATTATAAAATAGTAGTTGTGAAAATATCACGAAGTAATTTTATTCACATTATCGGCGATACGTATCGTCATCATTCTTACCGCGAAACGACAAGTACTGAATTCTCACCACCTTCGGCATTGTAGTATGTCTCAGTATTTTGTGGATCGATAAACCATTCCCCGTCGGCAACGAACTTGTAACAATAAACCCCGACTGGGAGAGACATGCTCGTTTCCCATCTGCCATTGCTCTGTTTCGTCAGTTTGTCCTTCGTGGGATTCCATCCATTGAAACTTCCGGCAACAAAAACTTCTTTAGCAGCAGGAGCATAAAAGGTAAATTTGACCTTTTTGTTCTTAAATTTGGTTCCAGAAAAATCTCTTATCTGCCCTTGACTTTCTTCAATAAGCGCAGCTGCTTTAGCGGATTGTCCGATGAAAATGAGATGCCGGATATGATCCTGCTTTTCAACAGGAAGAACACACTGTAGAGCGGATTCTTCGCTTTGTTGCTTTGTTTGAGTGCAAAGGTCGTCCAGGCGTTGAATTAGCGATTCCTCTCGCTGCCATTTTGTGAAATTCAGATATTTATCTAACCAATGATATGCTATCTTTTTGACGAGCAGCGTAAAAAAATGTCCTCCATCGAAGTAAATGACTTTCAAATTATCACCGGCGTTAAGAGCCTCGTAATGTTTTCGCGAGTACAGTTCGAGTTCGACAGTTTCCTGGACATGTTTGGCGCTTCTCCTTTCGCCATCAGGATGACCCAACCATTCGCCCTTTCCACGCGTGAGCAAAATTGGTCGCGGAGCAAGGGCGGCGAGGTAGTCTGCCGATTTACCAACTTTCGCCAATCCAGGCAGCGCCGAACTTGCCCAACGCTTGACCGGCTCCTTGTCGTTAAAAAAATTCAACAATTCAAAAAAACCGCAGGAAGATATTCCAGCTTTCACCCGTGGATCGGCGGACATAAAATAGACCAGGTTATACCCGCCCGCCGAATGCCCGATTGTCCCGATGCGACTCGTATCGACAACATCGAGCGAATAAAGCACGTCGACAGCTCTCATTAAGTCGTATGCCTCTTTGCCCGGGCTTGTTCTCCCCTTCATTAACAACTGACCTACACGGTGATTATAGAAATCGGCGTCCCGCTCCTTGTTCACCAACTGCGTATCACCCTGCAGGATTCTTCTTCTCTCCGCATGTCCGAATCTATCGGGGCAGATAACAACATAGCCGCGAAGGAAAAGCTCAAGACCATATTTCTGGTCGTCGTAGTATTGGTGTTTCCCGTCGTCGATGTCCAATCCAGCCGGTTCGAGCTTACCAAGGTGTGAGTTGTCAGCATCCTGATGGATAGCGACAATTGCTGGAAGACGCTGATCAGGTTTGTGTTGTGGAATAAAGAGGTATGCCCGAATTCTATCCTCGGGCTCATCGAAAAGATTGTTCGCCGGCTCAGACAGATACTCTATCTTGTACCGCCAACCGGATTCAAGTTGCACACTCTCCAATGTATCAACTTTGACCGGTGGGCGCTGAGGGAAAGTCCCAAGAACCTTCAGGAGAGACTCCCGTTGTTGCTGTGAAAACACTTTTTGATTGAAGTGAGCAACAACGAGGATACTGATAAACAAAGTGACTATTTTAGTTTTCATTTTTCTACCGGTTTGTAATCATGGATAAATAATTGAAGTCCATCTCTTACTTTAATGAAGCATCCGTCGTTTTTATCTGCTATTTCCGGTTTATCAAAATTCTTCATCGTAGTACAAGAATTCAATAATAATAGAGTTAGAGTGTTAATAATTATTTCAACTTTTTTTATGCTCAAAACAAAAATCGCAATAAGCATTACCTCTGGCAATCGTCATAGTTCTTTGCCATAACAAATACGGTGACATATTTTCGTATATCAAATCATCTACGCGGCAGAATGAGGCGGTTAATTCTGAAGCACAATACTTAGATAGCGTATCGTAATAAAAACAGCTTTTCATATTAAAACGAATTGCATTTTTGTCGTTCTGTTTCCATTCGATTTCCCAACCTTCGGGTGGATATGAGAGCAAGGCAGATTTTATAAAAAATCTCAAGAGATAGTATATGAAAGGAATACTTCCAATTTTCTTCATCTTCTTAACAGTATTTGAAAATAACCGCTCAAATGCATTATCAATATTTTTCAGTGCGTTTTCCTGTGTTTCACTTTCTCTAAGGACTTGGTAAAGGGCAAGCCCCGGAAGAATTCCTTCAATCAAATGCCATCGAAGACGAGGATTAGAAGGGAATTCATGGTTTGAATAAATGTCACGATATCGTTCAATGACCTTATTATATTTTTCAACTCCAATTATCGGCAACAATCCCGGGAAGAAACGTTTGGATAAAGGAATTTCTTTATTCTTTTGTGTCATATGAATCTAGATTACTTGACTTACTTCTTTTTCGGGTTTTCAATTACCACCAATTTCAAACGTCGGAACAAAATATTGCCGCATCAATATTTCTCTTTCCAATTCTTGACTCAACAACTGGAAGAAAGATTCCTAAAATTAATGCCAAGCGAAATGAAGGTTCCCGGTCAATTATTGCAACTCCGTGGGAAACAATGTTCCAGAGAAAGGATACTCCGATACCAACTAAAAGAGTAAACGTAAAAACAGTAGTAAATTCGAGGATGATTCTTTTTAAGTTCATTAAATATATTTCGTTTCATTTTATTCATATTTTTTAAAACAGTTGCTAAGCACCAATTAATAACAATAAACGAGATAATAAACTTCTAATCTATAAGCGGTTCTAATCGGCGGCAGAATATATCGAAATCTCGTTCAACGGAAATTTATCCGGTATTTTGTATATGATCGCCTATCTATTATTTGATTACCTTAGCCGACTAATCTACGGGGTTGGACAACATCCATACATACCAGACGATCATTAACATGCATACAACTTATAAAATTCCAAAAAAATTTTGTTTTATCTTTTTGCCAATTTCAAATTTCGGAAAAAAATATTATTGCATCATAATTTCTCTTTTCAAAATTCTTACCTGATTAAAATCATCTTCATAACTTTGGCAAACGAACCAATATCTTCAATTCCCTTCGCGGAAATCTGATAGAAGTACACTCCCGATGCCAGCATACTTGCATCAAAATTTACTGTTTGAGTGCCGCTTTCGAACAGTTCTCCATCGAGAACTGTAGCCACTTCTTGACCTAACAGGTTGTATATCTTCAAGGTTACCATTGCTTCCTGTGGTATATCGAATTGTATCGTTGTTGTCGGGTTGAACGGATTCGGATAGTTCTGATATAATTTATACTCGGTCGGTATTTCACTTCGATTGGATAAAATCATTGTAATTTTTGTGTTGTCAGGATCATTAATTTTAATTTCTCTCTGCCGGGTTAAATTAACTCTCCATGTCTTCTTTCCCGGTTCCATAATTTCTAATTTCACAATCTTATCAATATCTGAGGTTGAATTCCATCGAACATCGACCGGTGAACCTGCTCCGCTAATTTGAATTGGGTACCGCAATATTTTCCCGATCTTAGAATTATACGTTTCTGCAAATCGCTGAGATTTAAAACGGACATCAAAAACATCATCTGGAGGAGACGGCGGTAAATCAAATCCTGATTCCATCTCTGCATTCTGTACACCGAAATAGAGTGAGCGTTTTTGCCCAGTTTTATTTTCGAAAGTGATTTTATTCATATTATCATTCAACTTCGATAATTGAATTGAACGAACTGATGCTGCAATCGGATTTCCAGACCATAAGAGATGTAATTTCCCTTCCGGATTCACTTTTATCCAATAACCTTTCCCGGGATGTATCGAATCGGTCATAGCATAACCTTCATCATATCCGAAGAAATCTGATATGATTGATGTCCCCACGCCGGTAATCGATGAAACATTAATTCCACGTGTCAATGAACCGATGAGGTTCCATCCATCCATTACGTCAATTGTATCTTCATAACGTGGTCTTCCTTCAACCATAACAGTTTCAGGTGAAGCAAATTTTATCCAATACCCGGAACCGTTTATTAATCGTGCAGATATTTGATATCCACTTGTCGTATATTTAGAAGCACCAACGATCGCTCTGGGGAAAAGAATTGAAACGGAATCGTTTATAACGTCAACCGGATTTGATACAAGATTCCATTTTGCCGACAGTGGAATTTCTACAATTTCTGTCGCTCGAAGTACCGTTACCATGTATGCTGAAGTAGCCGCACAATTATTCGCATCAATAGCATTGATTGTGAAATTAAAAATACCTGCTTTGGATAATGTTCCCGAAATTGTTCCATTCGAGTTTAAGAATAAACCATCCGGCAAATTACCGTCAACAACGACATATGCATACGGAGATGTGCCGCCATTTGCACTAATTACATGTGAATAAAATTTCCCAACCGAATCATCCGGCAAAGTTGTTGGTGTAATAGTTATAGTCGGGCAATCAACCGTGAATGAATATTCCCGACTTCCAGCACATAAGTTCACATCTGTGGCAGTGACAGTGAAGATAAATTGTCCTTGAACCGTTGGTGTACCGAAAAGATTTCCGTTTGAAGCAAGTATAATTCCATTAGGTAGAATTCCGGCAGTCACTGAATATGTATATGGAGGTGTGCCGCCAGTTGCCGTGATAACTTGTGAATATATTTTTCCAACAGTATCTTTCGACAATGTCGTTGGCGTAAGAGTTATTGCGGGACAATTGATCGTGAATATATATTCCCTGCTTCCAACACATGAATTCAAATCTGTGGCAGTGACGGTGAAGACAAACTGTCCTTTGATTGTTGGTGTACCGGAAAGGTTTCCATTCGATGCGAGTATAATGCCGCTTGGTAGTGTTCCTGCAGTTACTGAATATGTATATGGAGCAACACCACCGGTTGCAGATATTATTTGATTATATGATTTGTATTGAATACCGTTCGATAGCACCGAAGGTGCCAATGAAATCGTTGGACAAGCAGCAACATTTATATCGATAGTATCAACCCCAGATCTTAATTGCGCATCGGAAACGGTAATCGGTATCTGTTTTAAACCGATTAATGTTCCTGTCGGAATAGAAGCTTGGAGACTAAATATATTATCACCGGTTGTTACGTCCCCATGTGTACCGTCATCATAAAATTGTTGTGTACTGCTTCCACTAATCGAAGACAGATCACCTATTACGCTTAAACCGGAACTTGCAGGATCTGTACCGGGAGTAACTGCACCGATAAATAAAGTATTATTTCCCACAAAAACTGTCGATGGCTCTGCCCTTCCAATAACCGTCGGATTTATTGTTAATGGTGTCAGTGAGAAATCATCAACTGCAAGCCCGTCATCTGGGCCAGGTACATCTTTATCAATCCATCTGATAAAAAACGTTGATCCATTTGTAATATTTAGTCCGTTTATTGTACCGATAATTGTTCTCCGATTGGTGGAGGAATTCCCATCTAATGCACCAATTGTTCCGTTTGTTGTCGGTGTGGTAAAATCAAAAAAAGAATAATACGAATAAGTTCCTTCAGTTAAGCTGGCTGCATCGGTTGATAATTGAAATTGAATGGTATCAGCCCTGCCAGTTGCACCCAGCCGCCACTCTTCGCCCATGTAAGTAATTGTGAGTGAATTAATTGTGCTGCCGGTAGTATTAGTAAAACTTGCTCCATAAAAAGGAACCAAACTATCACTCACTAAACTACCCAATGCCCTGTCGGAGTTAGACGTTGAACCAAAGCTGTAGGTATCCCCTAAATTTTCGGATCCATTTCCTGCGGTGTAGCTTGTGTTAGCATTTGTTCCTGTTTCAGTAAACATCCAACCTGTCGGCATGGTACTGGATGTTCCACTACTTGCCAAACTATCAAAATTTTGTGTGTACGCAGCTCCAATCGTTGAAAGAACGATCGTGTTACCCCAACTCGCATCGATTGTAAATGAACAGAAAACACTTGCATTAGCACTATCAGATGCTGTTACTTTTACGCTAATATTGATAACATCCGTTGGAGTACCCGTAAAAGTTTGTGTTGCAGGATTAAAAGACAGCCAGACAGGCAATGGAGTCCCATCACTCAAGGTTGCTGAGTATGTAAGAGTATTATTTCCATCGTCATCGATAAAAGTGCTGTCCGGTACTGTATAACTGCATTGATGTCCAACTTGAAATGACTGATCAGGAATCTGATAATTTAGGTAAGGATCGAAATTCGTATGTTTCAAAATCTCTATAAAACTTGCACTTACCCAATAAATATCTGCCGCGATATTTGGTCCCCAACCATTAGGCCTGCTGAAAAAATAATATTTATTATCCGGGCTTATGTAAGAACCCCATTCTATTTTATTGGTATTTATTTTTGGTCCTAAGTTTTTAGGATTAGTCCAGCGACCATTTTTATTATAACTTATGTATTGATCTTCCTGTCCGTAGCCATCCGAACGAATTGAAGTAAAAATGATATAACTTTCGTCAGGTGCAATAAAAGGATCCCAGGCATGGTAGGGTAAATTAATAACCTTATCAAGTTTTTCAACCGTTGTGTAATTTCCATTCTCATATTTGGAACGAAAAATGTCAGGAAGGCTATTCTCCCGTGTCGAGCAAAAATAAATAGTTCCATCTAAAGTAACCGTTGGATGATACTCTGCAGATTTTGTATTAACGGGTGAAGTAAGTTTGACGGGAGCAGACCAAACTTGATTTACTTTTGTACACATATAAATATCTGCATTACTGGTGTAGAAAATATGAAGACTATCAGGGCTAAAAAAAGGTTCTATGGGAGAATGATTAAATGGAATAAAACTCGCAGGTACCGGTTCTAACCAGTAACCACCATAACGATTTGAATATAATATTTTAAACGTGCTATTTTCACCTACTGAAATTAAACATTCCAAACCATCCCGAGAAAAAACTATCTTTGTTTCTCTTCTGTTAGAAAGAGATATGATTCCGGGTGCAAAAACGATTGCGGAATCACCCGGAGGGATTTGCCCCCAATACAAACTATCAATTGTAACTCCTTGAGTACATACCGGCAACGATGTAGCAACCATTGCTAAAATGAAAAGTAAAAATTGAATTATTTTTTTCATATAGTTCTCCTGTTAAATAATATTAACTGAAATAAGCTTCAAGTTTAAGTCTCTTATCAGGTTTAGAATCCCATGTAAATGAGACTCGTCCTTTATATTTCCTGTAAGAATAGTATTACCCCCTTCATAGCTAATTTCCATACCTTCGAAACGATCCTTCCAATTTATATCAAGATATTCCTGAACTTTTATTTTCGTTTTGCCTTTCATGGTTTCTTCATTATTTTTACAATCAAAGATAGGTCTTACACATTAAAAAAAAATCACCCTCAGGGGTGATTTCAAGAGGTGATTTATTATTTGAAAGATATTTAAGCGGAAATGTTAACCGCAGGTTAGATTAAATTGTGATCTTTCACTTTCGCAACTGCTTTTTCGCGGCTGTTTACTTCAAGTTTAAGGTAGATATTCTTTAAATGTGTTTTAACTGTATTCAAGGAAACAAACAGTTTATCCGCTATTTCCTGATTTGAAAATTCCTCAACAAGTAGTTTTAACGTATCGAGTTCACGGTTGCTTAACCCGAATTCTAAAATATTTTTATTAAGTTTATCTCTTTTTTCAATAGCAAGCTTAAGTTTATCTATTAATTTCTTAGGAATGTTTGTTTTTGTAGTAGCCTGTATTTTAAATACGTCTATTAATAAATTTTTTATTCTATCATGATAATAAATAAATGGCATTAATATATTTTCATCAGCAGCGTATTCCAATGATTCAATCAAGTTTGCAACAGCTTTTTCTTTATTTCCTGTATGTTTGTACAGTATGGCATAAACAATTTTCACTGAAATCAATGTCTCAATCCAGCCTGAGGCTTGTAACATCGTTTGTAATTCAGAAAGTATTCTTTCTGCCTCTTTAAATTTTGATTCTTCTATCAGTAGCAATACATATGAAAAAAAACCACGATCTTCGATATACGATACTTTTTTATCGGGCCCCAGCCCATTTTCCTTAAAGAAGTCCTTGGCTTTTTCAAGCTCATGCTGTTCAATAAGCATTTTCCCTTTCATGTCAATATAAATGGCTCTGGCAGATGGGGATACTATATTTTGATTTATAATCGCATCTATTTCATTTAACAACTTAATAATCCCGGCATTATCCCCGCGTCCGAATAAAATAAGCGAATAAATTAATCGCACAAAGACTTTATATGAACTGTTGGATAAATTTATACTTAAGCTGTATGCGATTTTTATATTTGCAAGAGCTTCCTCAAAATTAGCTCGCATACATTCAATTTCTGCCATACATGCATATAACTCGATATAGGTTGGTTCCGATTTTGCAATTTGTGAATTACCACTTTCTTTCATCATAGCAATCAGGTCAGAACATTTCTTATATGCAGAAGTATAAAGCCCCATGCGCTGTTCCATGTAAGACAGATTATAGGCATTGGAAGATATAAGATAAATGTTGCCCGATTTTATGCTGTAGGCAAGCGCTTTTTCAAAAGCTCCAGGACATTCATTTATATTCCCTCGAACATCTTCTGCCATAGCAATTGAATACCAACCCCAGCTAATCCACAAAGGGTCATCCTCTGAGAGGTTCTCCATAGCAGCTGTAAAATAGCTAAAAGTTTTTCCCGGGTTATCGGTTTTTGAGTAGAGGTAAGCAAATGCAATACATATTTTCCCTGACAGCTTCTTACTATTCTGAATATCTTCTATTGAGGAATTTTTATCATTAATTATCTTCTTTGTAATGTCTTCGGCACTCACCAAAAAAGGCTCAGCTTTCTGATTTTGACCGGCAATAATTAATATCCATGCATAGTATAGACTAAAATCTGCACTCTTTTTAATGATTTCATCAGGCAGTAAATCACCATATTTTATAATAGCAGCATGCTGTCCGTTTCTCCACATAGTCTCTACTATTTCTCCAAGAAACTGTATGCTTTTTTTAAAATCCTTTGTTTCAATAGTATGTTCAATCGCTAATAATGGCATTGAGTTATTCTTAAACCACTCACTTGCGTTATTATGAAGTTCAACAATGGCTGCTTTATTATTTTGTTGAAGCCTCTGTTTTAATAACTCTGCAAAAAGATGATGGTATCTATACCATTTTCGGTCATTATCTAAAGGAATAACAAACATGTTATTTTGTTCGAGTTTCTCCAAAATTAACTGACTGTCATTTCTATTTAATACAGCATTACATAAAGGAGCCGACATTTGCTCTAAAATGGATGTATGTAATAAAAATTTCTTGATGTCATTTGTTTGTATTTTTAGCACCTCCTCAACAAGATAATCCATGATATACCGATTATCTCCCTTTAGGTCTTGAATAAATTCGGAAATATTATCACGACCCTGCATTGATAGAGCAGTTAATTGCAAGCCTGCAATCCAGCCCTCGGTTTTTATTTCGAGCGAATAAACATCGTCAACAGACAAGCCTAATTTTAATTTTTTATTGAATAATATGGAAATATCATTTGCAGAAAAACTTAGGTCTGAAGAACGTAACTCAACTAATTGGTGCCGGCTTCTTAGTCGGGCAATAGGGAGCGATGGATCCGATCGAGTTAGGATCGCTATATGTATTTTATCGGGAATATGTTCTATTAAATAACCAACTAATTTAAATATTTCTTCACTTTCGATCAGATGAAAATCGTCAAGTACCAACAAAAAGTGTTTATCAATCTTTAGGATCTCGTTGATTAACAGACTGACAATTGACTCGCAAGATGGTCTATGGGGAGAATTTAACAACTTGATGGTGGTTTTTCCAAATTCTTTATTAATATTTTGAACCCCCGAAATTATATAGCTCAAAAATTCTACGGGGTCGTTATCCGCTTTATCAATTGAAAACCATGCTGCTGGAATTTTTTGTTGATTAATCCAATCACTTAACAGGGTTGTTTTGCCAAAACCTGCAGGGGCAGAAATGAGGATTAGTTTTCTATCTAACCCAATGTTCAATTTTTCATAAAGTTCTGATCGATGGACTATATTATTGCCGGCAGGTGGAATATGTAGTTTTGTTAGAAGCATATATGTAAATTAACGATCTTTTAATCATCAATCAATCGATTTTAGAATCACATTCATTATTTAAGGTGTGAGTTGAGATCGGATTGAATCCTTTAACAATTAGCCATATCGCCAAAACTATTTCACACAAAATTAGTGGAAGATTTAAAATTATATACTGCGTAGTAATAATTTCTATTATATGAAACATCACAAGCAGGCTTGCCAAAATTGTAACTACCGTTTCCAAATGTCGGAATAAAAATAGTAGTGTATCAGAATGTCCAATTCCAAAAAAATCTTACCTGATTAAAATCATCTTCATAACTTTGGAAAACGAACCACCTTCCTCAATTCCCTTTGTGGAAATTTGATAGAAGTACACTCCCGATGCCAGCATACTTGCATTATAATCTACTGTTTGAAGTCCACTTTCGAACGCTTCACCATCGAGAACCGTTGCCACTTCCTGACCTAACAGGTTGTATATCTTCAAGGTTACCATGGCTTCCTGTGGTATATCGAACTGTATCGTAGTCGTCGGGTTGAACGGATTCGGATAGTTCTGATATAACTTGTAACTTTCCGGTATCTGTTCC
>JACREX010000025.1 GCA_016212695.1 Bacteroidia bacterium
ATAATAGAGGCATTAAAATTACCGACAAAGAATTAGAAAGTGTCAACTTAAAAAGGAATGAATTTCACGGTGAGTGGAATTACATTATAGATAAAAAGGTATCCACTAAATGACTAATTTATTTCGTTACAATCCCTAAGCGGAAGTACCCGGTCTTTTTGACCCTTGGCATTAATAATACTCAGGGTTTTTCGCTTAAAACAAATATCATCCACTTTTAAATTAATCAACTCGTTGCGCCTCAATCCGCAAGCATATATCATGGTCAGCGCAATCTTATGCTTTTGATTTTTTATGATTTTTAACATTTTCTCAATATCCTGCTTGGCAATTACCTTGGGCAACTTTCTGTAACGCCTGGGCCTTTGCAATACCGAAATATCGAAAACTATATTTTGCTTTTCTTCAAAAAACAAACGGATGGCGCTTATGATCTGATTCTGATACGAGGCCGACAGGTTACCGGCAATAATATAATTTGCATTAAATTCATTCAGATCATCATTTGTGATTTCCTTCAGCCCTTTTTCATGATAATACCTGAAAAATACCGACAAGCTGTCAGTATAAGTATTTATGGTGCTTTCGCTGTAACGCATCTGCTGCATCCATGTCCTGAATGATTCAAACTCCGCCTTAATATCATCGGCCATCGGATTGGAAAGGAAATCAGGAACAGGCTTTGATTCATCACGAAACCAAGACATCTCTATATCATCCAAAACAGGTATATCATAATATCCGGCTCCTTTGTTTTCAAACACAGCAGACGCATCAATCCATGCATATCCCCTGAATGTTGCAAATATCAACTTCATGTTTTCAGGGTTATTGTCAAGGTACCATGCCTTATTAGTATCACTCCACTTTATCCCGTCCATCTTCTTTACCAGGTCTATCAATTCTTTGTCAAAATGAAAAAATATCATGTATCGCTTAGCTCCCCTGTGATAACGGGATTTTATGGTTACCACTCTCTTTTCCGGCCTGCTTTCCGAAACAATGTTTGGCTCCAGATATATATACTCATTGTATTCTTTTATTGGCATACTGTTTTCTAAATAAAATTTATTTTTTCGCTTTGCTTTTTTTTGAATTATTTTAAAACATCGTTTCGTCAGTCACATTTTATCTGACAACAAAGCATGATAAAAGCATTTTTAGCAGAAATTAGTTAGATTATTACACTATAAACCTAATAAATATTTTTCCGAAACCCAAATAAAAACCATAATTTTTTTAAAATTAAAAAACTTGTACAGACGGACATCTCATTTGCATAATTAAGGAGTTGATTTGCATATCGAGCAGGCTGCCTGAAAAATCAGGAAATTCCGGACTCATGCGGTTTGATATTTTTATTGCTTCTTCAAGGTCAAAATCATATTGGTTTACATGACAAAACCATCCTCTTTCAAATAAATATTCTGCAAGATATTCCTGTTCGGTTTGTCCCGGCGTGGGAACAAGAATGGCTTTTTTCTTCATTGCCACAAAGTCCATTATTGAAGAATAACCGGAACGGCAAATAATATGTTCCGCATTCATCATGGCTTCGGAAAGCTGCATGCTTCCCATATAAGGGATTATTTTTATTTTTTCTGTAATATTTATTTCTGCGGATTCTCCGGGAATCCCCCTCACAATAAGTACGCTATACGATGTTTGTTTAAATTTATCAATCAGTATCTTTTCGAAAATCGTACGCTGTGGTTCCGGTCCCGATAAAACAGCGAGTATATCATGTTTTACAGCAACTTCCGGCGTATTTTGACTCTGTACTAAATTATGAAATCTTGAAAGATGACCAATAAAAAATGTGTTCTGCAACAAAGGGTATTTATGCGACAGTTGCCCGGAAAGGCACATTCCTTCATCATAATCGGGAACCCAGCATTTGTTGTATTTCTTTATGAAGAAATTATTTATCCGGCTCACAGGAAATTCAAAAAAACAAATGCTTTGCGGCATTTTAATCATTAACTGGTGCGTTATAAATATCGTATAGATTTTCCGGTTCCATAAACCAAACCGGTTGTCTGAAATTACTATATCTATGTTCTGTTCCCTGATAATTTTTTTCAGGGCATTATGTTCTTTATAAATTCCAAAAAGTATCCATGGCGCTTGTTTTAACATTACCCACACCAAAGATTTTGTACCGGAATATTTTATGCTGTAAGAAGGAAAAACAACATATGGCAGTTGTGGGAATTCACTTCTCAGCAATTGCAGGGGATGTTTATCGGCGCCTATTATTACTTCAAAATTATTATGCAGAAGCGCGTTAATAACAGGAACCATGCGGCTGGCATGGCCGAGTCCCCAGTCGAGCGGGCATACTAATATTTTTTTAATGATATTTTACTACCTTTTAAGAGTTATCACTTTGTTAATAATACCTTTTACTGTTTCAACTTTCAGCAAATAATGCCCGTCGGACAGGCGATTCATAGGTATTGAATTCGTTTCATAAGTCGTTTCATTTACCAACAGAACCTGACCAAGCATGTCGTAAACAGTAATCCGGGTTATCCCCTCTCCTTTCACATATACTTTGTCTGACACAGGATTCGGGAAAATACTGATCACTGTTTCATTGTTTACCTGTGCAATTGCATCACAGATATCCACTACCATGATTACAGAATCAACGGTTTCGCAATCGCCGTTCGACACGGTTACATAGATTACATGGGTACCTAATCCCAGGTTCTGTGCACCTACCGTCAATGTCTGTGAAGTATAACCGCCTGTCCACAGATATGATGAGCCTGTGAGGCCTGCATCCAATACAAGACTGTCGTTTGTATCGAAGCATAATGAATCATCAGCGCCTAATTCAACCACAGGATAATCATTCACAGTCAATGTGGTTACAATGATACTATCGCAACCCAGTATAGTTGACAGTGTTGATGTGTATATACCGGCAGAGTCAATTACAGTACCATCCGGTAATGTATAGTTTTCACCCAGGCATATCTCGGCTTCGCTCGATATGACAGGAACGGTATTTATTGTTAAACTGGTAACAATAGTGCTATCACATCCGGTTTGTGAAGTGAGCACATCAGTGTAATCACCGCTGGTAGTTTGCCATGAACCTCCAAGGTAAACGCTATCGCCGTCACATATCTCGACTGCGCTCGATATGACATAGACAGGGTTCACAATAAGGTTGGTTACAACCGTGCTGTCGCAGCCTCCCTGAGCAGTTAAGAAATCGTAATAGGTTCCTGCTGTAAACTGGTAAGCGCCCTGAGCAAATACCGAATCGCCTTCGCAAATAGCAATGTCAATAATATTTATTATTGAATCGGTAACCGTAAGGTTTGTGGAAATAACACTGTCGCAGCCCAAAACACTGGGATAAACATCAGCGTATATTCCACTGGCGGTTTGATATGCGCCGCCTGCAAAATAGGTCTGCCCGGTGCAAATCTGTACGTCATTTGTAACCTGGAATACCGGGTTAACAATCACATCTGAAACAACAATACTATCGCAGCCCAATGTGGTAGCAAGAATATCTGTGTATGTGCCTGCAGCGTAATAATAATTTCCATTGATTTCAACACTGTCGCCTTCGCATATCCCGACTACGCTCGATATGACAAAGACAGGGTTCACAATAAGGTTGGTTACAACCGTGCTGTCGCATCCATATACTGATTGTAATACATCGGAGTAATCTCCTGCTTCAGTTTGCCATGAACCTCCTAACAAAATGCTGTCGC